>DASQOM010000287.1:0-7740 GCA_035644495.1 Planctomycetota bacterium | reverse complement strand
ACCTGGTTCGGCGAGCCGCTGCAGAAGGTCCGCGTCAGCCGCCAGATGTTCGATGCGGCGATCGGCGGCATGACCTATCCCGCCTTCGCCGATGCGCAGGGCAACGGCTTCGTCCAGGGCTTCAACGAGAAGGGCCGCATGGAGATCAGCCATGTCGGCCCGCTGGTCGTGTACCCGATCAACCGGCTGCCCGACACGGCGCCCGACCGCTTCACGGTCGTCGACATCATGCGCAACACGCTGGGCGTCGGCCCCTGCGAGCACATCCTGGACGTCGAGGGCCAGAAGCAGCAGCTGAAGGGCCGCGCGACCTGCTCGGTGCGCGACGAGCTGAACGGGATGTACCAGGCGAAGGAGCAGAAGTCGCGGAAGGGCGACGCGGAGTCGATCCTGAAGCAGGGCGAGGTCTTCGTCGCGCACATCCGCGGCCGCATCAACGGCTACGCCGACTACGGCCACAAGATGCTGGAGTTCCTGGCGGCGAAGAAGAAGGAGCAGCCCGGGATCGCGGCGACGATCGCGCCGCTGGAGAAGCTGCTGGGCGAGATCGACGCGTCGATCGCGTCGAAGATGGACCACATCAAGATGCCCGCCGACCACGCGAAGTTGTTCGCCGAATTCCGCGCGACGTGGCTCGGGAAAGACGGCCCCGACGCGCTCGAGGGGTGCAAGAAGTGGACGGACGCGCTGGTGGACGTGGGGGGCACGCAGGACGAGCTGGTGGCGCACTGCCGCTGGGTCGTGAAGAACGTGCGCCAGAAGGCCGGCCTGCTGATGGTGCAGGACGCGAAGGTGGCTCCGATCGCCGCCGAGGTCCGCGCGAAGGCCCAGGACGTGCTGCGCGCCCCGTCGGTCCACGAAAGCGCGCGGCATTAGGCTCCGGCCGCTAGGATAGCCGGAGCATGACCCCGGAGCAGCACGGGAAGACTCGACTCCTGGCCATCGATCTTGGACTGCGCTGCGGATGGGCGGCGTTCGACGGATCAAGCCGGCTCCTCGGATACGGCTCGCGGCACTTCGGCAATCGCACGGCGCTGCGAAAAGCGATCCCGCAGATCCTCGACGGATATCCGCAGCTTGCTCGGCTCGTCGTCGAAGGCGGCGGTGAGCTGTATCTACCGTGGGGAAAGGAAGCCGCGCGCCGCGGCATTGCGATTCTCCAGGTCATGAGCCAGGAATGGCGCGCCGACCTGCTGAAGCCGTCGCAGCGGCAGAGCGGTGTGGACGCCAAGGAGGCCGCCGATAAGGTCGCGCGCGACGTCATCGCGAAGTCCGGCGCGAAGCGGCCGACGTCGCTGCGGCACGACGCCGCCGAGGCCATCCTGGTCGGCCTCTGGGCGTCGCGCTAACGCTCGCCGATCGCCCAGAGTGCCGTAGCGCCGCGCAGGTAGAGACGGCCGCCGCTGATCGCCGGCGACGAATCGAAGGGCGTCTTCAGCTCGTTCACCGCGAGCACCCTGTACTCGCGGCCCGCCTGTACCACCGACACCGTCCCGTTCCGGCCGGCCAGGTAGACCTTGCCGTCGCCCGCAACCGGCGACGCGAAGTGGTTGTCCTTGTCGGGACGGTTCTTATAGACCTGCGCGCCCGTTGCGGCATCAAGCACCGTCAGCGTCCCGTTGTTGTCGCTCAGATAGATCAGCCCGTCATACAGCAGCGGGGAGGCCACGTCGGGCGTCCCGGCCTTCACCTTCCAGCGCTGACCGGCCGTCCGCTCGCGGTCGATGATCCCCGTCGCCGCCGGGTCCAGGCCGACCACCGCGCCGCCCTTCGCGGTCGGGACGACGACCAGGTCCTTCGTCACCAGCGGCGACGACACGAAGCGCAGCGTTTTGTTGTACTTGTCCTTCGGGTTCAGGTCGCCCAGGCGCCAGAGCTCCGCGCCGTCCTTCGGGTTGTGGCCGATCGTGTAGTCGTTGCCGTGCGAGACGAGAACGCCGCCCGTCCACCACTGCATCGACGCGTACGAGTGCTCGCACTCGTCGACGCCGTCGGACTTGCGGGCCGCCTTCCAGAGCTCCCTCCCGGTCGCCGCGTCGAGCGCCACGACCCAGGCGCCGCCCGAGTGGATCAGCTGCAGGTACAGCATGCCGTCGACCAGCAGCGGGGTCGTCGTCATCCCGAACTGCAGCTTGAAACGGCTGTAGCGTTCTTGCAGCTGCGCGCGCCACGTCTCCTCCCCGTCGAGCGTGAAACAGCACAGGTCGCCGGTGCCGGCGTACGCTCACACGTGCGTCCCGTCGCTGCTGGGCGACGCGGATGCGAGATTAGTCGTGTTCTTGACGCCCTTCGCCAGCTCGCGCTCCCAGACCTTCTTCCCGTCGGTGCCGATGCAGAGCAGCAGCAGCCGCTCCCCGTCGGGCGTCGTCAGATAGATCCGGTCCTTGACCACGATCGGCGTCGAGCCCGCGGGTCCCGGCAGCTCGACCTTCCAGAAGACGTTCTTGTCGGACGACCACGTCGACGGCAGCCCCTTCTCCGCGCTGACGCCGTCGCGGTTCGGACCGCGCCAGGCGGGCCAGTCGTCCCCCATCGCCAACGCGAGCAGCAAGGCCAGAACGCTCATGCGCGCGCCTCCATCCGGATCCGCGTCTTCACCGCAGACTTCGATTCCGCCATGCCGCGGAAGACCTCGGGCAGTTCCTCGAGCGTCCGCGTGTCCGTCAGGAACGGCGCCGACGGGACGACGCCGCGCGTGAGCAGGTCGAGCGACGCCTTGAAGCTTTCCGGCCGGTGATGGAACGGCGACTTCAGCGTCACCTGCCGATAGTGCAGATGGTTCGTGTCGAACGACGCGTGCGTGCCCTTCGGCGGACCGCCGAACAGGTTCACCGTCCCGCCTTTGGCGACGAGGTTCAGGGCCATGTTCCAGATCTCGACCCGTCCCGTCGCCTCCACCACGAGATCATAGTGCTGATGCGAGGCCGTCTCCGCGATCCACGCCCCGGGCTCGTCGGCCTCGACCACCGTCGCGCCGAGGACCTGCGCCGCGTTCAGGCGCGCCGCATGGCGGCCCGCGCCGGTCACGACCGCGCCCGCGTTCTTCAGCAGCGCGACCCAGAGGAGCCCGACCGGCCCCAGGCCGATCACGAGCGCGCGGTCGCCCGGGTGGACGGGCGTCTCGCTCAGCCCGTGCACCACGCAGGCGAGGGGCTCCGTGAGCGCGGCGGCGTCGAGCGGCAGCGCATCGGGCACGCGCCACGTATTGACGCGGACGAAGCGCGCCGGCACGCGCAGGTATTCGGCATACGTCCCGTTGAGGAACTTGAGATCGTCGCAGAGATTCTGCTGGCCGCGGCTGCAGGGACGGCACTCGCCGCAGGGCGCGGAGTTGGCGACGACGACGCGGTCGCCGACCTTGAGCCCCGGGGCGCTGGTGGAGACGGCTCCCTCTCCCAGCTGCGCGACGACGCCCGCGCCTTCGTGCCCGAGGATCCCCGGAATCTTGATCATCGCCGCGTGATACCCGCGCCGCCAGACCTTGAGGTCCGTCCCGCACGTGAGCGCCGTGTCCATCTTCACGATCATGCCGCCGGGCTCGGGCGCCTGCAGCGGGACCGACTCCAGCCGCAGGTCCTCCTTCCCGTGAAGGACCGCGGCCCGCATCGTCGACGGCAGGCTCACGGCGTCACCAGGATCTTGAGCGACGTCGGCGTCGGATGCGCGGCAAGCTCGAAGGCCTCGGTCACCTTTTCCAGCGGAAAGCGGTGCGAGATCAGCGGGCCGACGTCGACGCGCCGCGAGAACACCAGGCGCGCGACTTCGTCCGCCACGTCGATCGAGGAGCTGTAGCTGCCGAGCACGGTCTTCTCGTCAACGCAAACGGCGCCGGCGTCGACACGGACCTCCTCGCCCTTGCGGGTATGCGCGAAGAGCAGCACGGTGCCGCCGGGCCGCAATAAAGAGAGCGCCTGCTTCAGCGCCGCTTCGCTGGGCACCGCGAGCACGGCGGCGTCGGCCCCGCGCCCGTCCGACTCCTTCCGCAGCCGCTTCTCGAATCCGGGGGCGCGAGGATCGGCGCTCCACGCCGCGCCGAGCTTCGTGGACAGTCGGCGCCGGCTCGCGATCAGGTCGAGCCCGATCGGCGTCGCGCCCCGGGCCTTGAGCAGCTGGGTGAACAGCAGCCCGATCGGCCCCTGGCCGAACACCAGCGCGAGGTCGCCCTTGCGCAGGTTCAGCCGGTCCACGCCCTTGAGGCAGGTGTTCACCGGCTCGAGAAAGCTCGCGTATTCGAGGGGCACGGACTTCGGCACTCTGACCATCCCGTTCTGGACGATCCAGGGCAGCACGCGGATATACTCCGCGAAGCCGCCGCCGGCCGGCTCGAAGCCCGCGGTCGAGCCGGTCTTCTTGTAGACCGGGCACTGGGCGTAGTCGCCGCGCTCGCAGTAAAAGCAGTTCCCGCAGGGGATATGGTGGAAGACCGCGACGCGGTCGCCGATCTTCCAGCCGCGCACGCCCTTCCCCATCGCGGCGATGACGCCAGCCATCTCATGGCCGTAGATGCGGGGGGGCGGCTGGAGCCCGTACTCGACTTTCTTCAGGTCGGTGTGGCAGACGCCGCAGGCGGCGATCCGGACGAGGACTTCGCCGGGCCCGATCGGCGGGACGGGGACCCGCTCGACTTCAACCTTGCCGCGCCCTCTGTAGACGGCCGCCTTCATCTCCGGGGGAATCATGGCCCCCTAGGATAGCAATAACTGACTCGGAGTCACTTATTGCCTCTAGCCGTACATCTTCGTGCACTCGTTGTGGTCGAGCAGCCTGGCCCGGATCTTCCCGCCTTCAATCTTCTCGCCGTTCGGATCGACATAGACGCGGCCGGGGCTCTTCGGGTTCGTCTTCAGCCCGTCGACGTGGATGTTGAACACGAACGCGGAATCCGTCAGCGCCTCGAACCAGTGCACGTTGTCCTTCATGTCCGAGATCGACGACGCGCCGCCCGGACCGAACTCCTTGTCGATCGTCGGCGTGATGATCATATAGTCCTTCTCGTCCGCGACCCGGTCGTAGTGCCGGCCGCGGCACTGGCCCTGGAGGACGAGAAACGCCGTCGCCATGCTGTCGTGGCCGTGCGGGACGATCGAGTGGCCCTTCTTCATCGCGAAGACCTGACGGCCGAAGACGAGCTTCGTGGGCACGCCCTCGATCTTCGGGAACGGCACGCCCAGGCTCATCGCGCCCTTGCCGTTGAAGCCCTCGAGCTTCTTCACCATCGACTCGAAGTCGATCATCTTGAGCAGTTCGGGCAGCTCGATGTGGGAATACAGCTCTTCGACCTTCTTCTGCCACTCCACCTGCTTGAGGGTGTCGCTCTTCACGTCGCGGCCGAGCTGGTCCAGGTCCGCCATCCAGTGGTTGGCGAAGGTCCGGACCGGCGACGCGAATACGTCCCTGCCCTTCACGAGATCCACGAGGGCGAAGAGTGCGAGGGAGCCCAGGGCTTCCCGGGTGAAGTCGCGGCGGCTGATTTCCCTGTCCATTCCGGCCCCTTATAAGCTATCTGACTATGGAACCCCGGGGAACTCTTCGTCGTTTTGGGGATATCGCATGATCCGAATCGCCGCGCTCGCCGTCGCCCTCCTCTGTCTCGCCGCCCGTCCCGACGACAACCCGTGGCTCGTCTTCGAAGGCGGCGAGGGTCCCGGCAAGGGCAAACACATCGTCCTCCTCAGCGGCGACGAGGAGTACCGGTCCGAGGAGACGATGCCCCAGCTCGGCAAGATCCTCTCGAAGCATCACGGCTTCAAGTGCACCGTGCTTTTCGCCATCAACAGGAAGACCGGCGAGATCGACCCCAACACCGTCGACAACATCCCCGGGATGGAGGCGATCGATTCGGCCGACCTCGTCATCCTGGCCCTGCGCTTCCGCAACCTGCCGGACGACCAGATGAAGCACTTCGTCGACTACATCGAGGCCGGAAAGCCCGTGGTCGGGATGCGGACGTCGACGCACGCCTTCAACATCGACAAGAAGTCGTCGAGCGCCTACAAGAAGTACACGTGGACGAACGGCGACAAGGACTATGAGAAGGGCTTCGGCCGCCAGGTGCTCGGCGAGACCTGGGTCAACCACCACGGCGCGCACGGCAAGCAGGCGACGCGCGGCATCCCCGCCGACGGCGCGAAGGACCATCCGATCCTGAAGGGCTGCGAGGACATCTTCGGGCCGACGGACGTCTATACGGTGACGACGCTGACGGGCGACTCGAAGCCCCTGGTGATGGGCGAGGTCCTCGAAGGCATGAAGCCCGAGGACAAGCCGGTCGACGGCCCGAAGAACAACCCGATGATGCCGGTGGCCTGGACGAAGACGTATACGGGCGCGTCGGGCAAGACCGCGAAGGTCTTCTGCACCACGATGGGCGCGAGCCAGGACCTGCTCGCCGAGGGCACGCGGCGCATGATCGTCAACGCGGCCTACTGGTGCCTCGGGATGGAGGACAAGATCCCGGCGAAGAACGCCGTGGACATCGTCGGCGAGTGGAATCCCACGAAGTTCGGCTTTGGGGCCTTCAAGAAGGGCGTGAAGCCGGTGGATCTGAAGTAGCGCGCGCTACTTTTTCGGCCGCTCCTTCTGGAGCTTCTTCAGATTCTCGGCAGCGGTGGCGTCGCCCTGCTGGGCCGCCATCAGGAACCACTTCTCCGCCTCGTCGAGATTCTTCTTCACCGTGCGGCCCTGCGCGTGGAAGGCGCCGAGGTTGTTCTGGGCCAGCGCATGGCCCTGCTTCGCGGCCATCACGAAGTACTTGTAGGCTTCCTTCTCGTTGTTCTTCTCCAGGCTGATCGAGCCCAGGTTGTACTGCGCCTCCATGCTGCCCAGGTCCGCCGCCGCGCGGTAGTTCTTCATCGCCTCCGTCGCGTCCGCCCTCACGCCCTGGCCCTTTTCGAAGCAGTAGCCCAGGTCGTTGAGCGCGGTCTTGAGGAAGTCGTCCGTCGCCGATTTGAGGGACTGCTGGATCAGCTTCACCGCCTCCGCCGCGTTCTTCGTCACGCCCTTGCCGTCGAGCTGGATCAGCCCGAGTCGGTACAGCGCGCGGCCGTGGCCCTGCTCCGCCGCCTTCTCGTACCACTGCTTCGCGCGGCCGAAATCCTTCGGGCCCGCCGCCTTCTTCCCCGTATATTCGTCGAAGAGCTCGCCGAAACCCACCTGCGCCTCGGCGTAGCCGTGTTCCGCCGCGCGCTGGAACAGCTTCGACGCCTCCGCGGGATTCTTGTCGCCCGCCCTTCCGTCGCGGAACACGACCGCGAGCTGGAATTCGGCGGGGGCGTATTCCGACTCGGCCGCTTCCTGGTAGAGGTCGATCGCCTTCGGGTGGTCCTGGGCCTTGCCCATCCCCTCCTGGAACATCCAGGCGAGCGCGAGCTGGGCTTCGACGTCCCCCTTGTCGGCCGCCGCGGTCAGGCCCTCGGCCGCCTTCTCGCCCCACGCGTACGCCTTCTCCAGGCTGCGCGGCGCCAGCGCGCCCTGCCATTCGAGGAGACCCAGGTGGAAGCGCGCCAGCGGGAGGTTCGCCTTCTCCGCCATCGCGTACCAGCGCTGCGCCTCCTTGTAGTCCTGCTTCACGCCCTTGCCCAGGGCATAGAGGAGGCCGACGCGGTCCTGCGCCCGCGCGTGGCCCTTGTCCGCCGCGGCGCGAAGCCACTTCTGGCCGTCCGCCGAGTTCCAGGTCTTCTCGTCGTGGAAGGCGCCGAGGACGAACATCGCTTCGACGTCGCCCGCCATCGCCTTCGGGAG
>DASQOM010000286.1:0-36397 GCA_035644495.1 Planctomycetota bacterium | reverse complement strand
TACTTCGATCTCCCGAGAATCCACAGGATCGTGCCCGGACAAGAACACAGACTCCTTTGCAACGGCGTACTCTTCCATGCCTGACTCCTCCGACTGAAACCGCCAGCGGCAACCGCGGGATCGGGAAAGACCCGTCAGTCCTCCCTCGCCTTCCACGGAACAAATCGACCGTCGTCGGTGCGCGGCTCGAAGACGTAGACAAAGGCGCGCCGGCCCGGATGGCGGCGCAGGAGCTCGGGATTTCGGGATCCGAGATCGTGGACGAACAGGACGGGCCCGTCGAACGTGACGCCGTTCCGGGTGCAGTCCGACGCATCCATCGTCCTGGACACTTCGTTCAGGAACACGATCGAGTTCCGCAATTCCGGCGCCTGGGCCAGCTCGTACATCCTCCGGCCCTGGCCGATCTCGGCGGCATAACGGGGGGCGCGCATCGCGTAGCCGGCCACATTGAAGAGGACGAGACCGGCCAGGGCCGCAATTCCGACGCGGCCGATCCGCACCAGGGCCGCCGCCGAAACCAGGACGAGCGCCGTCAGCCCTTCATACAGGTATCGAGGCCCGTACTGGAAGCCTCCATAAGCGGGATATCCGACATAGGCGACCTCCAGCGCGATCCAGGCCAGGGCCAGCCATCTCAGCCGGGGATCGTCTTTGAAGAATTTCGTCTTCCAGATCAGGAGCACGAGGATCGGACCCTGCAGGCACCAGATCGAGAAATGGACGGAGCGCTTGAGAACATGCGTCATCACCCGATCCCGGATTTCGCGGAGGGACGCCGGGAACGCGAGATGGTCGGCGGGGTTGTAGACTTGGAAGGGCTGGAGAAACGCGTGGCCGGTCTGCGCCCGGTTATAGGCAAAGAACGGGATCAGGCAGAGGCTCAACCCCGCGAGGGCCAGGGGGGCGCCCCGGAGCAGCGGCAGCAGCTTCCGGCTGCGCACGGCGTTCCAGATCAGATGGACGGAGGGCACGACTCCCAGGGCGAGCGTCGTGAAGGGCCGGACGCTGAAGGCGATGCCGGCGCCCACTCCCAATCCCGCATAGGCAGCGAGCCGCGCCGGTTCCTTCAGGACCTCAAGGTAGAAGGTCACGAACAGCGTGATGCCGAACAGACAGGCCGCATGGGAAAAGTAGGACGCGGTATTGAAGAGGAAGAAGGGGCTGAACAGGATCGAGATCATCGCCGCATTGGCCGCCTCCAGGGAGAAATGCCTCCGGGCGGCGGCATACAGGATCGCCAGCGTGGCGGCTCCCAGCAGCGGGGCGATCAGCCACGGCACCCCGCAGCGCACGCCGATGGAGAGCAGGGCCGGCCATCCCGGGGGATATTTCCCGTAGTAGCGCCCGTTGTTGACGATGTTCTCGAACCCGAAAAACTCGCGCGGCTCGGGGGAGGGCGCCGACAGCCTCCCCTCCGCCATCAGCTGGGCGGAGATCAGGCAGGAGTATTCATCGGTGGAGTACGGGAAGTGGTGGAAACAGGCGATCTCCGTGAGCAGCGAGAGACCGAGGTTCAGCGAAATGACCAGCACCGGAAGGAACAGGCCGGAGCGGCCGAGAATCTGCTCCAGCACCCGGAAACAACGATCGAACATCTCGACTCCCTCTCACGGCGCCATTGTGTCAACGCCGTGGGGGTTGTCAATGCTTGGAACCGGATAGGCCGCCCGAGGGACGTGACGGGGACCTTCCGGTGCATGACGGCAGGGATCCGACGCTCGTCCGTGGGGGCTCCGCTGAAGCGCACCCTGCTCGTCTTAGAGCGCTTTTTCGCGACGGGTTCGATGAAGCGGAGCAGCTCCTCCGGGAAGACCTGTCCCGGTCAGGGCTTCTTGATGGAGATGTCGCCGATACTCGTGGGGTTCTGGGCGATCACCTTCCCGCCATACTCGAACCCGCTGGCGCCCGCCGCACGGAACACGTCCCCGGAGCCGCCCTTGACCTTCTTCATCGACTTCTTGTCCATGGACTTCGAGGGCTTGGCCGCCTTCTTCTTCGCCATATCCATTCCTCCCTAGATTCTGAAAGGTATTACGGCGTCAGGACCGCTTTGATGAGCGATCCGTCGTGCATGCCGTCAAAACAGGGCTTCCACTCGCCGATCTTTGCCACTTTGCTCAGGAACGGCCGCGGATCCAGCTGCCCTGTCCCCAGCATCTCCAGGACGCGCTCCCAGACCGCCCACGTGTGGCTGAAGCTGCCCTGCAGCGTCACGGCCTTCTTCACGAGCGGGTCCATCGAGAAATCCATCGGCTGGGGGCCCCAGCCGACTTTCGAAATATGCCCCGCCGGACGCACCCAGTCGAGCGCGTTTTTCAGCGACGCCGACGCCCCCGTCGAATCGATGATCACGTCCGCGCCCAGGCCGTCGCCCAGCTCCGCGAGCAGCTTCTTCATGTCCTGCGTCTGGACGTCGACCGCGTGCGTCGCGCCCGCCTTGAGGCCGATCTCCATGCGGCCCTTGTCTCGCGTCGTTCCGGCCACGATGACGTGGCCCGCGCCCGACAGCTTCGCCATCGTCGCGCAGAGCAGGCCGATCGGGCCGGGACCGATCACGATCGTCGTGTCGCCGGGGCGGATGTGCGCGTTCACCACCGTCGCCTGGTACGCCACGCAGCAGGGTTCCGTCATCGCGGCGACTTCCATCGGAACGTTCTTCGGGATCCGGTGCAGGAGCCGCGCGGGTACCTTGACGTATTCCGCCATCGCGCCGTGGATGTCGTATCCGAAGCCGCGGCGGTCGGGGTCGAGGTTGTACATTCCGCGCCGCGTGAGCGGCGAGTCGTGGTTGATCTCGGCGGCCGTCTCGCTCGCGACGCGGTCGCCTTCGCTGTACCCCTTCACCGCCCTGCCGAGCGCCGCGATCTCCCCGCAGAACTCGTGGCCGAGGATGACGGGGACGCGCACCGACCACGACTGCGTGTTGTGGTACTGGTGGACGTCGCTGCCGCAGACGCCGACGCCGCGGACCCGCATCAGGATCTCGTTGTCGGCGATCTCGGGCATGGGCATGTCGCGCAATTCGACCGCGCCCTTCTTCATCTCCGTCTGGACGACCGCGGGCATCTGGGAAGCCATACTAGAGTCCCTTCACTTTCTTCACGAAGTTCGAGATCGTCTCGAACAGCTTGTCCGAATCCGCTCCAGGCTTGAGTTCGTAGTCGGCCACGGCCAGCGGCGCGCCGATCACGACCAGCTGCGCGCCCAGCTTCGGGCACTGCGCCGCCTGCTCGATCGACAGCCCGCCGACGGCCTGCAGGGGGATCTGGACCGCGTCGCGGATCTGCTTCAGCTCGTCCAGCGGCGACTTGCCCTTCTCCCAGTGGCGCTCGTCGAGGCCCGTATGGTGGATGATGACGTCGACGCCCATCTTCTCCATCTTCTTCGCCATCGCGACCTTGTCGGGGCACAGCATGATGTCGCCCATCACGTAGCGATCGAACTCCTTCGCCGCGCGGACCGCCTCGCGGATCGTGTGCTCGTGGGCCTGGCCCATGACGACGACAAACGACGCGCCGTTGCGGTACATCATCTCGGCCTCGAGATAGCCGGCGTCCATCGTCTTCAGGTCCGCGATCAGCGGATGGTTCGGATATTTCTTATGGAGTTGCGCCACGGCGTGCAGGCCCTCGCCGAGGATGAGGGGCGTGCCGACTTCGAGCCAGTCGACGCCGGCCCGCACGGCGATCTCGGCCGTCGGCAGCGCGTCGGCCATGGTCTGCAGATCCAGCGACAGCTGGACCTTGGGCTTTCCGTCCAGGATGTTTTTCTGGCTCATTGAAAGGGCTCCGTCGCTTTGGGATGCGTCAGGCAACCGATCGGGAACTGCTCGAGCTCGACGACCGTGCCGCTGAAGGCCTTGGCTTTGTCGGACACGAGGAAGAGGACGACCTCCGCGATCTCCTCCGGCTGGATGAGGCGGCCGATCGGCAACTGCCTCCCCTCCTTCTCCATGAAATCGTCGCCGTGGCCGAGCTTCTTCATCTGGGCCCGCTCGCCCTCGGTGTCGATCCAGCCGGGGTTGATGCAATAGACCCGGACGCGCGTGTACTTGAGCGCATTGGCCATGTTCTTCGACGCGGTCACGAGGCCGGCCTTCGCCGCCGAGTACACCAGCAGGTTCTGCCAGCCCGCGTAGGAGTTCACGCTGCCGACATTGAGGATGACGCCGGCGCGCGTCTTGAGGGAGGGCAGCGCCGCCTGCGACAGCAGCAGCGGGGCGCGCAGGTTGATGTTGATGACCTTCTCGAAGTACTCCGGCGTGAAGTCCTCGAGGGTCCCGCGTTCCGACACCGCCGCATTGTTGACCAGGATGTCGATGCCGCCGCACTTCTCGAGCGTCGTCGCGATCAGCGCCTGCGTCTGCTTCACGTCCCGCAGGTCGCCTTCGACGAAGAACGAGTCGTTGCCCAGCGCCGCGGCGAGGGCCCTGCCCCGGTCGTGCGGGATGCCGGTGACGACGACGCGGGCGCCCTCGCGGGCGAGCACGGTCGCGATCGCGGCGCCGAGACCGATGCAGCTGCCGGTGACGACGGCGACCTTCCCCGAGAGGGCCTTACTCATCGCCGCCGCCTCCCCAGTGCTTCACGAACATCTCGCGCAGGAATTTCGCGCTCTGGCGGAGGTTGTCGAGGCCGATCTCGACCGTCGGACCCTCGCCGTCCTCGATGCTGATCCAGCCGTCGTAGCCGGCTTTGACCATCGTGCCGAAGATTCGGTCGTAGTCGTTCAGGCCTTTCCCGATGACGCCGTGCTTCACGAACTTCGCGTAGCCGTGCTGCGGATCCCGCGCCATCTGCCGGAGCTCCTCGATCGTGCCCCCCTCGAGGTAGCGGTCGGAAGCCTGCATGGTGGCGACGCGGGGCATGACGCGGTCGAGCAGCTCGTAGGCGTCCTCGCCCGCGACGATGGCATTGGAAGGGTCGTATTGCGCCTTGAGCCAGGGTGTGTCCACGGCGTCGAGGATGGCGAGGTACCGCTTGTGGCTCTGGGCGAACTCGGGGTATTGCCAGAGCCCGTCCTTATAGTGGTTCTCCATGCACATGGTCACGCCGATCGCCTTCGCGTGCGGCTCCAGCTGCCAGAGGCAGTCGATGACCCACTTCAGCGCCTCGTCCTCCTTCAGGCCCGGGCGGTTCTGACCCGACAGCACGCGGCAGTACTTCCCGCCCAGCTCGGCCGTGACACGGAACATCTCCATGGTTCTCTCTATTTCCTTTTTCCGGTCGGCCGGATGGGGCTGCGTGAAGTCGGGCGAGTTGCAGAACATGGGCAGCTCGAGGCCCTTCGACGCGGCCGCGTCGCGGACCTTCTTGAGATAGGCCGAGTCGAAGGAGTCCAGGAACTTGGGATACAGCTCGGCCCCATCGAGATCCAGGCTCGCGGCGTGGTCGATCCACTGGAAGACCGTCATCTGACGGGCGACGATGGCGTCGAAAAAGCCCTTGGGAAAGGCGGCCAGGCGAGGCATTCCCACCCCCAGTAAGAAGAGGTACTTTACGACCGCGGAGGTGGGGTTGCAACAAACGGGACGCTATTGCCCCGCGCTCTTGGTGGACCCCACCGTCCGCCGGTGCAGATCTTCCAGCGCCACTTTGAGCTCCCAGAGGTCTTTCTTGGTGGCGTCGTAGGGCGCGGCGCCGACCTTGTCGCGCTCGATGGTGATGAGGTTGCGCTGGGCGGTATCGACCTGCTGGAGCAGGTCCGCGATCTTGGCGCCCTCGATGGTCTTCCCCGCGCCGTAGCGCTCGTGGAGGTCCTTGTAGCGCTCCTGGATCTTCTCGACGAAGGACTTCCGCAGCGCATTGAAGAGGTCGACGAACGAGCGGTGCTGCGCATCGTAGAGGTCGGCCAGCTTCTTGAAGCGCTGATGGACGTCGGCGTAGGCCTCCTTGGGAAGCTGGTCGAGGCGGCGCGCGGCGGAGTCGAGCGTGGCGCCGGCTTCGGGGTAGCGGGCGCTGACGGCGTGCTGCTCGGCGAGGTCGAGCAGCGACTCGGTCTCGTGCCGCGCGGTGGCCCGGGTGAAGGCGCGCTCGAGGTTCTCGAACTCCGCCTTGAGGGACTCGCGTCCCGCCGGCAGCGAGGCGACCTCCTTGCGCAGGCCCTCGACGGTCTTCTGCGCCTCGAGGTAGGACTTCTTCTCGAGCAGCGCCCAGGCATCCTGGATCCGCGTATGCAGGTCGGACAGGAGCAGGCGCATCCCGAGCAGGTGCTCCTCCCAGGCGAGCTCCTTCTTGCGCATCCGGGTCTGCCGAAGCGCCGTCAGGATCTCCGTCTTGTTCTGCGGCGCGGCCGGCGGCGCCCCCTCGAACGCGAGACGGCCGATCATGCCGTCGAGCCGCGAGCGGAACTCCTCGACCGTCCAGCGTTTCTCGGGATCCTTCTCGCGGCCGACCTCGATCAGCGCCTCGTATTCGCCGGAAAGGGACGGGATGAAGTCGCGGACGGCCATCGGATGCCGCTTCGAATTGTCCGCCAGCCAGTTGAAGATCGTCTGGTACTCGAGGTTCTCGTAGGCCATATGGCCGGTCACCATCTCGTAGAGGATGGTGGACAGCGAGTAGACGTCGGCCGCCGTTCCCACGGGCACGTCGGCTTTCGCCTGCTCGGGCGACATGTACCGCGGCGTGCCGACGCGCATGCCGGACATCGTCAGCGCCTGGGTGTTGGACTCGTTGGTCCACTTGCCGATGCCGAAGTCCATGATCACCGCGCGGCCGTCGTCCTTCCGGATCATGATGTTCTGCGGCTTCATGTCGCGGTGGACGACGCCGGCCTGGTGGATGTACTGGAGCGCGTCGGCGATCTCTCGGGCGATCTGCGCCGCGCGCGGCAGCGGCAGGCGGCCTTCGGTGAAGCGGCGCAGGTGCACGTCGAGGGTCTCGCCCTCGATGTACTCCATCAGGATGCACCAGCCCATCTTGTCGTCCTTCGCGAGGCCGAAGCGGCGGACGATGCCCGTGTGCCGCAGGGTGCGCAGGATGTCGTTTTCCTTGATGAAGCGGCGGACCGAGTCGTCGACGATCTTCCTGTCCAGCTCGGGGTCGTTCTCGACGGGGGGGCGCAGCACCTTGACCGCGATGATGCGGTCCTCGTGGAGCAGCGGGTCGATGAGGTTCAGGAGGTCGCGATATTCCTCCGTGGCCTTGTCGCGGTCCTGCTTCCTCCGCTCCAGGTACTCCTTCCACATGCGGTCCGCAGCCTGGTAGATGCGGGCGCGGTGGATGGGGTCCATGACCGGGGTCGGCAGCCCGGCCTTGCCGTCCTTGTCGGGGTCGATATACGGGATGTCGTCCAGGCCGAGCCAGCGCGGGCTCTCCTCGCCCCAGACGATCCGTTCGGCCAGGAGGCCGATGGGGTTGAGGATTTTGCCGACGTAGACCTGCCCGAACGCGCCCTCGGCGATGGGGTCCGGCGTGAGGACCGCCATCCCGTTCTTGAGCACGATCGGCTCCACCTGCTGGAGCACGCCGTCTGCCGCAGGCTCGCCCTCGGGAACTTTTGAATCCGCCACGGGAGTCGGAGTATATCACGAAGTCCCCGGAGCCGACAGGGATAAGGCGCGGCGGGGCCAAGTCGCTATAATGCGCCCTGATAAAGGAGGATCCGACCATGAAGCAGACCCTGCTGATCGCGGCCGCGTTGACGGTCGCCGTGTCCCTGGCGTTCGCCGCCGCCCCCTCGAAGGCCCCCGCGGGCGCCCTTCGCCACGTCGTGCTCTTCAAATTCAAGGACGACGCCAAGCCGGAGCAGATCCAGCAGGTGGAAACCGAGTTCAAGGCGCTGAAGGGGAAGATTTCGGAGGTTCAGGGCCTGGAGTGGGGCACGAACGTCAGCCCCGAAAACCTGGCCCAGGGATTCACCCACTGCTTCTTCGTCTCGTTCGCCGACGCCAAGGGCCGGGACGCCTACCTGACCCACGCCGCCCACCAGGACTTCGTGAAGATCCTCAAGCCCGTCCTCGACAAGGTCCTCGTCGTCGACTACGTCTCGCAGGAATAACAAAACAGACCGTCCGTTTTGTTCTCGCGAACTTTCCGGCGCACCGGGATACCAATCTGACGGAGCGCGCGGTTCGGAAGGTCCTGCCGGCACACGCCTTCCGGCGCTCCGAGGTGAGTGGATCGGTTTTATCCGGTGAACCCCGGTGAAAGGAGATTCTCTGCCATGATGCATCTTTGGTCGGTGGCATCCCTCGTGGCCCTCGCCCTCGCCCAGGCCCTCCCCGCCCAGGCGCAGGACGAGCCCGCGCCCCGGAAGGAGACGGTCCGCGCGTTCAGCCTGCAGGTGACCGGCGACGGCCACGTCGCGCTCTCCGTGAAGGACAAGAACGGCGACAAGACCTACAAGGCGGACTCGATGAAGGAGTTCGTGGAGAAGTATCCCAACGTGGCCCGCGACTATGGGGTCGGGCGGTCGGAATCGGGAGATTTCCATATGCCGAAGGCCTTGGCCAAGTCCTTCGAGGAGTGGCGCAAGCAGTTCGGAGACACGGACGCCTGGAAGGGGGATCCCGAGCTCCGCAAGTTCCTCGAGAACCCGGAGCGGATGTTCCAGGACTTCCACGCGCAGCGGGATGTCGAGGGCGGCAAGGCCGCGAACCCGCACCGGCTGGGCCTGCGGCTCGCGCCCCTGAGCCAGACGCTGGCGGACCAGGCGGGCATTGACGTCAGCAAGGGCGCGCTGATCGCTGAGGTGGAGTCGGGCAGCCTGGCCGAAAAGTCGGGACTCCAGAAGCACGACATCCTGGTCAAGGTCGACGGCAAGGACGTTGCCGGGACGGAGAGCGTCCGGGCCACCGTCCAGGACGCCCTGAAGAAGAAGGACTTCGAGGTCGACGTGATCCGCCAGGGCAAGAAGCAGACGGTGAAGGTTCAGCCCCCGTCGGAAAAGTAGTTCCTCCTCTCCGCAGGAAAGGGCCGGTTCCCTCCGGGGGACCGGCCCTTTTCCGTTCCCCCCACAAACCAGTCCGGCCTGTTTGTGGAGGGAAACCCTGAAATCTTGGGAAGATTGCCCCTGTAAGAGAATCAGACAGTTGCCACGGGCCCCTTGGAGCGCGGATTAGGAGAATTCGGATGTCCCTTCGTTCCCTCAGCCTTTCCCTCGTCGCGGCCCTCCTGGCCGCAGCCCCTCTCGCCGGCGCCCAGGCCAAAGCCGGCCCCCGCACCGGCGACTTCAAGGACGACTGCAAGGACAAGTCCGGCGCCATCCTCATGCACTATCGCATGTGGGCCCCGGACAAGCTCCCCGAGGAGAAGCTCCTGGGCCTCATCGTCTGGTTCCACGGCATGGGCGGCAACGAGGACGGCGCGGGCATCGCCATCGACGGCACCAAACGCGCCAAGCTCGGCGACCAGTACGTCGTCATGGGCGGAAAGTCCAAGGGCGCCGGCTGGGCGCCCGCCGACGACGAGAACGTCCTCAAGTGGATCGCCTGGGCCAAGGAGACCTATCCCATCGACCCGCGCCGCGTCCACATCATGGGCCACTCGAACGGCGGCGGCATGGTGAAGCGCTTCGGCTGGGACCACCAGGACCTCTTCGCGTCGATCTCCCCCTATGCCGGCGCCGGCGGCGGCCGAGACTTCGGCGGCACCGCCAAGGGTCAGGCCAGGCCGGGAAAACCCGGCGCCCCCGACAGCCCCGCGGAGACCAAGACCGAGTGGTACTTCGTCCATGGCGACAAGGACGACGCGGTCAAGGTCGAGACCTCCCGCAACTGCATCAAGGATCTGAAGGAGAAGGGCTACCGCACCGTCTACCGCGAGATCGCGGGCGCGGACCACGGGAGCATCTTCCAGTTCGCCGACGTGATCGAGGACAACATCCGCTTCATCCACTCGCTGCGCCATAAGGAGATCCCGCTCAGCAAGGACGAGAAGAAGAAGATGACCGAACTCGCCGCCAAGGCGAAGACCGAGAAGGGCGACGGCATCGCGCCCGTGCTTGCCGAGGCCCAGCGCTTCGGAGGCGCGCCCGGCGGCCACGTCGCCACCGTCGCGCTCGAGTCGGCGGATCCCGACGTCAAGAAGGCCGCGGCGGCGACGGCCGAGACCACCCTCTATGGACGCGAGTTCCTGGCGGCCCTCGTCAAGGCGCTCAAGGACAAGAACGACGACATCAAGCCCGGCCTCTACAAGGCGCTCGGCACCGCGGCCAACTGGCGCTACGCGGAAGCGCAGGACGCGCTGATCGCGACCGCGCGCAACAAGAAGGCGCCCGTCGCCGAACGCGTCGACGCGGTCGAAGGCCTCGCCAAAGCAGTGAAGCTCCAGCTCCTCGGCGCGTACGAGGACAAGACGATGATCTGGACGCTGGTCCTGCTCCTCGACGACGACGAGGTCAAGGTTCAGGAGGCCGCCTTCGCCCCGCTGGAAAAGGCGGTGAAGGACGGCTACGACTACAAGCCGGGGCTGAGCGCGCCGGACCGCAAGGCGCCGCTCGCGAAGTGGAAGTCCTGGTGCTCGGACAAGTGCGGCCCGCTCGAGGGCCCGGCCGCCCGCAGGTCCTAGCCCGACGCTGCAACAGGGGACTCTGAGTCCCTTGTTGCGCCGGGCGAAGCTAATCCCTATTAGCCGTCATTTCCGGGAAACATCCCGCCGGAGATTTGCTATTCTTCTGCAGGCTGGGGTGTACAAGAAACAGACGTCGACGTCTCCCCCTATGGAAAGGACCGCCATGAACCGATCTCTCTTCGCCGTCGCCGCCGCGCTGCTCCTGTCCGCCGGCGCCGTCGCCGCGCAGGACGACCCGGCCGACAAGCTCCAGGCGCTGCCCGACTTCAAGGTCGAGCACGTGCTGCGCGCCGATGCGAAGATCCACGGCTCCTGGATCAGCATGACGATGGACCCCAGGGGCCGCCTGCTGCTCGCCGGCCAGCGCGGCCAGCCGGTCACGCGCCTCACGCTCAAGGACGGCGCCATCGAGAAGGAGGAGATCCTGAAGCTGCCCGTCAGCGAGATCATGGGCATGCTCTTCGCCTTCGACGCGCTCTACGTCAACGGCGGCGGCAGGGACAGCAACGGAAAGAGCGCCGGTTACGGCCTCTTCCGCCTCAAGGACACGAAGGGCGACGGCGAGTACGACAGCGTCGAGCTCCTCCGCGAGTGGCCGGGCGGCCAGGGCGAGCACGGCGCCCACGGCCTGGTGCTCGGTCCCGACCGGAAGATCTACACCGTCAACGGCAACTTCACCGCGGTGCCGAAGGACATCCTCCCCAGCTCGCCGCACCGCAACTACGCCGACGACCGCATCCTTCCCCGCGCGGAGGACGGCAACGGCTTCGGCGCCGGCAAGCAGCCGCCCGGCGGCTACGTCGTCCGCGTCGACGCCGACGGCCGGAACGCCGAGATCGTCGCCTCGGGCGAGCGCAACACCTACGACATCGCGTTCAACGCCGACGGCGAACTCTTCGGCTTCGACAGCGACATGGAATGGGACTGGGGCGCGCCCTGGTACCGTCCGATCCGCGTCTTCCACGCCGTCAGCGGGGCCGACCACGGCTTCCGCGAGGGCTCGGCCAAGTGGCCCGAGTACTATGCCGACAGCCTGCCCGCGACGGTGACGATCGGCATCGGCTGCCCGACCGGCGTGGTTTTCGGCAGCGGCGCGAAATTTCCCGCGAAGTATCAGAAGGCCCTCTATATCCTCGACTGGTCCTACGGCCGGTTGATCGCCGTCCACCTGACCCCCCAGGGCGCGTCCTACACCGGGACCTGGGAAAACTTCGTCGCTCCCAAGGGCCTCTCCGGAAACGGTCCCAAGGTGCCGCTGAACCTGACGGATACGGTGGTCGGCCCGGACGGGGCGCTCTACTTCACCGTCGGCGGCCGCAACACGGCCGCGCACCTGTACCGGGTTGTTTATACGGGCAAGGAGGCGACGGCCGCGACCGATCTGCACGACAAGGACGGCGCCGGGGCGCGGGCCGCGCGTCACGCCGTCGAGGCGGTGCATGCGACGGACGGCAGCGACGCCCTGGGCTCGGTGCTGCCGAGCCTGTCCAGTCCCGACCGCTTCATCCGCTATGCCGCCCGCATCGCGATGGAGCGCCGGCCCGTCGACTCGTGGAAGAAGACGGCGGCCTCGGACGATCCGCACACGGCGCTGACGGCGCTGCTCGCGCTGGCCCGCGTGGGCTCCCCCAACGACCAGACCGATCTCTATAAGGCGCTCGCCCGCTTCCCCGCCGCGAAGCTCGACGAGAGCCTGCTGCTCGACAAGCTCCGCGTCGTCGAGGTCAGCGTCGCCCGAAACGGCAAGCCGACCGACGAGACCGTCAACGGCCTGATCGCCGATCTCAACCCGCTGTATCCCTCGAAGAGCCTGAACGTCAACACCGAGCTCTGCCAGGTGCTGATCGCGCTCGAGGCCCCGGACGCCGTCGCGAAGACCATCGCCCTCATCGAGGCCGCGCCGACGCAGGAGGAGCAGTTGGGCTACGTCCTCTTCCTCCGGACCGTCACGAAGGGCTGGACCCCCGAGCTGCGGAAGGCCTACTTCGCCTGGTGGACGAAGGACCGCAACAAGGCGGGCCATCCCGACTCTGTGAAGAAGTGGTTCGCCGAGGCGGGGCGCGGATACTCCGACGGCGCCAGCCTGGCGAACTTCCTGGGCAAGATGCATACCCAGGCCCGGTCGATGCTGTCGCCCGAGGAGTCGACCGCGCTGGCGGAGGTGCTGGCCGCCTATATCCCGCCAAACCAGGCTCCGAAGCGGACCGTGCGGAAGCGGACGGCCCTCGTGAAGGAGTGGAGGATGGACGACCTGGTGCCCTCGCTGGACGAGGTCGCGAAGAACCGGACTTTCGACAAGGGCAAGGAGGTCTTCGAAGCGGCGCAGTGCATCCTCTGCCACAAGTTCGGCAACGAGGGCGGCGCCGTGGGCGCGGAGCTGACGGCGGCCTCGAGCAAGTACACGCGCCGCGACATCCTCGAGTCGATCCTCGAGCCGTCGAAGGTGATCTCCGAGCAGTACCAGAACACCATGATTCTGACGACGAGCGGCAGGATCCTGGACGGCCGCGTCCTCGAGGAGAACGCCGAGCGCCTCATCCTCCAGCCCAACCCGCTGCAGCCCGAGAAGATTGAAGTGAAGAAGAAGGACATCGACAAGCGGCAGCCGTCGAAGGTGTCGCCGATGCCCGAAAAGCTGGTCAACAACTTCACGAAGGACGAGATCCTGGACCTGCTGGCGTTCATCGAATCGGGCGGCCGCAAGGACCACGCCGCGTTCGCGTCGACGCGCCGCCAGCGGGACGTGACGGACCGGGTCGCCTCGGAGTTGAAGGGCAACGCGCTGAAGATCACGGTCGGCAACGATCTCTTCGGCGATCCCGCGGAAGGCCAGGTGAAGCGGCTGAAGATCGACTATCTCGACGGCGACGAGGCGAAGTCGCGCACGGCCGACGAGAATGCGACGATCGAGATCAAGGCGTCCGAGGGCAGGAAGCTCGTCATCAGGAAGGCGGTCTACGGCGTGATCCCGTAAAAAGGTAAGGGCAGGAGAGGGGAAAGGCCGGGAGACCGGGAGCTTCCATCCCGGAAGAATCTGAACCAGCCGCCTCTTCATCTCTCGTTGTAGCATTAGGGCGATGAAACTCGCCTGGGCCACGGACATCCACCTGGACTTCCTGGATGCCGCGGGGATCGAGCGGTTCACGTCGCAGCTGGAGAAGTCCGGCGCGGACGCCTTCCTGATCGGGGGCGACATCGCCAAGGCCGGGAGCGTGGAGCGCCATCTGCGCAGCTTCGAAGCCCGGCTGCTGAAGCCCATCTACTTCGTGCTCGGGAACCATGACTTCTACGTCGGCAGCATCGCCAGGGTCCGGAGCGCGATGCGGGCGCTGTCCAGCCGCTCGAAGCTCCTGAAATGGATGCCGCAGGCGGGCGTGGTCCGCCTGACGCCGACCACCGCCCTCGTCGGCCACGACGGCTGGGGCGATGCGCGGATCGGCAACGTCGACGGCACGCCGGTGCGCCTGAACGACTTCGTGATGATCGAGGAGCTGTCCAACCTGAGCCGCGAGAATCGGAACGCGCGGCTGCGCGCTCTGGGCGACGAGGCTGCGGCCCACGTCCGCGCCGTGCTGCCGAAGGCGCTCGACGGGTATCAGGAAGTGGTCTTCCTGACCCACGTGCCGCCGTTCAAGGAGTCCTGCTGGCACGAGGGCAAGATCTCGGACGACGATTGGCTCCCCTACTTCACCTGCCGGGCGGTGGGCGACGCGCTGCTCGAGGTCATGAAGGCGCGCCCGGACCGCTCGGTGACGGTGCTCTGCGGCCACACCCACGGCGCAGGCATGGCCGAACCGCTCCCCAACCTGCGCGTCCTCACCGGCGGCGCGGACTACGGCGCCCCCCGCATCGAGCGGATCGTTGAAGTCGTGTAGCGCCCGTCCTCCTCAGAAGTGGAGGAAGGGGAGATCCGGCTCGAGGCCGAGGAACACCTGCGAACACGTCTCGTAGCGCGCCGCGCAGACGAAGCCGTGCTGCCGCAGGATCTGCGAATCCCGGAAGATCTTCTCCAGCGGATGGCCGACAAAGACCGCGCTGGAGCCGCTCGAGAGGAACATGGCGTCGATGACCTCGACGCAGGTCTGCACCGTATGCGTCGCCGCCAGCAGGACGTCGGCCTTCTGCGGCAGCGTCGACATCTCCCCCGCCTTCGCCCGCGCCCAGACTTCCTGCATCGTGTCGAGCATCAGGGCGCGGGCCGAGCGGAGCATCCCCTCAGCGCGGCCCAGTCGTTCCTGAGCGACGCCGCGGTCGCGCAGCGGAACGGCGGAGGCCATCGGCGTGCGCTTCGAGGACAATTCACGGACCGCGTCGACGGCCTTCCTCGCGAGGGCCACCGCGATCGGCGGCAGCGTCGCCAGGACGATGGCCGCCATCGCGGGAAGCCGATAGAGAGGCGATCCATAGTGCTTTCCCGGCTTGAAGGGCGGGACGAGCGGGCACGTGTGCGAGTGCGGGATGAAGAGATCCTTCACCGAGACGTCGTTGCTGTCGCTCCCCCGGAGGCCCATCCCGTGCCAGGTGTCGATGATCTCGACCTCCCGGGTCGGCATCACCGCGCACAGGATCTGCGGCCGGCCGTCGACGAGACGCGGACGCTCGCCGTCCATGATGATCGCGGTCAGCATCAGGGAGCGCGCGGCGTTCACGCCGCTCGCGAAGGGACGCCGGCCCGTGATGCGGTATCCCCCCTCCACTTCCCGGGCGGCGACGGGAGGCTGGAAAGCCGTGGCCACGATCCAGTCGTCGGGGTCCTTGAAGAGACTCTCGACCGTGGCGTCGGGGAAGCGCGCGAAGAACCAGCACGGCGAGTTCGACACCATCAGGAACCAGGCAGCCGCCGCGTCCGCCGATGCGATCTCCTCGGCCACGCGGAGGAACGTGACGGGATCCGTCTCGAGTCCGCCCAGCGATTTCGGCATGAACATCCGGGTCATCCCCGCGCGGTTCAGGGCGGCGACTACGGACTTCGGCAGGCGGCGCTCCTGTTCGGCCGGACCGGCGTGCTCCCGGAGCAGCGGAGCCAGCTCTCGGGCCTTCGCTACGATCGATTCCTCGAGGGTCGGGTTCATGGCAGTCTCCTTTCGTTCGTGCGGAGATTATGAACCGGGAGAGCCTGAAGATCTGCTACCAAAAGTGGAGTGACGGCAGTCTAGGCCGTCGACTCGAGAACCCGCCGGGCCTCCGCCTCGTGGGGCGTGCCGGCGAGCGAGTTGAGGTAGCGCAGGGCCTGCTGGGCCATCAGGGCGTGGTGGCAGAGGATGCCCAGCGCGAGGCGGTCCTCCGGGCTCGCCAGCTTCACCGCCTCCGCCATCGCCACCACCTGCTCGGCGGGCAGGCGCGACCATTCCACGTCCCGGGACTCGTCGTCGATGAGGAGGTAGAGCTTCTTCGGGGTCGCCTTCAGCACCTCGACGCCCTGGAAGCGCTCCGGGCCGATCTGGAACTCCTCGAAGGACGGACGCTGCGCGTTCAGCCCCGCCACCAGCCGCTCGCGCAGCCGGTTCATCAGCTCCACCTGGCGGCGGCGGTCGTCGATCCGCTCGCGGATGTGCGTCGTGTCGCGCTTCTTGGCCAGCTCGCGCGTCTCCTCCAGGGCCGAGTCGAGGTCGAACCGCGTGATATGGCTGTCGATGCGGTGCAGCTCCGAGCGCTCCTGCGCCTCGAGCACCCGCTGCGGGATCATGCCCGTCTCGCGGCCCGCCTCGATCGCGGCCAGCACCGTCGAGAGCTCGCCGGCCACGTCGCGCGAGCCGGGGAAGCGGTCCTTCGGGTCCCGCGCCAGGCACTTCAGGCAGACCTCCTCCAGCTTGGAGATCTTCATCAGCATCTTCGTCGAGTCGTGGCTGTGCCGGCCCGTCGACTTCTTCACCACGTCCGTCGGCTTCTCGGGCAGGTTCCGCATCGCCTGGACCAGGATCGACAGCGGCTCGCCCGTGAAGATCGGCCGACCCGCCAGCATCTCGTAGAGCGTCGCCCCGATCGCGTAGACGTCCGTCCGCACGCTGATGTCCTCGGTCTTCCCCGACAGCTGCTCGGGCGCCATATAGGCCGGGGTCCCCCGCACCTTTTCCTCGCCCTCCCCCGTCGGCGGCCCGCCCAGCACCCGCGCCAGGCCGAAGTCCATCACGTACGCCGTCCCCGTCTTCGACATCAGGATGTTGCCCGGCTTCAGGTCGCAGTGGACGATGGGCTTCGGGAACGTGTGCGCATAGTGGAGCGCGTTGCAGACGTCCCGGATCGCGCCGAGATAGAACGCCGGGTCCTCGTAGAGCGGCGACGGCAGCCCGCGCGACTGGGAGGAGTGGATGTGCTCCGCCAGGGTGCGGCCCTCGATGAAGTCCATCGCGATGTAGAACTGCTGCTCGATGCGGCCGATGTCGCGGACGGCGACGATGTGCTCGTGACGCAGCCGCAGGGCCGCGCGGGCCTCCTGCAGCAGGTCGAGGATCTGCTCCTGCCGCTGGCGCCGCGCCTCGATCGAGCCCGGCAGCTTCCGGTTGTGGGCGTGTTCGCGGATGAACTTGAGCGCGACGTAGTCCGCGAGCATCGTGTCCCACGCCTTATAGACCACGCCGGCGCCGCCCTTGCCGACCTCGTCCAGCAGCACGTACTTGCCGAAGAGGCGGCCGGGGATGCCGCGCGCCGCCTGCACCTCGGGCGGCAGCTCGTCGTGCGTCAGCTGCACGATGTTGTCCAGGTCCCGGATCTGCGCGACGACGGATTCCTCCTGCCACTGGATCGGGCCCAGGCAGCGCGGGCAGCGCTCGCCCTCGGCCATCATGCGCGGGATATAGACGGGTCCCTTGCACTCGGGGCAGAAGCGGACGCGCTTCTGGAACGCGGCCAGCGCGTCCTGGAGCTGGATGGGGCTCAGCATCGACTTCTCGACGAGCACCTCCGCGAGCGGCTTCCCGGTGGACCGGTGCGCCGACATCGCCTCCTGGTACTCGTCGGAGGCGAGCAGCCCCCGCTCGAGGAGCAGTTTGCCCAGGGCGTCGTCGTCCATCTTCGTCATACGGCCAGCGCGTCGATGGCCTGGATCACGTCGTCCATCGTCCCGAAGCGGCGATTGGGGTCGGGATGCATCAGCTTCTTGAGGAGCTGGATCACGCCCGGCGGGGCGTTCACCACCATCAGATTCGGCACCGGGGCGCCGCTCTCGATCTGGTCCGTCACCACCTCCTGCGAACTCGCGCCGGAGTACGGCTCGTGGCCGGTCAGCAGCGCATAGAAGTGGATCCCCAGCGAGTAGATGTCCGCCCCGACCTTGACCGCGGACTTACCGCTCATCGTCTCGGGCGACATGTACCCCGCCGTGCCGACGGCGGTCTCGGTTTTCGACTTCTCCGCCGCGTGCTTGGGGATCGGGACGGCGAAGCCCAGGTCGCAGAGCTTGACGTTGCCCGCGTTGTCGAGGAGGACGTTGTCCGGCTTCACGTCGCGGTGCAGGTATCCCTGGCCGTGCAGGTAGGCGAGCGCCTCGGCGACCTGGCGGGTGATGCGGACGGCGTCGCGCACGGGGAACGCGCCGACCTCGGCGAGCGCCTGGCCGAGCGAATTGCCGTCGATGTACTCCATGATCATGAAGTGCGTGCCGCGCTCGAAGCCGTGGTCGATGCCGCGGACGATGCGCGGACTCTGGAAGCGGCGCAGGAGCATGGCCTCCCACTCGAAGCGGGCGACGGAGCGGGGGTCCTTGGAGCGCTCGGGGTGGAGCATTTTGACGGCGACGCGCCCGCTGCCGAAGAGGGCCTCGGCGGTCCAGATCACGGCGAAGCCGCCCGAAGCGATGCGCGAGATCAGGCGGTAGCCGGGGATGGCCTGCGCGCGCCAGTCGGGGTCGCGGACGATTTTGCCCAGGTCCATGGCCTCGATCTCCTGGGCCTGGCGCAGCGAGATGACGCCCATGCGGCGCATCAGCTCGAGGAGGGGGACCACGAGGCCGTAGCGGGCGAATTCCATCTGGTAGCGCTGGCCCTCGCGGAGCTGGTCCCGGCGGACGAGGTTCTTCTGCTTCAGGTAGGCCGCGGCGGCGCGATCGACCTCGATCTGCGTGTCCTCGCCGCGCTCGGCCTCCTTGAGCGAAAGGGCGTCGGGCGGGGGGGCCGGGACGCCGGTGCCGGCGACGGCCATCAGGCCCCCGCATTTCTTGCAGCGGTAGCGGCTGCCCGGCGGCGGCAGGACGGCGCTGACGCGGATCCCGCAGCTGCCGCACGCGAAGGTGACCTTCCGCTGGTAGGCGAGGACGCGGTTGACCTGGCCCTCGGTGACGTAGCCCCGGTGCACCACGAGCTCGCCGAGCGGCGGCGCGAGCTTCCCGGAGGAGCGCATCTCCTCCTGAAGCTTCACGCACTCCTCGACGTTCTCCTTCGAGATGAGGCCCGCCGCGACGAGGAGCCGGCCGACCTCCGCCTCGCTCACGGTCGAGGTGGACCCCGCCGCGGTGACGCGCGCGGCGAGGATATCGTCCAGCTCGTCCTGGGTCAGATGCCCCCGGGAGACCAGGAGGACGCCGAGAGGTCGGGGCTGGCCGGAGCGGCGCTCCTGGGCCATGAGGAAGAGACACTCGAGCAGCGCCTCCCGGGAGACGATCTTCTGCTCGAGAACCGCCTGTCCGAGGTGGAAATCGTCCTCGGGAGTCTTCATGAGAGAGGGTGTCCCCGGTCGGCTTGCCGCATGATGCAGAGTATTATAGCCGGTCTGGGGCCCTCCGGGGGGCCGCCAAGGGCACGGCGCGGGGGTGATTTCCGAACGCGTTTTGATAGAATCCGATCTCGATCTTCCGCGTAATTAGGATGATAACGATGAAAGCCTCCGCTCTCGCTGTGACCCTCCTGCTGGCGACCTCCTGCGCGCCCAAAACCGATGCGCCCAAGATCAACCCGCCCAAGCCCGAGGCTCAGGCGATGGAGGCGCCCCAAACGACCCCCAAATCGGTGGAAGGAGATTCCCGCGTGAAAAACCCCATGGGCCTGTCCGAAGAGGATTGGAAAAAGAAACTGACCCCCGACCAGTATTACGTCTGCCGCCAGCAGGGCACCGAGCGGGCCGGCACCGGAGCGCTGCTGCACTATAAGGGCGATGGGACGTTCGTCTGCGTCGCCTGCGGCAACCCGCTGTTCGAGCCCAAGGCGAAGTTCGAGTCCGGCACCGGCTGGCCGAGCTTCTTCCAGCCGATCGCCAAGGACGCCGTCACCGAGCGGGGAGACCTGACCCACGGGATGACCCGGGTCGAGGTGAACTGCGCCAAGTGCGGCTCGCACCTGGGCCACCTCTTCGACGACGGCCCCCAGCCCACGGGCATGCGCTACTGCATGAAC
Source organism: Planctomycetota bacterium (assembly GCA_035644495.1). Lineage (GTDB taxonomy): Bacteria > Planctomycetota > MHYJ01 > MHYJ01 > JACPRB01 > JACQFK01. Next base: position 16,557 of record DASQOM010000286.1, on the reverse strand, counting down.
TCGGTGTCGCTGAAGATCCAGGAGAAGGACGAGAAGAAGTAGGCGGCCCTACTTCCCGTCGACGAAGAGCAGCGGCAGGAACTCCCCGAGGTATTTCCGCCACACCGGCCAGCTGTGGTTGCCGTCGGTGATCTTCAGCTCGTGGCGGATCTCCTTCTTCGTCAGCACGTCGGAGAGGGCCTGCGCGTTCTTGACCAGGCCGTCGTCCTTCCCGCAGGCGATCCAGAGCAGCTTGAGCTTCGCGTTCGTTGCCGCGGGATCCGCCAGCGCCGGCGCGACCGTGACTTCGGGATTCCCGATCGCGGAGCTGAAGCCGCCCACCCAGGCGAAGAGGTCCAGGTGGTTCAGGCCGACCGTCAGCGACTGGCCGCCGCCCATCGAGAGCCCGACGATCGCGCGCGACTCGCGGTCGGCCTTCGTCCGGTAGTTCGCCTCCATGAAGGGCATCACGTCCTCGAGCAGGTCTTTGCCGAACATCTCGACGTTCCTCCCGCGCGCCTCGGGGCCGACCACCGCGTGGCCGTCCGTCATCGCGATGATCATCGGCTTCGCCTTCCCCTGCGCGACCAGGTTGTCGGCGATCAGGTGCGCGTGGCCGAACGACGTCCACGTCGCCTCGTTGTCGCCCGAGCCGTGGAACAGGTAGAGCACCGGGAAGCGCGCGGAAGCGTCCTTGTCGTAGCCGGGCGGCGTGTAGACGCGCAACGGACGCCGGCGTCCCAGCGCCTTCGACACGTACTCGTGCAGCCGCACCGTGCCGTGCGGGACGTCCTGCCACTCGTGCAGCCGCGGGGGGTCGCCCGGGACGTCGACCACGCTCGTCCGCGGCGACCGCATCGGTTTCAGCACGGAGTTCAGCGGGTCGGTGACGCTCATGCCGTCGACCGAGAACGAGTATCCGTAGAGGTCCGGGTCCAGCGGACCGACCGTGACGCTCCAGAGTCCCTGGTCGTCCTTCGTCAGGGCGATCTTGCCGCCGCCCTTCCACTCGCCGTTGAGGACGACTTCGGCCGCTTTCGGCGCGCGGAAGCGGAACGTGACGCTGCGGTCCGCCTTCACTTCGGGCGAGACGACGGGCGCCTGCTGCTGGAGGGCGAGCGCCAGAACCAGATGCAGCGGACTCATGGATCCCTCCTCAGTTGCGCTCGACGTGCTCGGTGCTGACGACGAGCTTCCGGTCGTCGATGAGATTCAGGTAGAACACCCTGGCGCCCTCGGGAACCGTGGCCGTCGCGCGGGCGCCGTCGATCGTCGCCGGCGCCGTCTCCCACATCCGCTTCTGCCACTTCCCGCCATCCTTCGTAAACTCCAGCTCCGCCTGGAGCACGGGCGTTTTGGATTCGAACGTCGCCCAGGCCGTTTCCTTCTCGGCGCCCTGCCCCGTGATGCGGACCAGGGGCGCGCCGCCCTTGAAGGCCCTCTCGGCGAAGGCGTGAATCTCCTCCGGCTTCTCGCCCGGGCCGCCGTGCGCGTGCGCCATGCGGACCCGGATCGCGAGCGTCCGCTCCGTCCCGGGCAGCCGGTAGGACTTCTGGTACGAGTCGAGCGGATACGCGAAGTCGTTCGTCCCGTTCACCCAGAGAAACGGCATCGTCGCCTGCTTCAGGTACCGCGACGGGTCCCAGAGCCCCAGCCACTTGTCCGCCTTCTCCTTCCCCATCTTCGCGAACGTGTCGAGCCAGGTGGAGTCCTCGCCGAGGAAGCCGCAGCCGTAGACCGGCGCCGCGAACTTGAAGCGGCGGTCGACGCCCGCCGTGATGCAGGTGAGATAGCCGCCCCAGGAGATGCCGGTGACGCCGACGCGGTCGGCGTCGACCTCCGGCCGCGAGCGGATCAGCGAGTGCGCGAGAATGGCGTCCGCAACGGCCTGCCAGGTCCACTGGTCGCGCTCGTCGCCGTCGATCTGCTCGAAGCCGCCCCATCCGGGCGGGCCGCCCTGCTCGAGGCGCTCCCAGCCGTTCTTCTGCTTGCGCGGCACGCAGCCGCAGAGGTCCATGGAGATCGCGGCGTAGCCGCGGCCGGTCCACAGCTTCACCCAGTCGGAGAACGCCGTGCCCCCGCCGCCGTGGAGGAGGACCATCGCGGGCACCTTGCCCTCGGCCTTCGGGAGCCCGAGCCACGCGAAGACGCGGGTCGGCTTTCCCTGATAGAGGGGTCCGTCGTAGGTGATGGCCTTCAGCCCCTCGACCTCGAAGCCCGGCGCGGCTTCGGATTTCGGCGCCTTGCCCAGCGCCTCCATATCCCAGGAGGACTGGGTCAGGGCCAGGACGAGGATCAGCGTCTGCATGCCGAACCCACAAAGGACACGGTGTGATTTGTGGGGATATGGCGCTACTTCTTCGTGTGCTCCAGGAACCACGTATACAGGGTTTCCTCCTGGTACGCCTTGTCCCAGGAGTTGTGGCCCACGCCGGGATAGATCGTGAACTTCGGCTTGCCGCCCGCGGCCTTGATCGCCTCGATCATCTCCTCCGACCCCTTGATGGGCACCGCATTATCCTTGTCGCCGTGGAAGTTCCAGATCGGCAGGTCCTTGATCTTCCCCGCCTCGGCGGGGTTCCCGCGGCCGCAGATCGGCGCGGCGGCGGCCCACATGTCGGGATACTTGCAGGTCAGCGCCCACGTTGCCATGCCGCCCATCGACAGGCCGGTGATGTAGTAGCACTTCTCGTCGACCTTGTACTCCTTCTTCGTCTTCTCCATGATGTCGAGGATCAGCTTCTCGTAGTCCATCCAGCCGCCCCGGGCCTTGGGCTTCTGGGGGAAGACGACGATGTAGTTCCACTTGTCCTCGGCCTTGCGGATGGCGTTCCCGAGGCCGACCTCCGCCTGCTTCTTGCCGTCGTCGCCCTGCTCGCCCGAGCCGTGAAGGAAGAGGATCGTCGGATGCGGCTTGTCCGCGCTGTATCCCTTCGGAACGAAGACGACGTACTTGATCGCGGTGCCGTTGACGTCGATCGTCTTGTCCAGGAAGCCCGTGTCCTCGGGCTTGGCGCCCATCAGGGACGCCGCCGCAACCGTCAGGGCGAGCATGAGCCGGTTCATCATCATCTCCTTCAGAGTCACCTTATTAGAACGACGGCCGGCCGCCCGGGGATTCAGGGCGCCGCGCGGAGGACCAGGTTGTCCGAAGCCCCGGCCGCCTTATAGGCCTCCCGGGCCCCGGCGTAGGCCGCTTCGAGATCGGCCTGCGAGACCGGCCTGCCGGCGCCGTCGACCGGCGACAGGATGCTGAGTTTGCGCGGCGCCATCAGCGCGGCGAGATCCGGAAGGTCGTAGCCGGCGAGTGCGCCCGGAATGACGTTCGACAGCTCCAGCGTCGTCACCGGCGAGCGAAGCACGGACGCCCAGGAGACGATGCCGCCCTCGAGAGTCAGCTCGGGGATGACCTTCTCCAATGCGGCCGCGTGCAGGGCCGCGGGCACCGCTTTTCCCGCCGCCGTGACGGCGAAGCGGCGCCCCAGCGTCGCGTTCATGGAGCGGAGATCCCAGGTCCGCTGGATCAGCAGCGGCCGGTTGAGATGGAACGCGACGAAGGCTTCCTTCCAGTCGGCGCCGAAGGGCTGCGCCTTCCCCTCGGGCGCGGTCTCGCCGAAGCCGCGGAGATCGACCGCGATCGCCGTGCCTTCGCGGCGCAGGACGACCAGGCGCAGCTCCGGCGGAAGCGACGGATCATAGGGCCGGTACGCGAGGCGGATTCCCGGCTCGCTCTCGATCCAGCCGCGGTCGCCGCCCTGGGGTTTCGGAGGGGTGTCGAGCGGCGCAAGCGGCGGAATCCGGGAGGCGTCGACCCGGCCCCGCTTCGCCTCGAGCTCCTTCGCGCGCTCCAGGTTCAGGTCGAACACCGACCTCCCCTTGAACTCCGCGAGCACCTGCCCGGACGCGGTGCAGCGCAGCTCCTCCTCCTTGAAGACCGGCGACGGCGTCTCGACCGCGGCGTCGTCGACGCCCTGCAGCCAGCGGCGCATCCAGCGAAGCGCCGCCTCGCGACGCGGCTGCGAGAAGCCGTGCTTGTCGTTGACCTCGATGAGGTCGACGCGCTCCGCGTGCCCGATCATCGCATAGACCTGCTTCGACTCGCGGAACGTGGTCCACGCGCCCTGGATGTCGAAGTAGTCCTGCGTCCCCGTGCAGATCAGGGTCGGTCTCGGCGCGCGCATCGTGACATAGTCGGTGTGCTCCATCCCGAACGCAACCTGGCCGGTGATGTTCTGCTCCGCGTCCTGGGGTCCGATCGTCGCGAAGAGCCGCTCCAGCGTCGTCACGTAGCAGGACGGGGCCGCGCACGCGATGCGCTCGTCGAGCGCCATGAGGTACGCGGTCATCGTCCCGCCGCCGGAGTTCCCGGTGCAGCCGAGGCGCTTCGGATCGACCTCGGACCGCGACGCGAGATAGTCGATGCTGCGGATGCCGTCCCAGATGCGGAACGACGCGCAGCTTCCGCCGACCAGCAGCGCGCCGATGCCGGCCATCGTGTGCTCGGTGGTGTTGCCCTTGATCGCGGGCTTCCCGTCGACCGCGAGCAGTTGCATCCGTTCGCCCTGGCCGATGGGGTCGTAGCACAGGACGACGAAGCCGTTCTTCGCGAGCAGGATGCTGATCCGCTGGTACGCCTCCTCGGCTTTGCCCTTGTCGCTGTGCCCGCAGGGGATCAGGACGCCGGGGAACGGGCCCTTCCCCTCGGGGATGTAGAGCACCCCGGTGACGTGGTGGTCCGGCCGGCTTTCGTAGAGGACTTTGTCGACGCGGAAGCCGTCGCCCGCAACGCTGCCGACGACCTTGGCGTTCAGCGGCGTCTTTTCGGGGAAGCCGCCGAGCGCCTGGATGAATTTCGCGCGCAGGTCCTCCTGCCGCTTCCTCAGATCGTCGGCCGTCTTGAGCGCGGCCACGTCCTTTCGCCGCGCTTCGAAGGCCTTGCCGCATTCGTCCTGGAGGTGCTTATAGAGCATCTTGCGGGGCTGCTCTTCGGGCTTGAACACCGGGTCGCCCTGAAGGAACGCCAGCAGCAGGGCGGTCAGCATCATGGTCATTTCCCCAGCGCAACTTCGGCAAGGACCTGGATCAGCCTCTGGCCGAACTCGCGGCGGTCGCCCGAGGTCGGCAGATGGCCCAGCTTCTTCCCCTGGGTGATTCCCTGCTCCAGCAGGAACGCGGGCATGCCCTTTTCCCGGTCGAGATACTCATAGACGCTGTATCGGCCCGGCTCGATCTTCCCGGCGGGCGTGCGCGGCCCCTTCTCGGACGGATCGAAGCTCGTCTTCTGGCTCAGCTTCGCATACAGCTTCTCGGCGACGTCCGGATACTGCGCCGATCCGCTGAGCCACTCGCCGGTCTCCTGGTTGTGCAGCGTCAGGAAGGTGCCCTTCCACGCCTGGATCAGCTTCTTCGCCGCGCAGATCTCGGGCATCAGCCGCCGGTTTTCGGGGTTCTCGGGATCGGCCGTATCCCAATTCCGGTTCAGGTCGTAGCCGTTCCGGTTGAAGCGGACGCCGCCCGCCGCGCAGCCGTCGGGGTCGAGCATGGGGATGATGCGGAACTCCAGCTGCCGGCGAAGAGGCGCCGCAGCGTCGGTGAGCAGGTACCGGATCGCGCCCTCGGCGACGTACGAGGTTCCCGTCTCCCACGCGTGCTGACGGCACAGGAGCCAGACGATTTTCGGCGCTCCGCTCTTCGGCTCGACCTCGGTGATCGTCAGGACGTGCAGGTCCCGCCCCTCCACCGACTTGCCGAAGACGTAGTCCTTCACGTTCGCCGAGCTGCGAATCTCCGCGATGAAGCGCTCCAATCTCGTGACCGTGTAGGGCTCGATGTGCGCCACGAAGAAGGCGTCGGAGTCGGGCGTGAAGCGGATCGTCGCCTCGTTGCCCGCGACGCTGATCTTGTCGAGGTGCCGCCAGGTCTTCGTGTCGCCGCTGACCACGGGCGGCGTATCCTCGCGGACGCAGGCCGGCGCGGGCTTGTAGTTGTACTCGCCCTTCAGGTCGGTGAGGACGACGGTGATCTCCCGCCCTTTGGCGCCGTCCACCCGGAAGCAATACCAGCTCGCCTGCCGGTTGCGCCCCTCATGGTCGGCCTGGCCCGCGACGGCGCAGCGAAATTCCGTCTCCGACACCTGTTCGATCCTGCCGAGGCTCCCCGCTTCGAAGTCCGTCGAGATCGAGACCGACGAGCAGCCGGCCAGCGAGATGACGAAAAGGGACCTGGTTGATTTCAGGAGGTTCATTTGAGCCCCGCGAGGAACTCGATGAGATTGCGGAAGTCGGCCCGCGTCAGACGGTCGGACAGCTTCTCGGGCATGATCGAGAGCTTCGAGGCCTGCCGCTCGTCGATGTCGACGTTTTTCACCTTCGTCTTCTTCCCCTGCGCGTCGATCAAGATGATCTCGCCCGTCGGCGACGGATCCTCGTCGAGGATGCGGCCGTCGAGGATGTCGCCCTTCTTCGTCCGGATCTTCCACAGCACGAACATCGGCGCGACTTCGCGGGCGGGGTCGACGATCGATTCCACCAGCCGGTCGCGGTTGAGGACGTTGCCGATCGTGGACAGGTCCGGGCCCACGATGCCGCCGCGGCCGTTCACGCGGTGGCAGACGAAGCACTGCGGTCCCTTGGGATGGAAGAACAGACGCTCTCCCGCGGCGGCGTCGCCCGCCGCAGCGGCCACCTTCTTCCAGCCGTCGAGGCCCGGCGGCTGTCCCGCGGGTCGGCCGGACACGACGGCGACCAGCTCGCCGCCCTTCTTCTCCAGGGCCTCCTTCACCTCGGACCGCTCCAGCGCCGCCGAGAGCGAGCGCACGGCCTCCGCCGCGGCGGGCCCCTCCAGCTGCGCGAGCAGCAGCCTCTGCGTCTCCTCGGACGACGGCGCCGAGTGACTCAGCCCGGCGACCGCGTCGAAGCGGAGCGCCGGATCGCCGGCGGCCTGCCGCAGGAGGGCCTGCGCGGCCTCGTCGGGCCTGTTCATGAGGGCGCGCACGACGTCGGCCCGCAGCGCGGGCTCGCTTTCATAGAGCTTCTGGAGCTTCGGCACGGAGACCGACGGATGGTCGGACGGCAGCATCCGCAGCGCGAGCGCCCTCAGCGATGCGGGCTCGGCGGCGTCGTCGAGCATGCGCGCGATCAGCAGCACGCTGCCGACCTGGTCCACCTGCGACGGACTCCGCCCCGCGAGCAGGTCGGTCGAGGCGAGATACGCTTCGAAGATCTCCTTCGTCACGGGGAGCCTCGACGCGGACTTCTCCATCGCCGCCGCGAGATCGCCCAGCTGCGCCTCGCCCGCCCACTGGATCGCGGCCCGGCGGATCCCGACGTCCGTGTCCTCCAGGAACTTCGCCGCCGCGCTCGTGTTGGCCGTGCGCCGCAGCGCCAGCAGCACCCCGAGCCGGATCTTCGGATCCGCCTCGCCGACGTGCTCCAGCAGATACGGCGCGCCGCCGACGCGGCTGAGCGCGTCGATCGCCGCGCACGCGAGGAACGGGTCGGGGTCCGCCAGCAGCGGCAGGATCGACGGCAGCGCGTCCTTCGACGTGGCCGCGAGAACGTCCTTCATCCGGATCAGCGCGGGCGAGTCCTCCGGCAGGCGGCCCGGCGCAGCCGTGCTGCCGGGCGACTTCGCCCGCAGCCGCCAGAGCCGGCCCTTGCCGTGCAGCTCATAGGAGCGTTCGACCCAGTCCGTGAAGAAGAGCGAGCCGTCGGGCGCGAGCGCCATCCCGACCGGCCGGAAGTTTTCGCCCCCCCGGACGATCGTTTCGGGCTTCGACGTGAACGAGGCGCCTTTCCCTTCAAGGGCGAAACGCTGGATGATGTGGTCGCCCCACGACGTCCCGAGCAGCGTCCCCCGGTATTCCGCCGGGAAGGCCGGGTGTTCGTAAGACACGATCGCACAGGGCGCCTCCCCCGTGCCGCAGACCATGGGCAGCGTGCCGGGCAGTTCCCCGTTCCACGCCGTGAACGGATGCAGGCCCTTGCGACCGTTTCGAAACTTGAAGCCGTAGTCGCCGCCCTGGACGACATGGACCAGCCGGCACGGAGGCCGAGAGTCCGGATCGTTGTCGACGATGAACAGGCGGCCGTGGGCGTCGAAGCACTGATGGAACGGGTTCCAGAAGCCGGTGGCGACGCGGACCAGTCCGCTTCCGTCCGGGCGGCAGCGGAAGACCTTGCCGCCTTCTGTATCCACGATCTTCGTGCCGTCGGAGCCGGTGAGGGTATAGGGGGCTCCGAGGTTCTCCCCCAGGCCGAAGTAGACGTTGCCGTCCGCGTCGAACGCGAACCCGGAGAGGCCGTTATGCGGGTAGTTGCCCTTCGTGTCGAGCTTGACGATCGTGTCGCGTCGCTGGACGAGGTCGGGCTTGCCGTGCCAGCGCATCAGCTCCCAGCGGGTCGCGAAGTAGAGCTCGCCGGATTTCGAGAAGCCGAGGCCCATCCCGTAGCGGAACCCCTCGGCAAACATCGTGACCTTTTCGGCATGGCCGTCCGGGGCGAAGTCCTCGAAGATGAGGATGCGGTCCGCGGGTTTTCCCTTGTAGTTCTTCGGCGGGAAATGCGTGTTCGACTCGATCACCCACACCCGGCCCTGCGCGTCGACGGTCATGCCCGTCGGCGTATTGAGCGTGGGCTCGGCGGCGACCAGGTCGACGACCAGGCGGTCGTCCAGGGAAACGGGCTTGGGAACGTCCTGCCGCAGAAGAAACGAAAGAACGACGATGGCGATGTGCACCTGGCCGGCCCTCCAGTCCCGCTTCCGTCCCCGGTACTATACGTACCGCTTATACCGCAGAGGGTGAGGGCTTGGAAAGCTCCTGCGACAAGATTCGGAGAAGGGACAGGAGGATCTAAGGAAGGAGTTCCACGGAGTCGACGATCCGCGCGGCCACGTCCTGCGAACGGCTGTCGCTTCTCTTGAAGAAGGAGAACACATTCCACAGCCGGGACCCCTTCGCGGCGATCACCCCCCGCATCTCGAACTCGTCCCCCGCCTTGGTGAAAACGACGGAGTAGCGCTTCCCGTCGATGCCCGAGACGGTCGTCGGCGTCCGCTGCTCGCTCCTCTTGGCCAGGTGCTGCGCGGTCATGACGTTCGAGATGGATCCGTCGAGCGCCCCGTCGACGCTCGCTTGGACGTCCGGCGTGTAGGTCACCCGCGAGACCGCCGCCATGAAGGTCCGCTTCACCTTCTGGTAGCTCTCCATCGACACGACCCGGTTCCGGATCTCGGGAGGGATCGGGATCTCCAGCGGCTCCGGCGTGCCGGGAAGCTCCACGGTGATTCCGGCGAGGGTGACCTTTTTCAGATCCCCGACCGACACTCCGCCCCCGCAGCCGCCGCGGACCACGACAACGGCGATCAGGCCCGCGACCAGGCCCGCCACGATCCGACCCGACCGATGCATTCAGTCCGAAGTGTAGCCGCCCCCCGGATTCACCATCCGGGATTCGTGCGCACGCCGGCCTTCATTCCCTTCGGGCCGACGACGTAGATCGGGCTCTGACCCAGCGGGAACGTGTTGTTGCTCGTCCGCTGCTTGTTCCACTCGACGACCCGCTTCGTGCCGAAGAGATCGTAGTTGGCCACGCCCTTTTCGTTGTTCGTGATCTTGACATACGCGTAGTTGTTCGGCGTCCACGCGACGATCGTCTCCTCGTCCGCGGCGTCGTCGGCGAAGACGGCCGCGTAGATGTCCGGCCCCCAGGCGTCGTTCCGCACCCAGCGCTTCCCCTCGAGCATGCGGGTCATGACGGCGTAGGCATAGTACGCGTACTTCGGCTGCAGGTCGTTTCGCATCAGGCCGACCATCTGGGCCTTGTCGAACTGCAGGTTGCCGCCGTCCTTCAGCGTCCACCAGAACGCCTTCTCGATTTTGCGCGAGGCGATGGCGGTGACATAGAAGCGTACGAGCAGCTCCGCAGAGCGCAGCTCGGAGACGCCGTAAGGATGAAGGTCGGTGTTCCAGCAGATCTCGGTGATCCACAGCGGCTTCGGCGCCCCGAACTTCGACATCACCCGGATCAGCTCGTCCGTCTGCTGCTCCAGGGTCATCTTCACGAGCGGGTACTCGGCCGTGAGGTCGTTCTTGTGCCAGCTTTTGACGTACTGGTCGAGCTCCCACCAGTCGAAGGGCTCCTCGGGTGCGCCCATGGCCCGGTAGGGATGGAAGCAGACGATGTCGAACGCGTCGTAAGGGACCAGCTTCATGACGCGCTCGGCCCAGATCACGTCGCAGAACGCCATATTGAGGGCGAGGACCCGGGCGGCGGGGTTGGCCTCGTGGATCGCCTTGCCGGAGGCGGCGAGCATCCGCGCGTATTCCTCGGGTGAGCCCTTCCAGGACCCGCCGTTGGGCTCGTTCCAGATCTGCCAGAGGTCGACGCGGCCGGCGTAGCGCTTGACGCAGACGCGGGCGAAGGCGCAATACGCCTCCGCTCCCTCGGGCGTCCGCGGGTCGTGGAACCTGGGCGCTCCGGTCAGATCGCCGAAGATCAGGATGCCGTGCTTCGTGAACGCGTCGACCAGGCGGTCGTAGGCGTCGAAGTCGTAGACTCCGGCCGACGTCTCGATACGGCTCCAGGGGAAGTCCTGGCGGCCCCACTTGATGCCGGCCTGCTGCATGGCGGCGATGCGGGCGTCCCTGTCGGGCGCGTCCCCCCGGAGCGCCGTATTGATGCCGAAGGGGGAGTCCTTGAGGAGCGCGTCGGCATGGCGGTGGGGCGGGAGGGCGACGCTGACGGCATTCCACCCGGTCTGCGCCGGGAGCGGCGGGCCGTCCTGAAGCGTGGGCTGTCCGGGCGCGGCGCAGCTTGAAGCGAAGAGCAGCAGAACGACGGCGCGGGCGTTCATCAGGTCCTCCCTGGAAAGACCTGAGCAATCGACGCCGCGGGCGGCGGTGTTACAGAAGATCTAGCCCTTGCCCTCCGGCACGATGCGGTTCTGGATCTTGATGAGGTCGGGCTCCGTCAGCGCGCCCGAGCCGTCGAGGGTGCTTCCGTAGATCCGGATCTCGTCCATCACTCCGCGGAACGAGCGCTCCGGCGCCATAGGCCGGACGATCGGCGGGACGTTGCCGATGGTCAGCGTCGGGGAGATCCTGCTCCCCGACGGGCCGCGGTTGTAGTCCACGGCGTTGACGAGCTTGACGTCGGCATTGCGCGAGCCGATATAGAACTTCGCGTGCGAGCTCGCGGCGCCCGAGTCGTACGTCACGGCGAAGAAGCGCCACTTGGCGTAGTGCTCCGAGTAGACGTTGGTCGCCTTCGAGTCGAAGACCGGGATCTGCTCCGCCTTGCTGCGGGCGGGTGACTGGTCGGCCCACTGGCCGATGCCCAGCTGGAGGCTGCCGTCGGTGCGGTAGACCAGGTCGACCCCTTCGTTCACCTTCATCGGGTTGAACCAGCTCACGATGCGGTTGCCCGCGCCGCACATCTTGTCCGCGGCGCCCTCCTTGACTTCCCAGCAGAGGACCCAGCCCGTGATCGTGAAGGACTTCAGGTTCTTGATGTTCTCGATGCCGGCGCCGCCGCCAAGGTCGACGGCATACGCGCCGCCGGTCTTGTCGAAGTCGAGGGCCGCCGCGCCGCCGTTCGGCGGTACGACGTTGCTCCAGGAGGGCTTCTGCGGGGTCAGCGTTGCCGTGGGGAATCCGGAGCCCGACGCTCCGCTGTTGCAGGCCGAGAGGCCCGCGTTCTCCCGGAAGGTGAGCTCGACGAGAAGGACGGGCGGCATCGCCGTGCGGGCGGACGCCGGCGCCTCCGACTTCCGCTCGCTCTCCTTCTTCTTGCACTCGTCCTTGAACGCGGTCGCGTGGCGGTTCCACCAGATCGTCAGCTCCGCGATCGTCGGCCAGGGCTGGGCCGTGACCTTCTTGACCGCCTTCAGGATCTCGGGCTGGACGCGGTCGTAGACCTTCTTGTACTCGTCCTTCATGTTCTGCTTCTTGCGCTCGGCGTCGATGCGGGCGTTCTCCTTGAACAGCGCGTCGATCGAAAGCGTGCCGGGGAAATCGGCGATGACCCAGACGGCCTGGCAGGCAAGTTCCGCGTCGAGGCCCTTGAGTTGCTCCTCGAAGGTCGCCAGCGAGGACTCGTGGCCGACCTTGCCGATCGCGGTGCAGATCTTGGCGGTGATATAGGGATTTTTCTTGTAGCCGGCGAGGGCGCCGGAGAGGACGGCCGCGGCCTGCGGGATGTTGCGGAACTTGCCAAGGGCTTCCGCGGCCGAAGTCACCAGCAGCAGATTGATATCGCCCGCGACGGCGCCGAGGAAGCGGCCCAGCGGGGAGACCATGCACTTGTCCTTGGGCTCGAAATCGCCCAGGTTCATGATGAGGAGGGCCTTGTCGTTGAGGTTCTTGGCTTCCTTCAACTTTTCGTTGAACTCGTCGACGGCCTTCTTGGCCGCGGCTTCGTCGGCCTTCTTCTCCTCAGCGGCGGCCTTCTTGTCGTCCTGGAGGGCTTGAGCCGGAGGACCGGCGGGGAGGATAAGGGTGAGAGCGAGAAGGATTCTGGCCGTCGATGTATACCGCATGGGGCGCCTCCTACTCGAATCCGAGAGCCCGCTCTAGGGTGCTTGGATTTCTGGTCCCGGGACCGGAAGGCTCGCCCCCATCAAGTCTATACACCGGATTCCTCGAAGTACACCTACTTTCTCAGGATTTCATTGCCCTCCCCCTGCCCGTTCCGCTATCTTCCCCACCGTGGCGTTCAAGGTCGGACTCGTCCAGATGCGCTGCACCGAGAGCGCGGCCAAGAACCAGGCCGCGGCCGAGCGCGGCATTCGCGAGGCCGCGAAGAAGGGCGCCACGGTCGTCTGCCTCCCCGAACTGTATCGCAGCCTCTACTTCTGCCAGTCCGAGGACCACGCGAACTTCAAGCTCGCGGAGGCGATCCCCGGCCCGTCGACGAAGGCCCTCTCCGCCCTCGCTAAAAAGCTGAAGATCGCGATCGTCGGCTCGCTCTTCGAGCGCCGCTCGGCCGGCGTCTATCACAACACCGCGGTGGTGCTCGACACCGATGGCCGCCTGACCGGGATGTACCGCAAGATGCACATCCCCGATGATCCACTGTACTACGAAAAATTCTACTTCACCCCGGGCGATCTCGGCTTCAAGGCCTTCGACACGAAGCCCGGGCGCATCGGCACGCTCGTCTGCTGGGACCAGTGGTACCCCGAGGCCGCCCGCCTCACCGCCCTGCGCGGTCCGTCGGTCCTCTTCTATCCCACCGCGATCGGCTGGCATCCGAGCGAGAAGAAGCAGTGGGGCGAGTCGCAGGTCTCCGCGTGGCAGACCATCCAGCGCTCCCACGCCATCGCCAACGGCATCTACATCGCCTCCGTCAACCGCGTGGGCCGCGAGGGTCCGAAGGGCGGCGGCATCGAGTTCTTCGGCGCCTCGTTCATCGCGGACCCTTATGGCCGGATGCTCGTGGAAGCTTCGCGCGAGAAGGAGGAGATCCTCGTCGCCGAGGTCGACCCCGACGTCGTCGAGACTGCGCGCCAGCACTGGCCCTTCCTCCGCGACCGCCGGATCGACGCCTACGGATCGATCACCGAACGGAGCCTCGAAAGGCCATGATCCCGCCGCCCGGACGGAGCGGGTATGCGATTCCCGCTGAATGGGCTCCGCACCGCGCGACATGGATTGCGTGGCCCCACAACAGAGCGGACTGGCCCGGCAAGTTCGAACCCATCCCCTGGGCCTACGGAGAGATCGTTCGCGTCCTCTCCCGCAACGAGCGCGTCTGCATCCTCGTGCAGAACCCCGCGGCGCGCCACGCCGCGAAGTCGCTGCTGAAGAAGGTCGGCGTCGACCTGAAGAAGGTCGACTTCTTCCCCATCCCGACGGACCGCGTCTGGACGCGCGACTCCGGCGCGATCTTCGTCACCGACGGCACCGGCAACCGGATCGCGACGCACTGGAAGTTCAACGGCTGGGCCAAGTATCCGAACCACAAGCGCGACGACCTCGTCGCCGCGCGCATCGCCAAAGCCCTGAAGGTGCCGGAGTACCCGGTCACGGCCGAGGGGCGAGACGTGGTCATGGAAGGCGGGGCGATCGACGTCGACGGCCAGGGCACGCTGATGGCGACGGAGGAGTGCCTGCTTTCGAAGGTGCAGGCGCGCAACCCGAAGCTGGGGCGCGACGGCATCGAGCGCGTCTTCGCGGACGTGCTCGGGATCCGGCGCGTCGTCTGGCTCGACCGCGGCATCGTCGGCGACGACACCCACGGCCACATCGACGACCTCGCCCGCTTCGTCGCGCCGGGCCGCGTCGTCCTCTGCCAGGAGCTCAACGAGAAGGACGAGAACCACGAGATCCTCAGGATCAACCTCGAGCGCCTGCAGGCCGAGAAGCTCGAGGTGATCCCGCTGCCGATGCCGTCGCCGATCGTGTTCGACCGTCAGCGCGTCCCCGCCAGCTACGCGAACTTCCTGATCGCCAACGGCGTCGTCATCGTTCCGACCTTCAACGATCCCAAGGACCGCATCGCGCTCGGCATCCTCGCCGACTGCTTCCCCGACCGCGAGATCGTCGGCATCCACTGTGTGGATTTCGTCTGGGGCCTCGGCACCCTGCACTGCGCCACGCAGCAGGAACCGATGTAAAAACGGGGAGCAATCCCTTACTCCTTCACACAGGGATTCGCCGGAAATCAGACCGCTCCTTGGAGAAGTTGATCAGCAAGGCTTTGCGAAGACCCGTCGCCTTCAGATAGAAGCGGACCTGGGCGTAGTGCGCCTGATCGAGGTGCTCGACGGTCTTCAGCTCCAAAATCACTTCCCCTTCAACCAGGAGATCCACCTTATGGACGCCAAGCTCCTCCCCTTCGTAGAACACTCGAAAGACGCGCTCCGTATCCGCTCTTAGCGAGGACCTCCTCGGCTAGACAAGCAGGACTTTCCGTTAGACCGACTCCAGGAATCCCGGCACCAGCTTTCGATGCACTGCGACGATGCATCGAGTGATCCGCTCGGTCAAAGGATCAACAAAGGCTATTCTCTCCCCCTCTCCCGTTCTTACTCTTTCTTCTCTTCTTCGTACTGGGCTTTGGCTTTGGAGAACTCTGCCTTCGCGTCGCAGTGCAGCATCTCGTAGGCGCTGGAGAGGCGGGCCCGGAAGGTCGCCTCGGGGAGCTGCAGGTGATGGGCGGCGTCGCGGTCGGTCATCCCAAGGAGGTGGCGGGCCGTGATCACCTGGCGGAAGCCGGGCCGCAGGGCGCGGATGTCCTTCAGCGTCACGGCCGCCGGCTCGAGGCGGGTCATCGCCACGGTCGTGAAGTGCCGGGACAGCGCCTCGCGAAGACGCGAGTGGGCCCGTTCGCAGCGCGAATGGACCGCCCCCATGTCCAGGGCGAGCCGTTCCGCGATCTCCTTGCGCGAAAGCCCGGCCCTGTAGAGGAGATCGACGATCTCGCGGTCGTTGGAATTCATGCGCTCGAGCGTCTGGCGCAGGAGGCCGTCCATCTCGCGGCGGATCGCCATGGAGCCGGCGCTCCGGCGCTTGGGATCCTCGCGGTCCTCGAGCGCCGGATTGGAATCGGGTCGTTTTCGGGCGAAGGAGACGTGGCGCGCGATCCCGAGCAGCCAGTGCGTCAGGCGCTCGGGGCGGCGTCCGGCCTTCAGGCCCTCCAGCCCGGCGATCATCGCCTCCTGCGCGATGTCTTCGGCGTCAATGATGTGCACCCCGCGCCGGATGACGAACTCCTTCACCCGGCCGAAGTATTCGCGGTAGAGCTCCTCGGCGGCCGCGGGATCCCCGGCGGCCCAGCGCCCGATGATCTGGTCCATGGCGGCTTCCCTCCCACAGGGGTGTGGGCTCGAAGGCCGAAAAGTCGGCACGAAAAATGGCGTTTTTCGGAAAAATGTCCGGATTCCCGCCGACCCTTATCCTCCGGCTCTCCGCTTCTTCTCCTGTTCCACCATCTTGAGGCGGGTCTCGTGGGCCGACCGGTACGCGTTGAACGTGGGGGCGTCGAACAGGGCGAAGATGACGCGGTCCACCCCGTCCGGATGATTGAGCAACCAGCCATGGACGGAGCCCACCGCGATCACGGAAGCCTCGGCGACCGGGTATCCGTACACGCCCGTCGAAATCGCCGGGAAGGCGATCGAGCGGCAGCCCTTCACCAAGGCCAGGTCCAGGCACTTCAGGTGGCAGGACGCCAGCTGCTCCACGTCCTTCTCGCGGCCGTGATAGACCGGGCCCACCGCATGAAAGACAAACTTCGCCTTCAGGGTGCCGGCACCCGTCGCGACCGCCGAGCCCGGGGGACAGCCGCCGATCCTCCGGCATTCCTCGAAGATGGAGGCGCCGCCCGCCTTGAGGATCGCCCCGCAGACCCCGCTGCCGGCCTCAAGCTCACTGTTTGCCGCGTTGACAATCGCGTCCGCGGCGACCTGGGTGATGTCGCCCTGGATGAATTCGATGGATGCGGCCATTGTTCACCGGGTTGACGGTCAGAAATCCCGCAGCTTCCCGAGCCAGGAATCGATCAGCCGCTTCTGCAGGTCGGTCGGGGCTTCCGCCCGGCGCACCTTGCACGTCGCCCGCTGGCGCAGCTTCGGCCG
>DASQOM010000285.1:0-2233 GCA_035644495.1 Planctomycetota bacterium | reverse complement strand
CGCCGTGCTCGCGGGGGTCTACAAGCCCGACGCCGCCGAAAAGGCCGGCGCCGCGGGCAGCACGACGACGTTCTACGGCGTGCCGGTCGTTTCGACCGCGGTCGCCTTCGTCATCGACACCTCGGGCAGCATGTGGGAGCCGGCGCACTATATCCCGGGCAAGGACGACGACGGCAAGGCCCTCGGCGTCAAGCTGGCCGGCAACCTGAAGATCAACGTCGCGCAGTACGAGCTGAAGAAGGTGCTGATGAGGATGCCGGTCGACTCGACGGTCGCGCTGGTTTTCTTCGACGGGGTCGTCCGCGTCCAGGCCGGCGGCCCCGTGCGCCTCACCGAGTCCAAGCGCAAGTCGCTGATCGACATCGTGGACGGCATCAAGACTCCGGGCGGGATGACGAACCTCTGGGGCGCGGTGACGAAGGCGCAGGCCTTCGCAGGGGACGCGGCGGCGCCCGCGCTGAAGAAGGACGGCATCGACACGATCTATGCGCTGACGGACGGCGTCCCGACCGTCGGCGTCTCGGAGAAGGACAAGTTCCTCAAGCGCTACGGTTTCCTGAACCGCTACCTGCAGGTCCGCGTACACACGCTGCAGATCACGATGGACCCGGCCTCGAAGAAGCCCGGCGAGGACGAGGAGAAGGAAGCGAAGCCGCTCCTCGAGGGCCTGGCCGAATCCGCCGACGGAAAGTTCATCGAGCGTTAAGAGCCCACCCCTCCACATCGCTGGATCGCGACGTCTTGCAATCTGCAGTCGTCCTCGTGACAAATCCTGCGAGATGCAAGGACCGTTCCATCAAAACCGCGTTTCCCTCCTCCATTTACGGTGGCACGGCCGTTGCTTAAGGAGAGCAGCGGAGGTTCGTATGAAACGCTGCACTGAAGCGACTCTGAATCTGGAGCTCGGGTTCGCGGACAAGGACGTCGCCCTGAATCTTCTGAACTCGCTGTCCGAGGATCGGAGGGTCGCGGTCAACATCACGCGGGCCCGCATCACGGAGAGCTCGGCGTTTCTTTGCCTGGAGTTGCGGGGTCCCGGGCCGAGGATCTGCGAAGTGGCCGCGCTGCTCAACTCGCGGGCAAGTTTGAAGGATGACTTCTGGAGGCCGACCACCCGGGCGTCCTGACCCCTATCTGCGGGGCGGCCCCGGAAGCCGGCGCTCCAGGCGCTTGATCGCCGTCGCGAGCCGCTCCCTCTGCAGATCCTGCGGCGTCCGGGCGAGCGAGACTTCGCCGAGCAGCGCGGCCTCGTGCAGTCGCCGGCGGCGCTCCAACAGGAGGGTCCGGATTTCGTTTCTCTCCCGAACCCCGAGCAGGGATGCGGACGGCGACTCGTGGGACCGGTCTCCCCGGAAGGAGGTCGTGTAGACGACCAGGTCGCTGAGCCCGAAGATCCGGGAGACGGGGCCCGATCTGCTTTCAATCCGCGTGATCCCGGCCAGAGGAATCGTCGAGCGGTGACGCCACCCCAGGCCCCTGTGAATCCTCAACAGAGGATCCCTCTGCTTTGTGTCTCCGCTGTCCTGGTGTTGGATTGCTTCCGGTCGGGGCGACGCGGGGCGACTTCGAACTTCCCAGTAAGGAAGCGCGTTCCGCTATCCCGCGACCTGCGCGTCGCGGGTTTGCCCTGAACCATCGCCCCTGTCTCCCTTCATCTTCTTCCCTTCGCTCCCGCTTCCCATATCCTCCTCCTCCTTTTTAAATGCTCTCTCCCCGGAATCGTCATCACCCTCCCGTCAGGGCGTGGCCGGGTCCGGCCTCCGCTCTTTCAGGGAATCGACCGAGCTAGCGCGGCGACCATCCCAGAAGATAGCGGTGCCGCAAGGGATCGGGTCCCGTTCTGAAGATCCGCGTGTCTAAGTACGCCGGATACATGAACGCCGACACCGTCGCGACGCCGTCCTCTGGATGGTCCGGGTATCCCTTGATCACGCTGAACGACGGATCCACGGAGTCCGGCGCCTGCACCGCGAAGGCGAAGCCCGGCTCGCCGCGATGCGCCGCGACGAAGCGCTCCAGATCGTCGAAGAACGCGCTCACCGGCGCGTTCACCGCCGCCATCTCGCGGCTCGCCTCCCGGGTCCGCCAGGCCTGGGCGGCTCCGAGGACGAGCAGCATCGCCAGCGCGAGCCGACGTTCCCGGCCCTCCGCCTTTCCGGGATCGACGAGCACATAGAGCAGCGGAGCCGCGATCAGGGCAAAAAAGTAGACGTAGTAGGTGACGCCTCCCGCG
>DASQOM010000284.1:0-8607 GCA_035644495.1 Planctomycetota bacterium | reverse complement strand
CCGGCGGGGGATCCTCGGGCGTATTCACCTCGAGGTCGGACAGCGCGGTCTTGTCCCGGGGGCACCAGTTGACGATCGCCAGGCCGCGGTAGATCAGCTTCTTTTTGAACAAGGACACGAAGACGGTGCGGATGGCGCGGGAATAGCCCTCGTCCATCGTGAATCGGGTGCGGGACCAGTCGCAGCTGCAGCCCAGGCGGCGGAGCTGGTTCAGGATCGTGTTGCCGTACTGCTCCTTCCACTTCCAGACGCGCTTGAGGAATTCCCCGCGGCCGAGGTCCCATCGGGATTTGTTGTCGGTCTTGCGGAGGTCCTTCTCCACCACGGTCTGCGTGGCGATGCCGGCGTGGTCGGTGCCGGCCATCCAGAGCACCTCGAAGCCTTCCATGCGCTTCACGCGCGCCAGGATGTCCTGGAGGGTGTTGTTGAGCGCGTGCCCCATGTGGAGGGCACCCGTCACGTTCGGCGGGGGAATGACCATGGAGAAGGCTTCGCGGGAGCTGTCCGGGTCGGCTTTGAAGAGCCCGGTCTTCTCCCAGCCGTCGTAGAGGCGGGGCTCAGCCTCCTTGGGGTCGAATCGGGTGGCGAAATCCATGTGAAAAACGCGCAGGGGAGGGGTTGACCCCCTGACCTGCGCGGAAAGAGCCATTATAGGGGTCGGGGGCCAAATGTCAACGGGGCCCTCCGGGGGGCCGGGAGCGCCATCATTCGTTTACAAAACTTGAAACACTCACTTTTCCATGGTACTCTCTCAAAGCCAGCGGCAGTGCCTGCCGCGTGCGACCGGAATGGGGGACGGGAGTGGATCGTGAAGTCGGGTCCGGTAGCGCGCATGAGTTTGTCGCCATCAGAGTCCGGCGCTGAGAAACAAGTCTCCACCTCCGCCCCGACTCCCCTCGTCTCCGGCCGCTTCCGCATCCTCCACGTCGAGGACAACCCCACCGATGTCGAGCTGATTGGCCACGCGCTCCGCCGCGGGGGCCTGGACGTCGAAATCATGAACGTGACCAGCCTGGGGGAGTGCGAGCGGCTGCTGGAGCGGGAAAAGTTCGACGCGATCATCTGCGATTACAACCTGCCCTCGGGCGACGGTCTCGAGGTGCTGGCCGCCGTGCGAAAGCGCGACTCCGAGATTCCCTTCCTGCTGGTGTCCGGCAGCCTGGGCGAGGAGAAGGCGATCGAAGCCCTCAAGATGGGGGCGACGGACTACCTCCTCAAGGACCGCTTGCACCGGATCCACGTGGCGCTGCTCCGCTCGGTCACCGATGCGCGCGAGCGCGCCCGCGCCAGGGCCCTGGAAACGCAACTCATCCAGGCGCAGAAGATGGAGGCCATCGGACGCCTGGCCGGCGGCGTCGCCCACGATTTCAACAACATGCTGACCGTCATCAACGGCTATTCGGAGCTCCTGCTCGCGCAGATGCCGCCGGAGGACCCCAAGCGGCGCGACCTGGAGGAGATCCACAACGCCGGGAAGCGGGCCGCCGGCCTGACCCGACAGCTGCTTGCCTTCAGCCGCCGCCAGATCCTGCAGCCCACCATCCTCAACCTCAACGAACTGATCGAAGGACTCGAGCGCATGCTGAGCCGCCTTATCGGCGAGGACGTCAAGCTGCAGCTCCGGCTCTCGCATGACCTGCGTCTGGTCAAGGGCGACGCGGGCCAGATCGAGCAGGTGGTCGCGAACCTCGTCGTCAATGCGCGGGACGCCATGCCGAAGGGCGGGAAGATCACCGTGGAGACGCTGAACGTCGACCTCGACCAGGCCTTCGCCGCCGCCCACCCCGACGTCCGTCCCGGCCCGCACGTGCTTCTGCTCGTCTCGGACACGGGCATGGGCATGACGGCCGAGGTGAAGAGCCACCTGTTCGAGCCTTTCTTCACGACCAAGGAGCGCGGCAAGGGCACCGGTCTCGGCCTGTCCACCGCGCTGGGCATCATCCAGCAGTGCGGCGGCTCGATCCAGGTGTCCAGCGAGCCGGGCTGGGGGACGACGTTCCGGATCTACCTGCCCCAGACGGACCAGGGCGCCGAGCCGAAGAGCCCCACGACCGCCACTGCGCCGTCCCGGCCGGGACGGGAGACCCTGCTCGTCGCCGAGGACATGGAGACCGTCCGCCGTCTGACCCGCGCGGTCCTCGAGAGCGAGGGCTATACGGTGCTGCTCGCCGAGGACGGCGTGCAGGCGTGCGCGGTCGCCGACGGCCACCAGGGTCCCATCCACCTGCTGCTCACCGACATCGTGATGCCGAACCTCAACGGCCCGGAGCTGGCCGAGCGGCTGCGTCGCTCGCGGCCCAGCATCGGAATCCTGTATATGTCGGGGTATACGGACCGGGGACTGGACGAGATCAAGCAGGGGCTGCCGGGCAGCGGTTATCTGCAGAAGCCCTTCACGGTCGCGGAGTTGAAGCGGAAGGTTCGGGAATCTCTGGACGCCCTGGCTAAGATACCATGATGAGACCCCGGGTTCTGGTCGTGGATGACGAGGCTCCCAACCGGCTGCTGGTCCGGCGCATCCTCGAGCCGCTGAATTACGACGTGACCGAGGCCGCCGACGGCCAGGCGGCCCTGGCGCTCATGGAGCTCCAGCTCCCCGATATCGTCCTCCTGGACCTCAACATGCCCCGGATGGACGGGCACGCGGTCGTCCAGATCCTCAAGAGCAATCCCCGGACACGCCTGATCCCCATCGTCATGCTGACGTCGGCCGATCAGTTCCTGGACCGGATCCGTGCGGTGGAGTACGGGGTCGACGACTACCTTGCCAAGCCGTTCAACCCGGTCGAACTCACCGCGCGGGTGAAGTCTCTGGTCAGCCTGAAGCAGTTCACCGACGAGCTGGAGCACGCGTCGAAAGTCATCGAGGGGATCGCCGTCGTCGTCGAAAGCCGGGACCGCTATACGGGGAATCACTGCAAGCGGCTGGGCGCCTACGCGGTCCGCGTCGGCCGGCTGCTGGGGGTGGGGGACGAGGACCGGCGCATCCTGCAGCTCGGCGGCGTGCTGCACGACTTGGGCAAGATCGCGGTCTCCGACACGATCCTGAACAAGCCGGGCCGGCTGACCCCGGAGGAATACGAAATCATGAAGTCCCACGCCGCGGTGGGATCCGAGCTGCTCCGGAACCTGAGGACGCTGGAGCGGGTGATTCCCCTGGTGCGGCACCACCACGAGAAGCTGGACGGCTCCGGCTACCCCGACCGCATCGGGGGCAAAGAGCTCTCCCTGCTTGTGCGGATCACCAGCGTGGTGGACGTCTTCGACGCCCTGCACAGCAAGAGGCCCTACAAGGAGGGGATGCCCGTCGACCAGTGCTTCTCGATCCTGAGGGAAGAGTCGCAGAAGGGCTGGTGGGACATCGACGTCGTCGAGGCGCTGCAGAAGACGCTGACCCAGGGCGGGATCGAGGAAGCTTCGACGGGCTGAGCCGCCATGCGCACGCCGCTGCTTCTGGGATTCCTGGTGATCCTCCTCTTCGTGGGGATGGTCGCGGTGCTGGCCTACCGCTCCGCCCTCGACTACCGGGACACGCAGATGTGGGTGACCCACACCTACCGGGTGCTGGAGGAGCTGACGTCCATTCTCGCGGACGTGCGCGACGCGGAGAGTTCGACGCGCGGCTACATCGCCACCGGCGACGAGGCCTATCTGAAGCCGTACCAGGAACGGCGGTCGGAGATTCTCTCGGCCGCGGTATCCCTGCGGCAGCTGGTGCGCGACAACCCCTCGCAGGTGGAGCGGACGCAGCGACTGGCCTCGTTCCTGAAGGACCGGGTGGACCGCTTCGACGAGCTGATCCGGATCCGCAAGGTCGAGGGAACCGCCGCGGCCTCGGCCGGGCTGACGCCGGGGCGGGTCCTCTCGGAGAAGGCGCGGGGGGTGCTCATCGAACTCGAGAACGAGGAGCGGTCCCTGCTGTCGTCCCGAGTCGCCACCTCGGACCGCTCGCTGAACCGCACGATGTCGCTCTTCAGCGTCCTCGCCGTGGCGGCCGTCGGCATCCTGGGCGTGCTGTTCCTGATGGCCCGCCACTCCGCGACCGTCCGACAGCAGTCGGAGGAGGACCTCCGCCGATCCGAGCAGCGCCTCCAGGACCTTTACAACAACGCTCCCTGCGCCTATTTCTCCGTGGACGGGCAGGGGACCCTCGTGAAGATCAACGCCACCGCGCTCCAGTGGCTGAAGGCGGAGCGCTCGGACATCGAAGGCCGTCTGTCCCTCACGGGAATCGTCGCTCCGGAATTCCAGGCCTCGTTCGCCCAGCAGTTCGCGGCCCTGCGCGAAGGCCGGGGCAGGGTCGACGGGACGGAGATCGCGCTGGTCCGCAGGGACGGCTCGACGTTCCCGGTCCGCCTCCACGTCTCGATCGAGAAGGACGCGTCCGATGCGTTCCTCCGCGCGCGGATCGCCGCGTTCGACATCAGCGAGCGGAAGCGGATCGAGATGGAGCTGGACCAGTTCTTCACGACGTCGCTCGACCTGCTCGGCGTGGCGGACCTGGCCACGGGACGCTTCACGCGGGTCAGTCCGTCGTGGGAGAAGACCCTGGGCTGGTCGGCGTCGGAGATCGTGGGACGGCCCCGGACGGAGTACGTGCACCCCGACGATCTGCAGGCGACGATCGCGGAGGGCGCGAAGCTGGGACGCGGTCATTCGACCATTTCGTTCGAGAACCGCTACCGCTGCAAGGACGGCACCTGGCGCTGGCTGTCCTGGAAGACGCCCGCGCCGCTGCCGGGCTCCTCGGTGCTCTACGCCGTGGCCCGCGACGTCACGTCGCTCAAGGAGCAGGAGACGGAGATCCGCGACCTGAACTCCGACCTCAAGCTGAAGGTGGAGGAGGCCCTGGCGGCCAACCGCGAGTTGGAGTCGTTCTCCTACTCGGTCTCGCACGACCTGCGGGCGCCGCTGCGGGCGATCGACGGCTTTTCGCGCATCCTCATCGAGGACTGCGGCGATCAGATGCCCAAGGACGGCCGCCGCCTCCTCGACCTGGTCTGCGCGAGCAGCCGCCAGATGGGGACCCTGATCGACGACCTGCTCCAATACTCCCGCCTGGGACGCAAGGAGGTGGAGGCGACACGGGTGGATATGGACGCCCTGGCGCGCGATGCGCTCGACGAGGTGCGGAAGGGCCAGCCCGACCGGACTCCGGCGGTCGAGGTCGACGCCCTGCCGGCGGTCCGGGGGGACCGGCTGCTCCTGAAGCAGGTCTGGGTGAACCTGATCTCGAACGCCTTCAAGTACTCCGGGAAGAATCCGGCGGCGCGCGTCCAGATCGGCGCCCGGCAGGAAAACGGCCACGTGATCTTCCACGTCCGGGACAATGGGGTAGGATTCGATATGCAGTACGTGGACAAGCTGTTCGGCGTCTTTCAGCGGCTGCACGGCCAGAAGGAGTTCGAAGGAACGGGCGTCGGTCTGGCCATCGTGCAGCGGGTGGCCGGCCGCCACGGCGGAAAGGCCTGGGCGGAAGGGAAGACGGGCGAGGGTGCGGTGTTCTATTTCTCGATCCCTGCGTCAGGAGACGAACCATGACGGTGAAGGAAGTCGAAGTGCTCCTCGTCGAGGACAACCCGAACGACCAGGAGCTCACGCTCCGGGCGCTCAAGCGGAAGAATCTCTGCAACCGGATCCACGTGGTCGGCGACGGCGCCGAGGCCCTGGACTTCCTCTTCGGGAAGGGCCAGTACGCGGGGCGCACGACGGCCGACCTGCCCAAGGTCGTCCTCCTCGACATCAAGCTGCCGAAGATCAACGGCATCGAAGTGTTGCAGAAGGTAAAGGCGGATCCTGTCCTCCGCACGCTTCCGATCGTGATGCTGACGTCGTCGAAGGAGGGGCCGGACGTGCAGGAATGCTACCGGCTGGGGGCGAACAGCTATATCGTGAAGCCGGTGGACTTCGACAAATTCACGGAGGCGGTGGTCAATCTGGGGTTCTACTGGCTGCTGACCAACGAACCCCCCAAGTGAGGAACGAAGGGGGATAGGGAAGTTGGATTGACGGAAGAGCTCCTCCCCGAAGGACGTTCAGTCCAGTAAGGATTGGAGGAGCCCATGGAAGCCCGAATCCAGGACTACCCGAAGTTCGCCCCCGAGTCGTTCAAGACGATGCTGGCGCTGTCGGCCGCGACGAAGAACAGCAGTCTCGAGCCGAAGCTTCTCGAACTCGTCAAGATCCGGGCCTCGCAGATCAACGGCTGCGCCTACTGCCTCGACATGCACACGCAGGACGCCCGCGCGATCGGCGAGACGGAGCAGCGCATCAACCTGCTGAGCGCCTGGCGCGAGGCGCCGTTCTATACCGACCGCGAACGCGCCGCGCTGGGCTGGACGGAAGCGGTGACCAAGGTCGCCGACACGCACGTCCCGGACTACGTCTACAACGAGGTCCGCGCCCGCTTCAGCGAGAAGGAGACCGTCGAGCTCAACTGGGCGGTCGTGACGATCAACGCGTGGAACCGGGTGGCGGTAAGTTTCCGGATCCCGGCCGGCACTTATACTCCGCCGAAGAAGAGCTGAAGCGAGAGGAGCGGGTCAGCGGTAGTGGGGGGGCTTCTCCGAGTCGGGCAGCGGCTCCTCCGGAGGTGCCGCGACTTTTCGGCGCAGCGCCTCGCAGAGCGTCGTCAGCCTGTCGATCTGCTTCTGCTGGCTGCGCACCGCCTCCTGGAGCCGGCCAATCTCGCGTTCCTGAAACGCGATCCGGGCGGTCAGATCGATCATCGGATCGGGATCGGTCATATTGAAGGTTCCATACCCATGCCCTGAAGGCCGGGAGGAGCAGGGATCCCCCTTTGACCCAAAAAGAAACGCCGCAGGGGGTGAGCCCTGCGGCGTTCCCGGTGTTTCCAGGCTTACTTCTTGGATCCCTCCGAGCCGGCGCCGACTTCCTTCTTGTCGCCGCCCCCGGTCTCCATCGGCTCGAAGAACAGATGCTTGTCCTTCATGCTGATGTGGATGTGCTTGGCTTCCTTGAACTCGCCGCGGAGCAGCCCTTCGCTCAGCGGGTCCTCGACCAGCCGCTCGATCGCGCGCTTCAGGGGGCGGGCGCCGAAGTCGGGATTGAAGCCCTGGTCGATCAGGTAGCCCAGCGCCTCGTCCGTGAGCGTGATCCGCACGCCCTTCTTCGCGACGCGCGCTTCCACCGCCTTCATCTCCAGATGGATGATCGACTCGAGGTCCACCCGATTGAGCGGGCGGAAGACGATCAGGTCGTCCAGGCGGTTGATGAACTCGGGGCGGAAGTGCTTCTCGACTTCCTTGGAGAGCAGTTCCTTCATCGCGTTGTAGCTGCCGTCGACCGACACCTTCTTGAAGCCCAGGGTCGTCTGGTTCTTCAGCAGATCGGCGCCGATGTTCGACGTCATGATCAGGATCGAGTTCTTGAAGTCGATGTTGCGGCCGAAGCTGTCCGTCAACCGGCCCTCTTCCATGATCTGGAGGAGCATGTTGAACACGTCGCTGTGGGCCTTCTCGATTTCGTCGAAGAGCACCACGGCGTAGGGGCGGCGGCGGATCTTCTCCGTCAGATGGCCGCCTTCCTCGTAGCCGACGTATCCGGGCGGCGCGCCGATCAGGCGCGAGACGTTGTGCTTCTCCATGTACTCGGACATGTCGATCGTGATGAGGGCGTTCTCCTCGCCGAACATGATGCGGGCGAGGGCCTTGGCCATCAGCGTCTTGCCGACGCCGGTGGGGCCGAGGAAGATGAACGAGCCGATCGGCCGGCGCGGGTCTTTGAGGCCCGCTCGGCTGCGCCGGATGGCGCGCGCCACGGCGCTGACCGCCTCGTTCTGCGATACCACGATCTTGTGAAGCTCGTCCTCGAGGTTGAGGAGCCGCTCGGCCTCCTTCTTCTCGATCCGGGTCAGCGGGATGCCGGTCATCATCGACACGGTCTGCGAGATGACTTCGGCGTCCACGACGCCGTCGAACTCCTTGTTCTGCTCCCGCCACTCGGCGAGGACCTTTTCCTTGTTCTTCTTGAGCTGCATGGCGCGGTCGCGCATCTGCGCGGCCCGCTCGAACTCCTGCAGCGAGATGGCCTCGTCCTTCTCCTTCTCCAGCTTCTTGATCTCCTCCTCCAGCTCCTTGATGTTGGGCGGGGAGACCATGGACTGGAGCCGCACACGGGCGCCGGCCTCGTCCATCACGTCGATGGCCTTGTCGGGCAGGAAGCGGCCGTTGATATAGCGGTTGGAAAGATCGACGCAGGCCTCGAGGGCCTCGTCGGTGTAGCGCACGCGGTGGTGGGCCTCGTACTTGTCGCGCAGGCCCTTCATGATCTCGAGGCTCTCGTCCCGGCCGGGGGGCTCGACGACGATCGTCTGGAAGCGGCGCTCGAGGGCCCCGTCCTTCTCGATGTGCTTGCGGTACTCGTCCAGGGTCGTCGCGCCGACGCACTGGATCTCGCCGCGCGACAGCGAGGGCTTGAGCACGTTGGCCGCGTCGATAGCGCCTTCCGCGCCGCCGGCACCGACCAGGGTGTGCAGCTCGTCGATGAAGAGGATGATGTTCTTGGCGCGGCGGACCTCGTTCATGACCGCCTTGATGCGCTCCTCGAACTGGCCGCGGTACTTGGTGCCGGCGACCATCAGCGCGA
>DASQOM010000283.1:0-10318 GCA_035644495.1 Planctomycetota bacterium | reverse complement strand
TGCCCGCAATGCTTACCCGCCGAACAGTCTTGCAGGCCTTCAGGTGCTCGACCAGTCGGCGCGCCACCGGCATGGCGTCGCTCAGGAGATACTGTCCGGCGTTCTTCTGCAGGTAGGCGATGCCTTCGAGGATCTTCTTCTGAGTCTTCTCGCCGAACCCCTTCAGCCCCGAGAGGCGGTTGTCCTCGGCGGCCTTCCGGAGCTCCTCGACCGACGTCACCCCGAGCTCCTTCCACACCGTGCGGGCCTTCTTCGGTCCGAAGGACGGAATCGACAGCAGCTCCAGCACGCCGGGCGGAACCTCCTTGCGGAGCTCCTCGTAGTAGTCCATCTTCCCCGTCGTCACCAGCTGCGTGATCTTCTCCTCGAGCGCCTTGCCGATGCCGGGGACTTCGCCCAGCTTCTTCTGCTCGATGAGGTCGCGGAGGTCGGTGGTGAGGCCCTCGAGGGCCCGGGCCCCGTTCTGGTAGGCGCGGATCTTGAAGGGGTTTTCTTCCTGCAGCTCGAGGAGGTGCGCGATCTTCTCGAGAAGCTCGGCGACCTGCCTGGTGTCCATGGGGGTTCAGTCCCGCAGGAGCTCGTGGCAGACGTCGCACTTCGCCTGCAGCCGCTCGAGGAGGAAGAGCCGGCGCTCCTTGTTCTCCCAGGCGACCCCCTCGAAGTCGAGTTTGATCTTGAGCTCGAAGACGTCGAACTGCCCCTCGAGCTTCTCCGCTTCGTCTTCGTCCTTGCGGTACTTCAGCTCGCGCGCCTTGGCCGCGTTCTCGCGGATCCGCTCGAGGCGCTTTTTGATGTCGGCCTCGGGCTTCTCCTTCTCGATGTCTTCCTGGATCCCCTTCATCTCCTTGTTGTTCGCCTCCATGAAGGCGACGTACTTCTTGGTGAGCTCGGGGGTCCTGCCGCGGTCTTTCTTGTCCTGCGGGGTGGCGGGCTCGGAAATGAGCGCGAGGAAGACGATCCCGCACAGAACCCTGTTCATGCGGCGGATCGTATCACAGGGCGTTCGCGGAGTAAAGAACGCCGTCCGGACTCAGATCTGGTACATGTCCTTGAAGTGCGGGAGGTCGAAGGTGATCGAGCGTTTCGTGCCGCATTCCTTGCACTGGAGGTCGAGGCGATCGTAAGGCTCGCCCGCGGAGCTCTGGCAGAGCGCCTGGAGCTTCACGTCGAACTTCTCGGCGCCGCAGCTGCACTTGAGGCGCATGACGACGCTGTACTCCCGCGCGACGTCGCTGAAGTGCCTCGTCACCGGCTTCTCGCGCGTCGTCACGTAGCGGTCCAGAATCCCGAGCAGGTGGTGCACCATCGCGATCTCGAGCGCGGGCACCTCGAACCCGTGCCCCTCCTCGGCGAGCGCGTCGAAGGCCTGGATCGACGTGAAGAGCATGAAGTGGACGACGTAGCCGACCGGGTACTGCGGCAGCTCCTTCGCGCCCGGCGTGAGCTTCACGGCGAGCAGCTCCAGCGCCTTCGGGTCGGGTTTTTTGCGCGCGCGCTCCGCGTATCCCGAGAGCACCGCCCGGAGCGCGCGCAGCAGCCGCTCGTCCAGCGCGTCCACGACCTGGATGCCCTCGTATTCCTGGACGCTGAAGTGCTCGCCGGCGGCCCCGACGTAGCGCGACCGCAGGTTGAGGACGGAGCACGAGGCGGCGAGCACGCCCGCCGCCGAGCTCAGCTTCTTCAGCGTCTCGTCGGTCTGCGACTCGATCGCGCGCGAGTGCTGCTCGATCAGCTTCCTCGCCTGGGGCGAGATCTCCATCTTGTCGGCGGGGCGGCTCACCGCGGCGATTTCTCCTCGATCATCTGCTTCACGGAAGGCTTGAGAAAATGGAACGGCTCCACCGCGAACTCGGGATGGTCGAACGAGCCCTTCAGCACCACCGGCATCAACGCCCCTTTGAAGATGTTCGACAGGAGATCGATCGGGGCTCCGATGACCGGGATTATACTATTCCAGTCGCTCTTGCCAAGCCTCGGCACGAACACGATCTCCATCCAGTCGCCCGTAAGCCCGCAGACGCCGTCGCCGAAGAGGCTCACCGGGTATCCCATGAAGTACATCTTGTCGACGCGGATCTGCCCCTCCTCGACGGTAAACTCCAGGACCGCGGAGTCGATCTTCCGGTCCGACACGCTCGTCAGCGTGAGCAGGTGGATGATCGCGGAGAAGGCCGGCACGTCCCAGAGGTCGCCCTCCGTCACCTCGCAGTGGCCCGAGGCGATCGGGAGCTTGCCGGACTTCTTCTCGTCGAAGGTCAGCGCGAGCACGCCGTCGAAGCGGCCCGTCGGTGGGCGGGGGAAGGGCGCGCCCTCCGACATCTTCGTCACGTCGGCGTCGTGCACGTCCACCGTCATCTGCCGCACCGTGAACGGGCTCATCTTCGGCACCTCGATGTCCGCCGTCAACCGCCCGCCGTAGAAGTCGCCGCGCAGGGGATGCACCAGCAGGCGGCCATCCACGCGCGTGAGGGACGCCTCCACCGCCGTGATCCGCCAGGTCACCTCCTTGCCCGTCGTGCCCACGAAGGTGACGTTGATGATGCCGTCGTGGATGTGGACGCCGTTGCGGGGATATCCCTCGTCGGGACGGAGATAGTCCTTCCAGGGATCGTCCTTGGGCTCCTCGAGCGGCTGCTCCTGCGGCCCGCGCGGCGCCTGGAGAAAGGCCCACTCCACGTTCCACTCTCCGCCCGACTCGCGACGGACGAAGATCTCGGGCTGGAAGAGATCGACCCGCATCACGCGCAGCTTCTCGTCCCGCAGCGGGATCCCGTCGAGCGACAACCGCAGCCGCGAGGTGCGGAAGAAGAGCCGCCGATTGCCCTTGTGGTGCGTGTAGGCCTCGGCGTCGTGCAGGGTGACGTCGCCCTGGCCGTCGACGGACACCGATCCGATCGTCTCGACGGACGCGCTGCCCAGCGTGTTGTACAGGCGCTGGGCGTAGCCGTGGACGAGGCGGTGGTAAAGGATGTCGCGCGCGATCCAGTAGGTGACGGCTAGGAAGAGCAGGGCGAAGACGAAGGTGATCCAGCGGGTGCGGTTGTCCCGGCGGCGCGCCTCGGTAAATTCGGCGCGCTCGAATCCCTTCGCTTTCGCCATGGTTCTATTATAGTCGACGACCGAACCGCTATAATGGGGCGACGATGGGGTCGATACCGAAGACCGTCGGGAAGTATCAGGTCCTCGGCGCCGTCGGCCGGGGAGGCATGGGCGAGGTCTTCAAGGCCTACCAGCCCGACCTGCACCGGCACGTGGCGATCAAGACGCTGCTCTCCGGAGAGCAGGCGTCCGAGGAGTTCCTCCAGCGCTTCCATCGCGAAGCCCGCATGGCGGCGATGCTCTCCCATCCCAACATCGTCCCGATCTACGACATCGGCGCGGAAGGCAAGCTCCATTACATCGTCATGGAGTACGTCGAGGGCCGCTCCCTCAAGCAGCTGCTGGAGGAGAAGCGGCTCGATCCCGACAAGAGCCTCCGCATCGCCTATACGGTCGCCCGCGCGCTGCAGTTCGCGCACGACCGCAAAGTCATCCACCGCGACATCAAGCCCGCGAACCTGATCGTCGACACGCACGGCCGCGTCCGCGTCCTCGACTTCGGCCTCGCGCGCTCGCTGGACGGGAAGGGGCTGACCGCGTCGGGCTCGATGCTCGGAACGCCCTACTACATGTCCCCCGAGCAGGCCTTCGGCGCGCCCGAGGAGCTGGACCACCGCACGGACCTCTACTCGCTGGGCGCGGTGCTCTACGAGATGCTGGCCGGGCGCCCGCCCTTCGAGGGGGGGACCGTTCTCGCCATCCTGCGGAAGATCGAGGACGAGGACCCCGCGCCGCCGGGCGTCTCCGACCGCGTCGACGCCCTGGTCGCCCGCGCGATGGCCAAGGACCGCGACCGCCGCTTCCAGTCCGCCGCCGAGCTGGCCGAGGCCATCAAGTCGTGCCTTTCCGGCAGCGCGGCGCCCGACGGGCCGCTGACCTCCGAGGGGCGGCGCGAAACAAAGATCGTTGCCGCCGGGGCGTTCTACCGGGTCCCGCGCCGCGCCGTCTGGGCGGTCGCCGCCGGCCTGGCTGCGTGCTTCATCCTGGTCCTTACCTGGGCGATCTGGCCCAAGGCGCCGCCCCCGGCGCCGCCCGACGCGCCGAAGCCGGCGGCCGCGAAGGCCGATCCCGCCGCCGAGCTGCGCACGCTGCTTTCGCGGAAGAACGAGGTCAGCAGCGCGGAGTTCGCGAAGTTCCGCGAGGACCCGCAGCTGCGGCGCCAGATCGCCGAGCACTTCCTGAAGCGCGGGCAGTATACGCGCGCGCTCGAGGACCTGCGCGGCTACGACAAGGCCATCATGGAGCTCGCCTCCGCCCGCGCGCTGCAGCGCTTCGTCTCACCCGCGCTCTTCCGCGTCTCCATCGCCCAGCCGCGCGACATGAAGGGCCCCGAGGCCTTCCTCATGGGCGCCCTCGGCCGTCACCTCGAGGGGAAGCAGGACGCCGCCCGGCAGAAATTGCGCGCCGCCGCGAACAACGACGCGCTGCCCGCCCACGCGCTTCTCGTGCGCGCCCATATCGACCTCATCGACATCCTCCAGAACCCCGACGACGAGACGATGAAGCGGACGCTCGGCGAGCTGCGGCGCGACCTCGACCGCTCCAGCGAGCTCTACCTGCTGCCGCTCCGCGCGATCGCCGCGCAGCTGTCCGGCGACGGCCCCGCCGCGCGCGACCTCGTCAACCTGCTCTCCCGCACGGCCCCGAGCTCCGCCGAGACCTTCCTCACCAGCGCGATCCTCTACCTCAAGGCGGGTCGCATCGACATGGCCGCGGACGAGGTCGACGAGGCCGTGCGCATGGACCCGAAGACCTGGGACTCGTCGATCCTGCGCGTCTACCTGCGCTGGCTCGAGGTGCTGAATGATCCGGAGCACGAGCGCCTGGAGTCGTCGCCCGAGGGGAAGATGGACCTGGCGGAGATGCGGGAGGCGCTCGACGAGCGGCTGCGCCACGACCATTATCCCGCCGGGCTGATGCTTCGCGCGGCGCTCTTGTGCCTCGACGGCAAGTGGGAGCCCGCGGAGGAGGATCTGGGCCGGCTCTCGCGGCGCCTCAACGACCGGATGGACCTGATCACGGTGGACCACGAGCGGCTGGCGGCCTTCGCGGGCGCGGCGGGGTCGAGGAGCCGTCTCCTCGCGGCGACGGCGGACCTGCAGCTGCACCTGGGCCGGCGCATCGCGGCGCTGGCGACGTCGGAGCTGATCACCGGCGAGGAGCTGCCCGAGGACGAGAAGCGGGAGCTGCTGCGGAACAACCATATGCGGATGGCGCGGCTGCACCGCAGCCGCCAGGACAAGGCGCTGTGGCACGTCGAGCAGGCGCTCAAGCTCGGCCAGCCGCCCAAGGTCGTCCGCGAGGACGGCGAGCTGGGCGAGCTGCGCTCGCGTCCGCCCTTCGAAGCGCTCCTCAAGCGGTATGAAAACTGAGGAGTTCGAGGCGAAGGTCGCCCCCCTCCGCGAGTCCCTCGGGCGCTTCGTCTCCATGATGGTCGGCCGCGAGGCGGAGGACATCGTCCAGGAGGCGATCGCCGCGGCGTTCCGCGACGCCGCCAAGTTCGAGGGGCGCTCCAAGTTCTCTACCTGGCTCTACGGGATCGCGCCCAATCTCTGCCGCAAGCACCTGCGCGACAAGAGCCGGCACGCGACGTCGCCCGGGCAGGAGGTGATGGACGCCCAGCCCGCGCGGGGGAGGGGCGTGCTGTCCAGCGTGATCCGGCACGAGATGGCGGAGCGGCTGGAGATCTCGGTGGGGCGGCTGCCGACGTCGATGCGCGAGGCCTTCCTGCTCCGCTACGTGGACGCGATGGATTATCCCGAGATCTCGTCGATCACGGGGGTTTCGGAGGGGACGGCGCGGGTGCGGGCGTTCCGGGCGCGGGCGCTGCTGCGCGGGGAGCTGGGCTCGGTGGTCGACACGATCTGGCTGAAGAAGGAAGACGACTAGCGCCGGGCGGCGGCGTAGACGCAGGCGCGGCCGCCGCTGGCGAGGTGGTCCGTGCGCTCGAGGGGGGTGCCGAGGACGGCCTCGAAGAGCTTCTTCTCCATGCGGCAGACCTGGGGGAACTCCTTCGCGATGGCGGCGATGGGGCAGTGGTGCTCGCTCAGGCCCCGGCCCTCGGCGCGGGCCATGTAGCCCTCCTCGGCGCGGATGCGGGCCAGCTCGCGCCACTTCTCGGCGGTCGACATCCCCTTCAGGCGCTCGCGGTACGTCGCCACGAGGGCGCGGGTGCGGCGGTCGAGGAGCCGGTCGATCTTCCGGTCGCCGTCGACGTCGCGCAGCTGCCGGAGGAGGGCCAGGGCGAGGGGCCCGTAGGCCTGGGGGAAGAGGGCCTCGGCCTTGTCGCTGAGGGCGTAGAGATGGGTGGGGCGGCCGACCTTGCGTTTTTCGACGCGGACGCGGATGAGGCCCTCGCGCTGGAGCATGGCGAGCTGCTGGCGGACGGCGGTGGGGGCGACGCCGCGCAGGCGGGCGAGGGTGGGGGCGTTGGCCGGCCCGTGGATCTTGAGGAGGTCGAGGACGGCGGGCCGGTCGGCTTCGGTGTACTGCTTCATCGAAAATACTTTACCCGGAAATTACGAGCGGCGCAACGTTTTTCAGTTGAGTTTATCTAGTATAGTCAGTATAAACTGTCCAAAGTTGGATCCGGTTGCACCGAAGGAGGACGCCATGGCATTCGAGCTGCCCGCGCTGCCGTACGCGATGGATGCGCTTGCGCCGCACCTGTCGAAGGAGACGCTGGAGTTTCACTACGGGAAGCACCACAAGACGTACGTGGACAAGCTGAACGGGTTCGTCCCGGGGACGAAGTACGAGAAGATGTCGCTGGAGGAGATCATCCTGGCCTCGGGGAGCGAGGCGAAGATCTTCAACAACGCGGCGCAGATCTGGAACCACACGTTCTACTGGAACGGCCTGTCGCCGAAGGGCGGCGGGGAGCCGAAGGGCGCGATGGCGGAGGCGATCAACAAGGCCTTCGGCAACTTCGCAGACTTCCAGAAGAAGTTCACGGACACGACGGTGAACCTCTTCGGCTCGGCGTGGGGCTGGCTGCTGAAGAAGTCGGACGGCTCGCTGGACATCGTCGGCACGAAGGACGCGGGCAATCCGATGACGGACAAGCACAAGCCGCTGCTGACCTGCGACGTGTGGGAGCACGCGTACTACATCGACTACCGGAACGCGCGTCCCAAGTACCTCGAGAGTTTCTGGAAGCTGGTGAACTGGGACTTCGTGGAGAAGAACCTGAAGGGGTAGGCCGCTTCGGGGCTCACTTCACCGCCCGCGCGGCGACATGGACCAGGGGCCCGGCCGGTCCAAGGCCGGGCCCCGCCGCCGGCGGCAGCGCCGGCGCGAACGGGATCGCCGCGGCATTGCTCGCGAGCTGCACAACCAGGAACGCGAGCGCCGGAATCAGCAGATACATCGCCGAGACCGCCAGGAAGACGCTTCCCCCTCCGCGCTCGGGCGCGTC
This sequence comes from Planctomycetota bacterium, assembly GCA_035644495.1. GTDB lineage: Bacteria > Planctomycetota > MHYJ01 > MHYJ01 > JACPRB01 > JACQFK01. The sequence goes on along the minus strand of DASQOM010000283.1, from coordinate 2,802 downwards.
GAAAGCCTCGAGCGCCGATCTCCGCTGATTGAACGTCGAGAGCACGGTCCACCCGACGGGCCAGAGCTTGACGGAAACAAACACCTTCAAGAAATGGACGAGGACCCGCCATTGTCCGGGGAGCAGCGAAAAGAGCGCAGCCACCGGAAAGAGTCCGAGAAGGACCATGACGGACAGGCCGTAAAGGTGGGGTCCGTAGGTCAGCACCTGATAGAAGCGCTGCTTTGCTGCAAACCGGTTCTCGTAGTTCTGATTGAGTGCGGCAATCCCCCCGATTGCAACATTGACCGCTTGATCTCCGAAGATCCATCCTGCGGGGCCCAGGAGCAGCTTCGCCCAGGAAGGCACGGCTCCCGTATGCTGCGAGGTGTCCGTCAGGGAATACTCGCCCAGCGAGGCAAGCACCAGGGCGGTTTCGCCGGTCGGTCCCCCGGGCTCGTCGATGGACCTGATCGCGATTTCGTCCGTATACCGTTCCGCGAAGGCGGCAGCCTGGGTCGGGTCATTTGCCCTCGCCGCTTCCAGGGTCGCCTGGTGATGCGGGTCGCTCTGAACATGCTGCTGGATCCGCTGCCAGAGCTCGCGGCGGCGCTCCTCGCAACGACCGTTGAACGGAAGCGCGCCTTCACGGAACAGGTTCGGATGCTGCGGGTCGGCGACGGCGAGGCTGGTCCGGGCGCAGGATTCGAGAAACGACGCGATCTGGAGGTCGAGCCCGGGATCCAGAATACGGCCGGTGCTCACCCGGGCGGCCAGGCGCTCCCATTCGAAGGGCTCCGTGAGGAAGCGGTCGCTGATCCGCCGGATCAGCCGCTTCTGGAGGAGGTCGGCCGCCTGGCCGGCGTACGCCGCGAAGCGGGGGGTCGGCACATCCTGCATCCTGGTGGTGCCGAGAAGCCAGGCGGCGAAGATGAGGTACAGGAGATGGATTGCCAGCGGCCGGAGAGTGCCTTTCTCGGCGACGGCATGGAAGACATAGGCGACGCCCACCAGGGCCAGGATCAGCGGCAGTCCGACTGCGGAGAAGACTCCCGACAGGGATCCGGCCAGCTTGTACCCTGCATACTCATAGATCGTGTCGATCGCGTTCATCCGCGTGCCGCCTCAAGCAGCGCCGCCCTCAGACTTCCATGCTGCCGCACCAGGGCCTCGAGCTTCTGGTTGTCCTTGGGGTCGGTTGTCGTCAGCCAGTACCCCAGCGGATCGGGCACGAGCCTCGCGACCCCGCGCGTCTCCGTCGACTGCACCAGGATCTCGCTGAATCGGCCCTTCACGGTGCGGATCTTCGCGAGAACCGCCTTTTCATCAGGGGAGAGGTCCAGGAGCTTCTCCATGGCCAGCACGGTTTCCGACGTCTGCTGCAGGAACAGCCGGTTCGGCGCGTTCGCCCGGATCGCCTCGCCCGTGCGCCCCTCGAAATCGGAAATCTGCTGCGTGACCATGACGGCCGCGGCATAGAGCTTTCGATACGTACGGAGGACGTCTTCAAGAAAGGACGCCGTCGTGGCGCTTCGCAGCAGGGTCCAGGCCTCGTCAATGATCAGGTATTTCGGGATGTCCAGATGCGATCGGGAGTATTCGGTGATCTTGTGGATGAGCGCCATCAACAGCACGCTGGCCACATCCTTCCGCTTTGCGACTTCGCCGAGCTCGTAGACCGTGAGAAGACCGGGTTCCTGGTCGGGACACGGTCGATCAAAGAAGCCTGCATAAGGTCCGTGGTCCGCGAACATCTCCAGGCAGATGGCCAGGTCGTGCGCAGCGGCTTCGCCGTCCTCCTCGAGTTCCCGGAGGATGTCGTGGATGAAGACCTCACGGTCGCCCGCCCGGTCGAACGCGCGGACGATCGAGCGTGAGACGAGGCTGCGCTCCTTCACGCTCAGTTCGCGCTGCCCCTGGCTGCACATCTCGCAGATGATGTCGGTCAGGAAGATCTTCTTCTCCTCGTCCAGACCGCGGCCGCAGGGATTGATGCTGCGGGGCGCCTTGGGGTCGAACGCGATGTACGTGCCGCCGATCATTTCGCAGAGCTTTCGATAGCTGTTGCCCCGGTCCAGCACGAACACCCTGCTTCCCCGGCGCGCGGCCGAGAGGATCAGGTTGTTTGCCAGCACCGACTTTCCGGATCCCGACACTCCCGCCACGATGCCGTGCGGGGCGACGGTGGAGTCGAAGAACGAGAACGTCACGGGTTCCCCTCGACGGTTGAGCAGCAGAAGATCCGGCGATGCGGTGCCCTGAAGGGCCCCATAGAAGGGCAGCATGTGCGCGAGATTCAGTCCCATCATCCTCCTGCCCCGTTTGAGCGCCCGATCGTTCGCGGGATCGTAGCCAAGGGGAAGCGACTGGAAGTACAGGGAGGCGGCGTAGGCCTCCTCGGCGACGAGTTCGATGCCCACCCGGGAGAAGGAGTTGATTGCTCCTTCGGGGGCGGCCGGCGTGATCACGTGGGTGCGCGCCGAAAAGACGCGGGCCCCTTCGGTGAAGATGTCGGCCGTCACCTGGTCCACTTCATTCTTCATCGCCGACACGTCCACCTTGTCATCGCCGCCGGACATCTGGCAAAAGGCCAGACGCTTCTTCGCGGCGAGGAACTTGCGCACCTGGTCGGCCGGACAGACCTCGATGTTGAAGACAAAAGTCCCTTCGAGAACAGCGTCGAGGGGAAGCATTCCGGCCCAGGTTTCTCGCGGCACTTCGCGCACCGACAGCACGCGAAGCCGGGATCCCTGGAGACGGAGGGAAGCCTCCTCGATTTCCCCGTGGGTGAAGGCCAGACCCTCACGAATCAGGGACCGTGCG
>DASQOM010000282.1:0-14044 GCA_035644495.1 Planctomycetota bacterium | reverse complement strand
GTCCGTGCCGTCGGAATACTTCGCGCGGACCGTCATCCGCTGCGCGGCGCCAAGCCCGTCTCCCTGGAGCTCTTCCCCCCCAAGCTCGTCCTCGAGGGCGAAGGCGACGTCGGCGCCGTCCTTCGGAGCCCCCGCGTCGAGCCAGCGGGAGAGGGTCTTATAGAGCTCCGTGTCGGCCTTGAAGCGCTCGCCTCCCGAGTGCTGGACGGCGCCGGTCGACTTCTCCATGAGGAGGCATTCCTGGGGGATCGCCACGCTGATGCGGCGGCCGGACATCTCGCGCGTCAGGCGGTACCAGTCGCCGTCGGGATCGAACCCGAAGAGCGAGAGGCGGAAGCCGTCCTTGCCGCGCGCCGCCCCGTGGCAGGCGCCCGTGTTGCAGCCGGCGCGCATGAAGACCGGCATGACGTCGAGCTTGAAGCTGATCGGGCGGTCCGCCTGCGACTGCTTCACCGTCAGCGGCACCGGGATGACGCGGCCGCCGTAGGAGACGATCATCCGGCCCTCGCCGTCGGCCTTCGGCGTCAGCACGTTGCCCTGGCGCCCGACCAGCGGCGCGGAGAATTCAACCTTGGCCTCGTCGGTCACGTCGCGCGTGACGCCGTCGGCGCCGGTCACCTGGACGACGTAGGACTGGCGGTCGCGCGACGTCGACAGCTCGATCTCGGGAGGGTAGACGTTGACCCGCGGCGGCTCGGCATCGCCGGCGACGCCGGGCGCGGCGAGCCCGGCGAGGATCGCGAGGGCGGCAAGCTGTCTCATCTACTTGGTCCCTTCCTTGGCCTTCACGTTCGCGGTCTCGGCGGGCGACGCCTCGGGCGCCTTGCCGGTTGGCGCCGCCTTTTTCGCTCCGGCGGGCGCGTCGATCCGCATGATGCCGCCGGCGCCCACGCTGTGCGCCATCGGCTCGCCGTTTTCGGTGACGACGATCTGTCCGAACACCGACTTATGCTGGCCTGCGGGGCTGTTCGCGGCGACCTTGACGTGGAAGGTCACTTCCTTGTCGTTCTTCGTGATCTCCTTCTCGGCGGGTTCCGCGACCACGTTGGCGGGCAGGCCGTAGAGGCCGACCTTCGCCTTGCCCTCGAAGGGTTTCAACTGCTCCAGCTTGCAGAGGACGTCCGCCTCCTTGCCCTGCTCGATGTTGGTCGTCTCGATCTTCATGGCGACATACGGCGTGGCGATGGCGAGCGGGGCAAGCTGCGTGGAGATCCAGACGACGCCGTTCGCGCCCGGCGCGGAGCCGATGAAGGCGATCTTCCACGTCTTCGCCGCCGCGTTGCCGTTGGCGTTGACCGGATACAGCACCTCGTTCTGCCCCGGGGGGATCGTCGCCGTCCCCTGCGCGCCCATGCCGGGCGGGGTCCAGAGCAGGCGCAGCTCGATCGGCTTGTCGAAGCCGGGCTTCCGCTCGGCGACGATCTTCAGATTCATCGAGCCGCTCTGCACCAGCGGCACCTTCGGCTCCACGATCTTCAGCGTGTAGGGGGCTTCCTCGGCCACGACGACCGCCAGCCTGTTGCAGCGCGTGCCGTAGTAGACGGTGTTGTTCGGCGACCCGTAGACCATGTTCACGTCCTGCCGGAACCCGCCTTCGATGTTCTGGGCGGGATCCGACGTCTTCGCGACGACGTCGGTCAGGGTCCCGGCGACCTTGGCATCCGCGGCCGCTTCGAAGACGACCACGGCGCGGTCGACGTCGGCGATGATGGGGTCGCCGACGACCTTGATCCCCTCAGGCAGGGTGGGGAAGCTCAGGTCGACGGGGCCGTTGAAGCCCTGGCGGTTGACGCGGATCCAGGTGGCGAAGCGGTTGCCCTTCGGGACCACGATCCACTGGCGGATCTGGTCGCGCGGCTCGCGGTCGTACGCGGGGATGTGCGTATAGACCGACGGCTTGACCGTATTGAACTCGATGCGGTAAACGAAGGTCGGGCCTCCCTTATGGAGCTGGTCGCGGATCTTCAGCGCATACTCCCCGTCGGCGCTGCAAGTGAAGCGGATCGCGGCGTCGGGGCCGCCCTGGTCGTCGTTGCTCGCGATCTCCTTGCCCTTGCCGTCATAGAGCGAGAGGACGGAGTCGAGCGGCGACCGCACCGCGCGCGCATGGGCGCGGATCTCGTACGAGTCGCCCTTCTTCGCCTTGAAGCGGAACCAGTCCTCGTCGCCGTCCTTCTCGATGATTCCGTTGAAGGCGACGGGGAGGGGCAGGTCGGTCGCGGTGGCCGTTTCCAAGGTGTTGTTGGGCTCGACCTCGAGCACGTTCGGATAATCCGTCACGCGGACGTAGTTCGGCGACGGGGGCTGCTGGCCGTTGTCCTCAACGTAGACGCCGTGTTTCTCGACCCCCTGGTCGGGCAGCTTGATCTTCCGCTTGATCGGGCCGGACGGATCGCCGAGGTACGCGACCTCGAGCTCCTCGCCGGGCTTTCCTCCCGCGGGGTAGACCGTCCACGGACGCGGGAAGGTCCCGACGTGCAGGCGGTACGCCCCGCTGTCGCCGCCGCCGTAGGACGTCTCGCGGACCTGGATGATATAGGTCCCGTCCTCGGGCGCCAGCATCGACAAGAAGGGGTCCTGCATCAGCAGGGCCGTGTCGTCCGCGGAAACGATCTCGAAACGCTTGGTGTCGAGGACCGAGATATAGGCGTCGAAGAGCGACGCGCCCAGGCGGATGCCCTCGAGCTCGACCGAGAGGCGCTGGCCCTTCTTGAGCTCGACGGAGAAGTAGTCGACGTCCTCGTTCGTGATGACGCCGGAGACCGTGACGCCGAGCGGGATCGGCTGGGGCTTCTTGAAATCGTTGTTCGGTTCCTTTTCGTCGATGATGGGGAAGCGCCCGACCCAGAAGGTCTTCAGGTCGCTGACGCCCGTCGCGGTGCGGAGGCGCAGCGTATGCTCGCCCAGGGCCGCGTCGGCCGAGATCTTCAGCCGGACTTTGACGGTCTTGTCGTCGGTCGCCTCCAGCTTCAGCACCTCGAGGCCGGGCTGGTAGAGGAAGATCTCCTGGGCGTCCTTGAGCTGGGCGCCGCCCAGGAGGAGGTCGATCTCCGTGCCGCGCTGGCCGCCGCGGGGCGACACGCGCGTCAGGTTCGGCGACTCCGCCCAGGCCACGCCCGAGCAGAGGGCCAGGACCGCGAGCACGGACAGGCTGGAGGATATCCTCATGCGCTTCACCTCAGCAGGCCGGACGCCGGCTTACGCCAGCAGTTCCTTGATGACATGGCCGCCGCGGACGATGTCGATCGGCCGGTTGCCCGGGGACATGAGCCGCTTGTCCCCGTCGATGCCCAGCCGGTTGTAGATCGTGCTGGCCAGGTCCTCGATCGAGACCGCGTCGCGCTCGGGCTCGGCGCCGGTCGCATCGGACGCGCCGTAGATCAGGCCGCGCTTGATGCCGCCGCCCGCGAGGACGACGCTGAACACCTTCGGCCAGTGGTCGCGGCCGTTGGTGGCGTTGATCTTCGGCGTGCGTCCGAACTCGGACGACACCATGACCAGCGTGGAGGCGAGCAGGCCGCGCGAGTCGAGGTCGTTGATCAGGGCGGCGAAGGCCTGGTCGAAGGGCGGGAGCTGGTTCTCGATGTTGGTCTTGATGTTGTCGTGGTGATCCCAGCCGCCGTAGGTCATGGAGACGAAGCGGACGCCGGACTCGACGAGGCGGCGGGAGAGCAGCATGCGCATGCCGGCGGCATTCTTGCCGTAGGCGGTCTTGATCTCGTCGGTCTCCTTCGTGAGGTCGAAGGCCTCGCGGGCCTCCTTGGAGGAGATCATGGCGTAGGCGCGGTTGTAGAACGAGTCCATCGCGTCGAGCGAATCGGACTTCTCGGTCTGCTTGAAGTGGTAGTCGACGGTCGACAGCAGCGACTGCCGCTTGGCCCAGCGCTCGGCGTTCATGCCGCCGGGGAGGGTGAGGTCGCGAACCTGGAAGTTGCCCGAGGCCGGGTCGGCGCCGAGGGCGAAGGGGCCGTACGCGGAGCTCAGGTAGCCCGGGCCGGCGAAGTTGTTCGCCTGGCCGGGGATGGCGACATAAGGCGGCAGATTCTTGCGGGAGCCGAACTCGTGGGAGACGACCGAGCCGAAGCTGGGGAACTGGATGGCGGGGCTCGGGCGGTAGCCGGTGAACATGTTGTGGGTGCCGCGGTCATGGTCGGCTTCGCCGTGGGTCATCGAGCGGATGACGGTGATCTTGTCGGCGATGCCGGCGGTCTTCGGCAGGTTGGCGCTGAAGACTTCGCCGCTGATCTTCGTGGGGACGGTGCCGAGGGGACCGCGGTACTCGATGGGCGCGTTGGGATGCGGATCGAAGGTTTCCTGATGGGCCATGCCCCCGGGCATATAGATGTGGATGACCGACTTCGCGGCGCCTTCCTTGAGCAGCGCCTCGCCGTCGCGGGCCTGGGCATCGCGCATCTTGAGGAAGCTGCCGAGGCTGAGTCCGAGGCCTCCGATGAGGCCGGTATAGAGGAACTCGCGGCGGCAGCAGGGTTTGAAGGTCGGATCGCTGCTGGAATTGCCGTGGGTCAGGATGCTCATCGGCTCGCCCCCTATCTGGAGATCGTCATTACGGCCCAACTGCTTCAGCCCGGCATCCCGCTCCCTGGGTTGCCTACACAACGCTCGAAGCCCGGGGGAGTCTCACCCCCGGTGGATTCCCAAGGCCCATAAAGTATAACGGAGCGGGGGAGGGATGTGACGGAATCGAGCATCCAACAGACGGTCTGTTTTATTCCAGGTCAGGGGTGGTGGCGGCCTTCGTCGATCAGGCGGGCGCCTTCCAGCAGCAGCATCGCGGTGGGGTTGTGGATCTCGTCCTTCGAGTCCACGATCATGTTGCGGAACTCGAACTTGCCCTCGGTGCGCCCCAGCAGCTCGTAGACCAGGTCCGCGTTCTTCGGCCGGTCCTTCTTGTCGTAGCTCGCCCTCACCACGCGCCCCTCATAGAAGTAGAGACGCGCCTTCTCTTTGGAGGGCTCCAGGACGAGGACCAGCATCCCCGTCTTCCGCTCCATGTCCACGAGCGACAGGATCGAGGGCAGCCCGATCTGGTCCAGCGTCCCTCGGAACGCCGTCATGATCCCGGGCGACGAGAAGTCGGGCGAGTCGATCCCGCGCGGACGCAGCACGCTCTCCGCCTTCTCTCGCAGCTTGTTCGCGACGGCGACGCGCAGCTCCACTTCGCGCGCGTCCACCGGCTTGGGGAGGAAATCGTCGGAGCCCAGCTGGAAGCCCTGAAGCATGTCCTCGACGGGCCCCGCCTCGCCGAGGAAGATCACCGGCACCAGTGCGCACGCGGGATTCGTCCGCAGCGTGCGCACGAAATTGGCGATGTCGAGGTGCGGCGCGGCGACGTCGAGGATGATGACGTTCGGGACGGTGGCGATCGCCTCTTTCAGCGCGAGTTCGCCGTCATGGTGGGTCTGGATGCGGTAGCCCCGGCCGGCAAGCGCGCCCGAGATCGAGGCGCGGGTGGGTTCGTCGGACACGACCAGAAGAATTTGGACGTCGGGCACCGGGAAAAGGTAACCCAAGTTGGATGCGTCGTCAACCGCGGACCGCGATTTCGACCGGGTCCCAAGCGTACAATTACTGGACATGAGAACGATCTTCCTCGTCGCTTTGGTCGTCGTCGCCTTTGCGCCGCAGCAATCCGGCACGCCGATCAATGCCCTGTGCCCGGTGAAGCCGAAGCAGAAGGCTCGGCCGAACCTGCTCGTCGTCTACGAAGGCCAGACGATCGGCCTCTGCTGCGCGAGCTGCGTGCAGCGCTTTTCGGAGAACCCCAAGGCCTACGTCGCCAACATCCCCGAATTCAAGATGCCCGAGAGGAAGCCCGGCCCCTGCGCCTGCGAAAAGACGGTGAAGGGCTACTACTGCGTCGACGATCAGAAGGAGCTGCTCGACGTGGACCTGAAGGCGGGCGCCTGTCCGACCTGCGGAAAGAAGCCGCAGAAGTGCGAATACTGCCTCAAGACCGCCGCGGGGGAGAAGAACCCCGAGCGGGCGCGCGTGACGCTTGCCTGCACGGGCTGCGCCGCGACCGGCGACTTCGAAGCCGACTTCAAGCACGAGGAGACGTGCAAAAAGAAGGTGTTGAAGAAAGTCTGCTCGAAGTCGGGATCCGGGGCGCACGTCACGATTCCCAAGTAGGCCTCCGGGCAGGGTCCGGATCGCCCACGGCAACCGCATCCTAGTGGTACGGCAGTCGATCCTTCAAGGCGAGGAAAAACTCCTTCAGGCGGTCGGCGGCGATCGTCACGCGCTTCGAGTCGTAGACCATGCCCATCACCGAGCCGGGCTTGAGGATCATGTCCTTCAGCACGGACCAGACGCTGGTGTACGTCGAGGCGAGCGGGGCGGCCGGCGTGTCGATCACGACCTTTACCGCGGCGAACCCGAGGCCGCGCTTCTCCGCCGCCAGGGCGACCGCGTCCGCCTCCATATCCACGACCAGCGCCTTGGAGTGCTTTGCGAGCGTGCGCTTCTCGTCCGCGTTGACGAAGACGCGCGCGACGGTGACCACGCTGCCGCGGCGGGCCTTCGGCGCCGCCTCCAGAAGCAGCGTCAGCAGCGACTCCGTGGCCGGATGCTGCGAACTGCCCCCCAGGACCAGATCGCCGGTGTCCAGATCGTCGGTGAGGGCGCCGCAGAAACCGACGGAGAGCAGGGCGTCGGGCTTGACCTGGTCGGCGACGAGGAGCGCGGCCGCGGCGGCCGGGCGGCTGCCGACGCCGCCCACGGCGAAGGTGAGGGAAGGGGAATCGTGGATCTGGAGGCGGTCGACGACCCGGGTGCTGGTCTGGATCGCGGTCAGAGTCGGGCCGAGCTCCTGGGAAAGTGCGGCGATGACCCCGAGCCTCACGACATCATCTTGACCGCATTATAGAGCTGCTTGCCGAGCTTGATGCCGCGGCCCGACGCGACCGTGGGCTCGAAGCCGGCGTGCACCATGCAGGTCTGGCAGCGCGGCTCGCCGGACGACGGGCCGTATTTGTGCCACTCGGTCTTGTCGACCAGGTCCCGGAAGGTCGGATGATAGGCGTCGCGGAGCATGTAGCAGGGGCCCTGCCAGCCCTTCGGCGTCCGCGTCGGGTTCCCCCAGGCGGTGCAGGTGAGCTCGAGTTCGCCCTTGAGGAAGTCCAGGTACAGCTGCGAGTTGCCGAACCACTCCTCCTTCACCATGCCCAGCAGCTTCTTGAAGCGCTCGACGACCTGCTGCCGCTTGAGGAAGAAGTCGCCGCCGGTCTGGTCGAAGTCGTAGCCCGGCGACGTGATGATGCCGTGGAAGCCGAGGTCCTCCTTGATGTGGCGGAAGAGCTCGGCGATCTCGTCGATATTCGACTCGGCGAACACCGTCGTGTTGCAGTTGACGCGGTAGCCGCGGTCGAGCGCCATCTTGCTCGCATCGATCGCCTTCTTGAAGCAGCCGGGGCGCTGCGTGACGTAGTCGTGCGTCTTCTCCATGCCGTCGAGGTGGATGGCGAAGGAGAGGTAGGGCGACGGCTTCATCTTGTCCAGGAACTTGGGCAGCAGCAGCGCGTTCGTGCAGAGGATGACGTACTTGCCGCGCTCCAGGATCCCGTTGACGATCTTGTCGATGTCGGTGTGCACGAGCGGCTCGCCGCCGCAGACGGAAACCATCGGCGGATTGCACTCGTCGACGGACTCGAGGCACTGGTCGACGGTGAGCCACTCCGACTTGGGTCCGGCCCAGCGGTCGGGGGTGCAGCCCAGGCAGGCGAGATTGCAGGTGTGGAGCGGCTCCAGCATCATGACGACGGGGAACTTCTCCTCGCCGCGCATGCGCTTGCCCACCAGGTAGCGGGCCATCCGGAAGGTGAGGGAAAACGGCTGTCTCATTCGGTGGTCATCCTCTCGCTGCTGGCTTCCCCGGCGAGCTCGAACCGGTCCGTCGCGGGGCGGCGCTCCTGGGGATCCAGGCCGTCGCGCACCGCCTGGAGTGCCAGGAGGGGGAAGTAATGGCGGTACATCGTGTAGACGAGGTAGAAGACGCGGGGGAAGCCGGTGCCGGTGTGCTCGATCTCGTCCCAGCCGCCGTCGCCGCGCTGATTGCGGAGCAGCCACTCGACGCCGCGCTGCAAGGAGCGGTCGGGCGCGGGTTCGCCGGCGGCGATGAGGCCCAGGACGGCCCAGGCCGTCTGGGAGGGCGTGCTCGGCCCCTGTCCCTTGAGGCGGGGGTCGGCGTAGGACTTGCAGGATTCGCCCCAGCCGCCGTCCTCGTTCTGGACGGTGCGGAGCCAGGTGGCGGCGCGCTGGACCCAGCCCTCGCGCATGTCGACGCCCGCCGCGCGGAGGCCGACGAGGACCTGCCACGTGCCGTAGATGTAGTTCACGCCCCAGCGGCCGAACCAGGAGCCGTCGGCTTCCTGATTCTTCTTCAGGAACTGGATGGCGCGGCCCATGAAGCGCTCGTTGCGGTGCGAGCCGATATAGCCGAACATCTCGATGATGCGGCCCGTGAGGTCCGCCGTGCTCGGGTCGAGCAGGGCATTGTGGTCCGCCCAGGGCAGATGCTCGAGGATCTCGAGGTTGATGTTGCGGTCGAAGGCGCCCCAGCCGCCGTCGGGGTTCTGCATCGTGTGCAGCCACTTGACGCCGGCGGAGAAGCCCGGGTCGTCGCGGCGGCCCGCGAAGGTGAGCGCCATCAGCACCGCCGAGGTGTCGTCGGTGTCGGGATAGATGGGATTGTCGAACTCGAAGGCCCAGGCGCCGGGCTTGCCGGCCGGGTTGTTGACCTGCCAGTCGCCGCCCGTGAACACCTGCTTCGAGAAGAGCCAGTCGGCGGCCCGCTGGATCGCGCCCGTATCGGAGCTGTTGCCGCGGGCGAGGGTATGCAGGCCCCACGCGGTGTCCCAGATCGCGGAGAAGCAGGGCTGGACGCGCGTCACCGGCCCGTCGTGGACCTCGAGGTCGCGGAACTCGCGCATCGCCTTGCTGAACTCGGGTGAATCCTTCGCGTAGCCGAGGCAGCGCAGCGCCATGATCGTGTTGAGCATGGGCGGATAGATCGCGCCCAGACCGCCCGGCGGCTTGTTGCGCTCCAGCATCCACTCTTCGGCCTTCTTGATCGCGATGCGGCGCACCCAGCGGACGCCGATGCGGTTGTAGAGCGCCATGCCGCGGTCGATGAACTTGAAGACGCTGCGCCAGAACGCATTCTTGAGCGATTTCGCCCCGGGCTGGTCGTAGGGCAGGTTCAGGTCCCGGATGGAGAAATTGACCTTCACGCTTGGCCGGTGCGCGTAGATGATCAGCATCGGGACGACGATCGTCCGCGTCCACGCCGAGATCCGGTAGATGTTGAGGAAGCGCTGTCCGTCCGGCAGGAGCATGATTTCGGGGATCATGCTGGGCAGGCGGTTCCAGTCGTACTGGCCGAAGATCGCGAGATAGAACTTGGTGTAGCTGTTGCAGACTTCGATGCCGCCCATCTCGAGGATCTTGTGTCGCGCCTTGCGGACGTGCGCGTCCTCGTCCAAATATCCGGCGAGGCGGAGGGCGAAGTAGGCCTTCACCGTCGCGTTGGCGTCGCTCGGGCCGCCGCGGAAGATCGACCAGCCGCCGTCCGCATTCTGCTGGGTCAGGACGTAGTTCATCAGCTTGCGCTGACGGTCCTTGTCGACGTCGCCCAGGAAGTGCATGAGCATGACGGCGTCGGACTCGAGGGTCGCGTCGCCGTTGAGCTCCGCCTGCCAGTAGCCGTCGTCGGACTGGCGGGAGAGGAGGTATCGCTGGCCGGCGTCGATCGCGGAGTTGAGGAGGGAATCCCAGCGGGGCATGGGATATTCCCCGTATGATTCCCTCAGCAGCGCCTTGTTCACCGTTCCGAATCTCCCGGGGCAAACTGCAATACGGCTACTGCTCACCCGATACGGCCCGCCGGTCTTCCTATCAGGCCCGGACGGGGCTGGGCGCCGGACTCCGGACGGTCCCGTCGTCCAGGGCGATCCCCCGGATCTCCAGGAGCCGCTCGATCACATGCCCGACTATATTATCGGGCGTGCTGGCGCCGGCCGTGACTCCAATCGCAAGCTTCCCGGCGGCCAGCCAGCCGCGGGCCGTCACGACGGATCCCGACTTCGGATCCCTATAGCGGATCTCGTCCGCACTGACGAGACCCTGTTCGTTTTCAACATGGTACGTCGAAGCATACTCCGAGCCGAGCTCCGCCAGGTGCCCGGTGTTCGAGCTGTTGAAGCCGCCGACGACGAGCACCAGGTCGAGCTTCGTCGAGCGGAGCAGCGCCATCAGCGTGTCCTGCCGGTCCTGCGTGGCCGAGCAGATCGTGTCGAACGCGATGAAGCGCGTGGAGATCTGGGCCTCGCCGTGACGGTCGACCATGGCCTGGCGCAGCAGCTTCTGGATCTCCAGCGACTCGCTGGACATCATCGTCGTCTGGTTGGCGAGCCCGATGCGGACCAGATCGCGCACCGGATCGAAGTCCGCCGAGACGCTGTTCTCGAACTTCGCCAGGAGGCTCGCCGAATCGCCGCCCTTGCGGATGTATTCGCAGACGACGTGGGTTTCCGGAATGTCCTTCACCACCAGGTACTTGCCCTGGGGGTACTTGGTCACCTGGGAGATCGTGGCCCGCGTCTCCTCGTGCGTGTACTTGCCGTGCACGATGGCGGTCACGCCTTCCCGGGCATAACGCTCCACGTTCTTCCAGACGTTGAGCACCGAACCGCAGGTGGTGTCGACCATGACGCAGCCGCGGGCGCTCAGCTTGCCCATGTCGGCCACGGGCACCCCGAAGGCGGGGATCAGGACGACGTCCTGGACGCCGAGCTCGTCGACCTTCTTGCCGCAGCTGTAGCGGCCATAGAGGAACTTCATGCCCAGGTCGATGAGCTTCTCGTTGACCTGGGGATTGTGGATGATTTCGTCGGTGATGTAGATGTCGCGGTCGGGGAAGCGCTCCAGGGTCTCGTAGGCGTACTGGACGGTCCGCTCGACGCCGTAGCAGAAGCCCAGCTCCCGCGCCATATGGAGGGAGAGATTCCCCGCTTCCAGGCTGTAGTCGTTGCCCTTGATCCGGCGGACGATGTCGCTATGGTGGAAATCGTCGGCCAGTTTCTGGCGAACGGCCGCCTTGTTAGAGAACCCTTTTCGGTATAACTCGCCCATGTTACTAGCGGACAATGGGGTCCAAATTTATCAATCCGGTCGAGTCGGCGCAACCAATCTTTTCGGCCAGAGAGCCTCCGTGCTTCAAGGAATCAGCGACGCCACGGCGTGGAAGGGCGAGGGACGCTCCAGCGGCCCCCTCTGCCAGCGCCGATACCACGACTGCAGGTAGTTGTTGCAGGTGCCCAGGGACAGCGACCGCACCAGGATGGCCCTCGCCTGACGGCGGGGGATCTTGACGGGCTTCGGTCCCAGGAAGACGGCCGGATTGCCTTCGCAGCGGCGCACCGTCGCCACCGCCATGAACAGCGGGATCGCGCAGAAAATCCGCAGGCGGAACTGCGCCATCGGCAGCATCGTCAGATAGCGCAGGGCCGTCTCCAGGTAGTCCCAGTGCTCCTCGACCATGTCGGCCATGACGGCGAGCGACGCGTCGACCTTCTCCGGGCTCAGGATCGTCTCTTCGGTCACCCCGTGGCGGGCCATGACCTCGGAGGGCCAGTAGCAGCGGTCCTCCTGGAGATCCTCACGCAAGTCCCTGAGGATGTTGACCTTCTGCAGCGCCAAGCCGAAGTCCACGGCCAGCGGGGTCAGCTGCGCCCTGTCGCGATCGGAGACGTTGCCCGTCGCGTGGAAGAGGTCAGTGAGCATGAGGCCGACCAGGCCGGCGACGTAATAGCAGTACTCGTTCTGGTCGGCGAAGGTGACGATGGGGCGGTCGGCCCATTTCGACATGCCCTGGCACATCTCCTGGACTCGGGCGCGGATGATCGTCCGGACCGGGGCCGAAAGCGCCCGGTAGGCGGCCAGGACGTCGTCCGTCTTGGTCATCAGACACAGATAAGTAGCCGGGAAGGCGTCCAGGGGGATCTCGGGGCGGCCTTCGTCCAGGGTCTCGGCGAAGCGGGCGAGCTGCCGGCGCTTCTCGGCGACGTCCCGGACCGAGTCCTCCAGGGTGTCCGCGATGCGGCAGAGCAGGTAGGAGACCATGACCGCGTCGTCCAGGCCCCGGGGCAGCCAGCGGATGACCATCGCGAAGCTGCGGCTGACGAGAGGCAGGATCTGCCAGCAGGTTGCGAACGGCGCTGTCTTGGTCACTGCGGCTTATCCTACAACGCCTGATCGGAAAAGGGAACAGTCCTTCCCAATATGGGCGATTGAGTTCTTGAATCAGGGGGCATTATGACCGGGAACATCGAACATTAGTCTTTCCAATAACTCGATAGCTCCATCGGCTGTTTCGTGATATCTTCCGCACACCTCATGGATACCCCGAACGGCCCCATCATCGACTTCCGCGACGTCCGGAAGATCCATGCCCAGGGCCGCCGGGACGTCGTCGCCCTGGACGGGGTCACGCTCCAGATCCAGCGCCGCGAATTCGTCACCATCATGGGACCCAGCGGGTCGGGAAAATCGACGCTCCTGCACCTGGCGGGAGCCCTGGACGTGCCGACCTCCGGCGACGTGGCCGTGGACGGGGCGGTCACGTCCAGGCTGGACGACACCGCGCTGACGCTGCTGCGGCGGCGCATGATCGGCTTCGTCTTCCAGTTCTTCAATCTGGTCCCGAGCCTCAACATAGTCCAGAACGCCTCGCTTCCCGCGCTCCTGAACGGCGGCCGGCTCGACGCGGTCAAGACGCGGGCCGAGGAGCTGCTCCGCAGGGTCGGCCTCGACCAGCGTCTCGACCATTTCCCGGAGGAGCTCTCCGGCGGCGAGATGCAGCGCGTCGCGATCGCCCGGGCGCTGATCACGGACCCGCCGCTCGTGCTCGCCGACGAGCCCACGGGAAACCTCGACACGGCCGCGGGCGTCGAAATCCTCAAGCTGCTCCAGGAGGTCGCGCGCGAGCGGACCGTCGTCATCGTCACGCACGACGAGCGGGCGGCGGGCTACGGAACCCGCCTCGTGAAGCTCCGGGACGGGAAACTGGCGTGAGGGTCCTGCTGTCGTACTTCTCGCTGCGCTACCTCCGACGTCATCCCATCCGGGTCTTCCTCAGCGTCATGTCCGTCGCGCTCGGCGTTGCCCTCTTCGCGTCGATCGACGTCTCGAACACCAGCACCGAAGCGGCCTTCCGGCGCACGGTCGAGCAGCTCGCCGGCAAGTCGCAGCTCCAGGTCGTCAAGGGGCGGAGCCTCGGCGTCGAGGAGGAGCTGCTGAAGAAGATCGACGCGGTCCCGGGCGTGCAGGCGGCGCCGGTGCTGCAGCTCAGCGCCACGGTGCCCGGGCTGTCGGAAGGTCTGCTGCTGATGGGGCTCGACTTCAACCGGGAGGCGAGCTTCCGGCTCTGGGACGTGGCCGAAGGCGAGAAGCCGCAGATCAACCCGCTCGCCTTCCTCGGCGGCGACGTCATCCTGGTCAGCCGCAGCTTCGCGGCGAAGCGCGGGGTCAAGCTCGGCGGGGGCTTCAAGATCGATACGCCGACGGGGCCGCGTCCCGTGACGGTCGCCGCGATCTTCAAGGACGAAGGACCGGCCGAGATCTTCGGCGGGAACGTCGCGGTGATGCCGCTGAAGACGGCGCAGCGGCTCTTCCGCCGGCAGGGCAGCGTCGACCGCATCGAGATCCTCGCGCAGGGCGACGTCGGCGAGGCGGCGCGCAGGCTCCGGGAGGCGCTGGGACCCGACTATATCGTGCGCCCGCCGCCGCAGAGCAATTCGTTCCTGGACGAGGCGATGACACGGCTGCGGGCGCTGCTGGGCATCGGCGTCGTGGCGCTGCTGGTCGGGATCTTCATCATCTACAACTCGGTCTCGATCTCGGTCGTCGAGCGGATGCGGGAGATCGGGACGCTGCGCGCGATCGGGGCGACGCGCCGGCAGATTTTCGGCGTCATCCTCCTGGAGTGGACCCTGCTCGGATTCCTCGGTTCCGCCGGGTGCCTGGGCAT
>DASQOM010000281.1:0-11800 GCA_035644495.1 Planctomycetota bacterium | reverse complement strand
CGCATCTGACGAGCCCCCAGTCCGGTCCCCGATGGACGCCCCAGTCCGGCAATCCCAAGGGGGATCCCGCGCGCTTCCTGCAGGTCGAGCTCCTGCAGACGCCGCCGCTGACGCCGAACCTGAGCGGCCTCAAGGTGGAGTATCTGCTTGGCCTCGTGTACAGCAGCGAGGCGGGGAAGCGCGAGGCGACGCTGGCGTTCGACGTCGGCCAGGGCACGCAGGACCTGGGCTTCCGCGCGGAGACGCCGGTGCTCTTCGAGGTGAAGCCGGGCATCCCGGTCAAAGTCTCGATCACGGACTTCGACGGCAAGCCGACGACGGGCCGCTTCACGTTCCTCGACAAGCTCAACCACGTCTATCCGCCGCAGCCCAAGCGGCTCGCGCCGGACTTCTTCTTCCAGAAGCAGATCTACCGCCACGACGGCGGCACCGTGCTGCTGCCGCCCGGCGAGTTCACGATGATCAGCGGCCGCGGGCCGGAGTATAAGCTCGTGACCCGGTCGGTGACGATTCCCGATCAGGGCGACGCGGCGATCGCGGTCAAGGTCGAGCGCTGGGTGAATCCGGCCGACTCCGGCTGGTACAGCGGCGACCACCATATCCACGCCGCCGGCTGCGCGCACTATACGAACCCGACCGAGGGCGTTCACGCGCCCGATATGTTCCTGCACGTGAAGGGGGAGGGCCTGAACGTCGGCTGCAACCTGACCTGGGGCCCGTGCTACGACTACCAGCGCCAGTTCTTCCAGCCGACGGCGCACCCGCTGTCGGAGCCGTTCACGGTGCTGAAGTACGACGTCGAGGTCAGCGGCTTCGGCTCGCAGGCGCTGGGCCACGTCTGCCTCCTCAATCTCAAGGACCAGACGTATCCCGGTTCGGAGGGGACGAAGACGAAGGGCTGGCCGACGTGGACGACGCCGCTGATGAAATGGGCGAAGGCGCAGGGCGCGTATACGGGCTATGCGCACTCGGCGAACGGATTGCAGGTGAACGACCTGGCCGCGGCGAAACGGATCCTGGCGGCGGGGAAGGACGCCTTGCTGCCCGAAGAGTTCGCGACGATCGACGAGAACGGCGACCAGCAGCTCAGCGAGGACGAACTGGTCCGCAGCGTCGCGCGGTCGAAGGTCCGGCTTCCCAACCTGGTCATCCCCGAGATGAACGGCATCGGCGCGCAGGAGATCTGCGTGACGACGGCGCAGGGCATCTGCGACTTCATCAGCGCGATGGATACGAACCGGCTTCAGGAGTGGAACTGCTGGTACAACCTCATGAACTGCGGGTATCCCCTGAAGGCGAGCGGCGAGACCGACTTCCCCTGCATCAGCGGCGGCCGGGTGGGGGAGGGCCGCGTCTACGTCCAGATGGGGAAGATCGACCGGATCGACTACGCCCGGTGGTGCGAGGGGCTGGCAAAGGGGCGGTCGTACGTCTCCGACGGCTACGCGCACTCGCTGGAGTTCACGGTGGGCGGGAAGCCGATCGGCGACAGCGCGACGCTGGGCGCCGCGGGCACGCTGCCGGTGAAAGCGAGGGTCGCGTTCGCCTCCGAGAACTCGCTTGGGACGGCGCCGGGAGCGGTCGTCCCGAAGGAGGCGACGCGGCTGGTGGAGCTGGTGGTGAACGGAGTGGCGGTGGCGACCCGGACGGTTCCGGCGGACAATCAGGAGCACGAGCTGTCGTTCGACCTGAAATTCGAGCGGTCGTCGTGGGTGGCGCTGCGCCAGTTCCCGCAGCTGCACACGAACCCGGTCAACGTCCTGGTGGGCGGCAAGCCGATCCGCGCCTCCCGCAGCAGCGCCTTATGGTGCATCGGCGTCATCGAGCAGCTCTGGCGGGTCCGCGGCCAGGGCATCCTGGCGTCCGAGCGCGACGAGGCCAAAAAGACCTTCGACTGGGCGATCGAGGAATACAAGCGCATCGCCGCCGAATGCAAGGACTGACTCTGAGTCCCGGATTGCATTCGGCTAAACGAACCCATCCATCCCTGCGGTACAAGTCCCGGGGCTGAGCCTTTCTCCAACACGGAGCGAGGTCCATGGTGGGTAAGACGATTCGCGGCATCATTCTCTCCATGCTCGGGGTGCTGGTGGGGTCGGGCGGGGTCGCCCGGGCCCAGGCGACGCCGGCCGGGCTGACGATCCAGAAGGACGTCGTGGTCGCCACGCAGGTCGGCGACAAACACTGCGACCAGGTCACGTGGACGGACGCCAACGGCAAGCCGCGCTCCGTCTGGCTCGTGCGCGCCAGGGGCGACCACGCGCCCTATGTCGGCGGCTACATCGAGAAGTATACGTACTACGTCGACAACACGCTCAAGACGGGCGCCGCCGTCAACGACGGGCTGGAAGCCTACTCCGGCCTGGGCTGCGCCGTGAACCACCATGACAACGGCGCGTCGTCGAGCAAGACCAACAGCACCGGCGCGACGACCGGCTTCATTCTCGAGGGGGCCAATCACGCCGTCTGGCGCTTCCATTCGACCTACAGCGGAAAGGGCGGAACGGTCGGGCTGACGATCGACTGGACCATCAGCAACGGCCGCAGCGACGTGCTGTGGTCGGTGTCGTTCGACTCGACGGGCCAGAGCGGGATCAGCTGGGATTCGCGCGGTCCGTACTTCCAGTTCGACTGGGACAATACCGGCACCTTCTACAGAGATCCGATCTCGGGCATCAAGTGGGGCGACAAGTACCGGTTCCGCACCACGACCTACAGCGGGCTGACGAGCGATTGGGACTATCAGACGCCGAACGTGATCCCCTATATGAGCACGTACAAGGCGGGCGCGGTCGGGGACCTGGAGGCCGGGGTGGTGCAGACGCAGCCCTGGACGCAGCAGGACGCGGGCGGCTACTGGTGGGCGGACACGGCCTGGGGCAAGACGAGCGCCAACATGCCGCTGAGCTCGCCGGCGATGCCGGTGAAGGGCATGCCGGTGAACTGGGATTGTCCGTTCCAGCTGAACGCTTACGAAGACTACGCCGGCGAGAAGCTGGCGTGGGGGACGAACTCCGGCTTCGTCGGGAGCGCGTCGTATCAGCGGATCGGCTACACGACGCCGCCGACCCCGGGCGCGCCGCACCAGGGCTACTCGACCTATATCCTCCTGAACAAGTACTCGCAGGGGCTGACGGATGCGACGATCGCCTCGATGGAGGCGGTGCAGCAGACGACGCTGACGGCGTCGACGGGGACGGTGCTGACGTCGGGTCCGCGTCATCTGAACCTGGCCGGCAATGCGACCTATCAGCCGGCGGGCTGGGACCACGTCTATGGGGCCTGGTCGCTGACGGCGGGGGCGGGGAACGCGACGTCCTTCAACGTGGCGGTCGCGAGCGGCAGTCTGCTGCGACCGCTTTTCGTGATCGGGAACTATATGGCTGCGACGCCGCCGGCGACGGTGACGCTGGGCCCCACGGCGCTGACGTCGGGGACGGACTACAGCGCATCGGTGAACGCGACGGACCACAAGCTGTGGCTGACGCTCAACCGGACGCTGACGGGTCCGACGAACGCGGTGGGGTTGAGCGCGGCGGCGGCACCGCCGGGCCCGGCTCCCACGCCCGCACCGACGCCGGCGCCCGCACCGGCGAACGACGGGGGTGGCGGCGGCGGGGGGAAGTGCGGCTGCGGCGGGGCCATCCTGGAGCCCGGCTGGCCGCTGCTGACGGGTTCGCTCACGCTGCTCGGTCTTCTGCTGACATCGTTGCGAGACGTCCCAAGTTCTCCCTTCCAGTCCCCTCCTGGGCCTCTCCGGTCCGGTTCGGCCTCCACAGGCTGATCCGGGCCGAGGGCCTGCGTGGGGCTTCATCCCGTCGTCGCGTGTGCGGGGTCGACTTTTTGGTCACATCAGGCTGGATTCGCTTGCGACTCGTTCATGCCCGGGGGGAGCATACTTCGTAAAATCACCGGGAGGGGTGATGGCGACTGTTCGGTTCCGGCTCCGGAAAGCACCCGGCAGCACTTTCCCTTCGAGCGCATTTCAGCTCCCGCCTGGAGCAGCCGCAGCGACGGCTCGCCTGAATACTTCAACCGGCCGTGGCTGGACTTCACCGGGCTTTCTCCGCAGGAGGCGCTGGGCGGCGAGTGGAGGGAGGGGCTTTATCCCGAGGATCTTCCACGCCCTCCTCCGCGTCCTGCAGGAGCGCGAGTTCGAGCGGGTCGGCGGGACCGAACGGGTCCGGGCCGACGTGCGAATCATTGCGGCGACCAACCGGGATCTGCAGGCGGCGCAGGCCGCGGGCCGCTTTCGTCCGGATCTCTTCTACCGGTTGAACGTCTTTCCCATCGAAGTGCCCCCGCTGTGCGACCGCAAAGAGGATGTGGTGACTCTGCCCGAATACTACGTCGAGCGCCACGCGAAGCAGATGGGGAAGGGATCCCTGGCGGTCGAGCAGGAGACCCGGGATCTCTTCCAGTCCTACGGATGGCCGGGAAACGTCCGCGAGCTGCAGAACATCGTGGAGAGATCCGTCATCCTCAGCTCCGGGCGAGTTTTTCGCGTCGACGAACAGGGGCTCTCCGGGGATCCGGTCGTTCCTTCGGCGGAACGGGCGGAGCCGAACTCCAGGGAAGGCGGGCCGGATCGGGAGCAGAAGATCATCGAGGCGGCGCTCGCGGAGAGCCGGGGCCGGGTGTGGGGCCCGGTCGGAGCGGCGGCGAAGCTGCAGGTCCCGCCTTCGACGCTCGACGCCCGCATCAGGAAGCTGAACATCCGCAAGAGCGACTTCAAGTTCCGATAGACGCCGGAACTCCCGCTCGGGCGAAGCCTCTAAGCGCGCCGACCCGCAATCGCGTCGCTCAGGATTGCCGTGTCGGTGAACAACCGGGCGTGCGTGAGCTGCCGCCCGTTCGACGTCCACAGGTGGACGAAGGGAATGTCGAACGGGACGCCCGACGAGACGGAGCGTCCCTTCATCCGGCCCGTGGCCACCACGCGCGTCCCGACCTCGAGGAATTCTTCGGGAAGGAATTCCATCTCGACCGATCCGTAGATCAGCTCCAGAAAGTCCACGAGGTATTGCTTCAGTCCCTCGTAGCGCGGCCGGGCGCCGGGAAACCCTGCCTGGAGTTCGATGACGACGCCGGGATCCAGGATCTCATGCAGGTTCAGCCGCTTGCCCGGCGCGAGCGAACCGTAATAGCTCCGCACCAGTTCTGTGCCCGACATGCTCATGGCAGCTCCTCGATGGGTCCTACCGAATGAAGGCAGGCCTCATTAGACCACAACGGTGGTCTTGACGTCGATATTGCCGTGCGTCGCGCGGGAGTAAGGACACCCGTGGTGCGCGGCCTCCGCCAGCGCTTCCGCGCTCGCGCGGTCCATGCCCGGCAGACGGACCGTGAGACGGACCGCGAGCCCGTGAACGCCGTGGGTCAGACCCAGGTCCACTTCGGCGTCGATGGCCAAGTCCGGGATCTGAATCTTCCGCTTTCCGGCGATGAGCCGGATGGCCGACAGGTAGCACGCCGACCAGCCCACTGCGAACAGCTGCTCCGGGTTGGTCCGGCACCGACAGCGTCACCCCCAGGCGCCCGTCACTGGTGCGCGACGCGCCGCCGTCCCGTCCGCCCGTCGTATGGGCCTGGGCGGTATACAGCACCCGATCGAAATGGGTCGTCACGTACTCGCCGGCCGCTTCAGGTCGAGTCATCGTTGCCTCCTTCAGGGGTCTACATCGCCAGAACGACACGGAACTGGGCGTTGCCGCTCATCATGCGCTCCTAAGCCTCCGGTGCCTTGTCCAGAGGATAGGTCTCGATCATGGCTCGGACGGCCTCTGCGGTCGTCGGCATGGATCCTCCTTCGAGCGGTTCGGGTTCCTGAGGACACTACCGCTGGGGATGGCGGGTCCAGACGTAGTCCGCCGACTTCACCGTATTGTGGCAGTCATGGCAAACCTTCGGGAAGTTCTTGTCCTCAGAATGCGGCTTGAACCTGCCGGTCCCCGCGTCGTACGAGAATTGCGCGTATCCCCATCCGTTGGTTTCCGGGAACCTCTGGGAATCCTTCATCATCAACGCCACCGACTTCAGGGTGTCCGGCACTTCCACCGTATAGGGCGAATCCAGGTTCTTCACCTTTTTCCATTCGATCTTCGCGCTCCTGGAGCCATCGGGAAAAGGCTTGCCGTTGCCGGGAATGCCGTCCTTATAGGCTTTGACCATGGCCGGATTCCCGACGATGCCCTTGATCCCGTCCTCCGTCACGCTCGGCGCGAGGAGTTCCCAGGATTCGTAGCCCCTGAACTCGGAGAACGCGATTCCATTCGCGTCCTTGAGCGTGTCCTTGTCCTGCGCTCTCAGGGCCAGGCCGATGCAGGCCGCCAGGGACGCGGCCGTAAGCGCCGTCACCCTTTGGTCGTGCTTTTCACTTTGTCTCTCCTTCCAGGTGTTCCTGATCCCTACGAACGTCAATCGTTACCGGTCGACGAGCTCCCGGCGTCCGTCGGCGAGGGGGAAGCGATCCTGAAGTGCCGAAGGTCCCGGTCGCCCTGGACCAGCCCCGGCGCGGCGCGCAGAAACGCCAGAACGTGCAGGGTCTTCAGATGCGCGTCGTGGTACTCCTGACCGCGCCAGTCCCCGAAGACCAGCCATACGTCGGGATCGTCGAGGGACTGGTACAGATTGCAGGAAAGGCAGCCTGCTTCCTGCCTGGTCGGTTCGATGAGGGCGCCCAGGGCATCGCCCAGCCCGCTGCGGAGCCCGGCCCGGACACGGAAGAACTCGAGGTTCATCAGCGATGTCATGTCCGATCTTCGCCGGGTCGATCCGGCTGGCCTCCTCCTCCGCGTCTCACTCAGCGCAAATGCGGGGCCAACGCCTGGCGCCCGGGACTCGTGCAACAGCCCTCCGGGGAGGGGGACGGGGATTCGGCGGTCCTCGGGGAATCGGTGGAAACGATGTTCCAGCGAATCGACGCCGGCGGGGATGGCTCTCCGTCGGCGCGAGACGGCGGGCTCCCTAGAGAGGCTTGATCCGGAGGATGGGCGCCAGCGTCTGGGGGTGACGACTCTCCTGGAACGTCACCCGTCGGCCGCAGCCGCTGCAACTGCGCTCCTGGTCGATCTCCTTCCGGCGGACCACGAAAATCTCGCCGCAGGAGCACGCCACGGACTGGGCGCCGACCGGAACCTCCGGCGGAGGTTTGGGCTGGGCCGGAACCGTCATCGGCTTCATGGCCTTGGTCGCCCTCACCCGGGTGCGGCTCTTCTCGGGAGGCGCCACCGCCTGGCCCGTCTTCGTCGCGCCCTTCGGGGCTTTGGACGGGGCGGTGGTCCCCATTCTTCGATGCAGGACCGGCTTCTCGGGAACGATCATGGCGGTCTTCTGCCTCGTCCCGGGGATGAGCCGGAACACCACGTGATAGCTGCGGTTGCACTGCGGGCAGGACTGCATCGTCGTCAGTTCGCCGGTGTCGAGCAGCGGAAACACCGCGCCGCACTCGCAATGTCCCATCAGGGTCTGGATCGTCTGTCCCGTCTTCTTCCGCGTGACCCGGATCGGCGCGGGGGGCTCCGGCGGCGGCGGCGCGACGATCTCCTCGAACGCGGCCAGAGGCTCGGGCGCCGGAGCGGACGGCTCGGTGCGGGGCACCGACGTGGCCAGCGACTCCCCCTCGGGCTTCAGCGCGCCGCGGGGCAGGATCAGCGAGATCCTCGAGTTGTGTCCGACGCTGTCCATCGTCACGGCGAAATCGAAGGTGTTGCCGCAGTTGCGGCAGGTCACCCGGCGGTCCCGGTTCATGGGATCGACGCGGACGTCGGCGCCGCAAACGCACGACACCATCTGGAAGCGGGAAGGTTTGGGAGGCATGCCCAATTCTAGCCGATAATTCGGCCGTTGGAGGGGCGGGCTAGTCGAACCATTCGTCGGCGGCGTCGAACGGAGGAACGACGATGTTCAGGATCTTCATCGGCGACTTGCCCATCACCGCGCGGTGACGCGTCCCGGGGCGGATCATCACCGCCATGCCGGGCTTCGCGGGATACCGCTTCCCGTCCAGCTCGATCTGGCCCTCGCCCTCGAGGAAGTAATAGGTCTCCGTGAAGCCCTTATGGTAGTGCGTCTGCGCGTCCTTCTTGATCTCGACCAGATGGACGCTGCAGGTCTGGTTGTCCTTCCGCACGAACGCGCGGCGGCTCGTGCCGCAGGGACACGGCACCGCAGGGATTTCCGGGACCTGGGCGATGTCGAAGGGGACCTCAAGCCCCGTGTCCATCGGCTTGTCCTCGGCGGTCGGCTTCCAGCGGCCTTTCTTTGCGGGACGCTTCATCGTGCGCGGCATCTTCTCAACCTATCGCGCCAGCTTCGCCCGGTCCAGCCAATAATACGTCAGCCCCTGGATCTCCACGGCCTGCATCGCCCGCAGGAACGCCACCTCGCGCTCCTCGGTCGCCGCCCCGCACCAGTCGATCATCCGGAACGGGTCCCAGTCCGACGTGCCCTCGATCGCCTTCTTATAAGGGTCCGACGCCGGCGCTTCCGCCAGCAGTTCCAGCGACGCCACCCTCAGGTGGGGGAACAGGGCGTGCGCGCCGACCTTGCGGAACCAGTACGCGGCATTGCCATAGTCGGGTTCCCGACGATGCAGGACTCCATGCAGATACGCGCCGTGGGCATCGTCGAGGTCCTGCGCGATCGTGTGGCAGCCGTCCAGGTCATCATTCCACAGCAGCAGGCCCGAGATTACCGCGAGCGCGTTCGGGTCCGTGCCCGCGTCGAGCTTCCGGATCTCCTTCTGCAGTTCGGGGCTCCACGGCACTTTGGGCACGAGCAGCCCCGGCTCCTGACGGGACAAAAGCTTGCTCACGCATTTCCGTACCGCGGCCGCATCCATTCCGCTAGATTGGAACCCGAGAACGAGGTCGACGTCAAGGATCCCTATGACTTTTCTGCTCGTGCTGCTCCTGCAGGTGCCCGAGCTCGAGGAAGTCTCCTCGATCAAACTCGAGGAGGATTACGGCAGACTCCTCTGCGTCTCTTCGACCGGGAAGTTCCTTGTATTCGGCCATCGCGAGGCCGTTCTGGTGTGCGACGCCGCCACGGCGAAGATCCTCAAGAACATCCCCGCGCCCTGGACCACGGCGGGCTTTGAGGATCAGGACGGGCATCTGCTCGTCGTGGGGAAGGACCTGGCCCGCTATGACCCCTCGGGCTGGAAGGAGATCTCCCGCGAGCCCCTGGTGAAGGCCGAGTTTCTGGAGCCGGCGGTCAAAATCGATGCCGGCTCGGCGTTGTGGCCGCGGCAGGCCTGGATCGCCCCCGACGGCAGCGTGCTCTATCGGGCCATGGGGGGCGACGGTCGACGGGCGACCCGGAGGGAGGGGAAGCTCATCTCCGAAGTGGTCGGCGAGTCTGTTCTCAGTCCGGACAGCGCCATCGTCGGCTTCCTCGGCAGCTGTCCGGCGACGCCCTTCGCCCTGGTTGCCGGGGGGCGCGTCGGCGTCATGCCCCACAAGACCGTCACCTATCTCATCGCCTCCGACGGCGCGCTTTTCGCCGGAGTGTGCCGGGGAGTCCTGGTCGTCGTCGCCGAACACGCGGAGGGCGTCTACGATCCCGGGAACTGGAAGATTCAGAAGTTTCGGTCGACGGAGCAGGCGGGGACGGATCGCCGCTATGCCGCCGCGATCGATCAGAAAAGCGGCTGCGTCCTCATCGCCGACGAGAAGGGGCTGCGGGCCTGGAACGTCGAAAACTTCGAAAACGACTGGCGCTCGTCCCTTTCTTCCGGGCCCTGCCGGGGCCTGGTGATCGATGAACCCCGCCGGCGGGTCTACGTCGTGGAGAAATCGACGCTGCGCTGCCTGCGGATCAAAGACTAACGCCGGAGGTACGGGATCGTCATCGGGCCTTCCGGCAGCACCGCCACCGGCGTGTCCCTGCCGACCTTCTTCAGCTCCGCCGCCAAGCGTGCGCTGACGTCCTTCACAGGCTCGACGTGGGCGCGGCGGATCTCGTCGTCCATGATCTCGCTATACAGCCCGGCCCGCGCGCGCACCAGGATCATCGCGAGCATCTGCGCTTCCCACTGGTCGAACATCGAGAAGCCCGGCGCGAGCACCGTGTCGAGGATCGCCTTCGGCGTGCCGTGATCGAAGAGCAGCTTCTTGAAGTTTCCGTGCGACGGGAACCCGTCGTTGCAGCGGGCCGCGGTGAGGATATAGCCGTCCTCGGCGATGACCTGCGCGGCGGCCGACATGCCCTTCACGGTCTGATAGAGATTCTGGTCGAGCGGGTAGCCGCCGTTGGTGGTCACCACGATCGGGAACGGCTTTTCGCACGCGACCATCGCGGTCTCCTTCGCATACGCGCAACCCTGGCGGTGCGCCTCGAGGGCGTCGCCGACGTAGTACCCGGTGATCTGGCGGTTCTTATTCAGCGTGACGTTGATGCAGAAGTGCAGGGGGACGAGGGCGCCGTTGCGCCGGACCTGCTCCTGCGTCGGGTTCCCCTCGAGCACGCCCCAAGTCGACTTCGGATCCGCGATCACCGCCGCGCGATGGTAGTGCGTGATCGCGTCGATGTCGGCGATCGCGGGGAAGATCCCCTTATAGCCTCCCGAGAAGCCGGCCATGAAGTGCGGCTCGATGAAACCCAGGACGATGCGCTTGTCGGCTTCGACGTATTCCTTCGTCATCGAGACCGGGCGTCCCTCGATTGTTTTTCCGGCGGGCGCGAGGGTCTTCTCGTCGTGTGCCGTATGGTTGACGATCCTGTACTTCTTCACGACCTCGGCGCCGACCATCTTCTCGAGCTCGGCGGGGGTGTTGCCGCGATGCGACCCCGTCCCGTTGATGATCGTGAAGTTGGCGGCCGGCACGTGCGAGAGCTCGGCGAAGAGCCAGGGGAGCAGCCGCTCCGACGGCAGGGGGCGCGTGATGTCGGGGATGACGACGGCGACCTTGTCCGTCGCCTTCACCTGGTCGCGGATCGCTTTCGCGCCGATCGGGTTGCGGACGGCGTCGCGGAACGACGCGGCCTCGTCGGGCAGCCCGGCGGTGAATCGCGGCTCGACCACGGTGACGTTGGGCGCGTCGATTTCGAGGGGGATTCCGGAGGCGCCGTATTGGAGATGGATGGTTCTCATGGGGGCATTTTAACAAAAGTGACCGTCCCTTTTGTTAGGGTATAGCCATGCGAACGCTGCTCCTGATGCTCCTCTGCAGCGCCGCCCCGGCCGGCGACGAGGAGGTGTTCAAGGTCAATCTCCTGCCGCCCGTCGCCAACAACCCGCGAAACTCGGAAGGCGACTTCATCGCGCTCAAGAACGGCATCCTCATGTTCGTATATTCGCGCTTCACCGGCGGCCCGGCCGACGACTCCGCCGCCGACCTGGCCGCCATCTATTCGGGCGACAAGGGCAAGACCTGGTCGCTCCGCTACGAGCCCCTCCTGCTGAACGATGCGCGGCAGAACATCATGTCCGTGTCGCTGCTCCGCCTGCCGGAGGGCGAGATCGCACTCTTCTACCTCCGCAAGAACGGTCCGGAGGACTGTATCCCGACGATGCGCATCTCGACCGAGGAGGGCCGGAACTGGTCCGAGCCGATCTCCTGCATCCGCGAAGACGGGTATTACGTCATGAACAACGACCGCGCGCTGCTTCTGAAGAGCGGCCGCATCGTGCTCCCGCTCGCCCGCCATGCCAAGGGCGGGGCGAAGAAGACCCCGCGCGCGACGTTCCTCTGCGCGTACTCGGACAATGCGGGGCGGACCTGGAAGACGTCGATCACCCAGCTTGAAGGCCCGGCAACCGGCCGGACCGGCCTCCAGGAGCCCGCGCTGGTCGAGC
>DASQOM010000280.1:0-3034 GCA_035644495.1 Planctomycetota bacterium | reverse complement strand
GCTCGACCAGGGACGCAGGAGCCCGCTAAAGCGGAGGTCCACGCGGGCGGCCTCGCCCTCCTGGGGATGGACCTGGCGGGAGAGCTTCTGCAGGGGCCGGTTCTTGATCTTCTGGTCGCAGGCTTCGCCGCCAGGCAGATTCCGCCCGTAGAAGGTGACCGTGGCATCGGCGCCCGCGGGAATGCTGGGAGGCAGGATGTAGTCGATGTAGGGCAGGGTCGAGACACCCAGCCGGTAGAAGTAATCGCCGCCGCCGTTGTAGGTAAAGTCCGTCAGCTTGACGTAGTAGTCCCCGTCCTCGGGCGCGTCGAAGTCGATGAAGGGATCGCGCTTCTCGTCGCGGACGTCCTCGTCCTGGCTCTGTGCGAGCTGCTTCCCCTGGGCATCGTAAAGCCACATGAAGCCGTCGAGACGGGAGTCGATGCGCCAGGCTCGGCAGTCGACCAGGACGCGATCTCCCTTCTTCGCCGCGAAGACGAACCAGTCGACGTCCTCGCTTCCGCCGATGCGGCCGTTCACGGTGACGTTCAGCGCGATCCGGTTGGCGTCCTTCTTCTCGTTGTTGGGCTCGGTCTCGACGCCTTCGGCATAGTCGCTGACGACGAAGGTCCGGGGATTGCTGATCCCCTCCTTCCCGCTGAAGCGCACGTCGTAGTCGCCCGGAGGGACGTCGGCGGCGACCGTGACCTTGAACTTGACGGCCTTGCCGTCGCCGCCGCGCTTCTTGCCCTTGTCCTTATCCTTGTCTTTGTCCTTATCGTCCTTCGGCGCGTCCCCCGCGATCAGCTCGGCCTTGATGCCCGGATTGCTGAAGTAGAGGCCGGTGGGGATGTCGAAGCCGCTGCCCTGCACGTCGACGGTGACTTCGGAGCCCTGCCTCGCGCCGAGGGGGAAGACGCTGGCGAGCCGGGGCGGGCCATACTCGGCGCGGGCGCCGGAGGCCAGCAGGAGGACGAGAAACGCGGCGGCGACGAAACCGCCCGACGAGCGCGCGGCGGCGGTCATCCCGGCGACCTAAATAATCTCCGGGATCGGGGCGCCGACGTTCAGGATCTCGACCGGGCGGTCGGCCTCGTTGATATAGGTCTTCTCCCGGCTGATCCCGAGCTTGTGGTACATCGTGGCGAGCACGTCCTGGGGGCTCACCGGGCGCTGCTTCGGATACTCGGCGCGCGCGTCGCTCTCGCCCAGCACGATGCCGCGCTTGAGACCGCCGCCCGCCATGACGACGCTGAAGACGCCCGGCCAGTGGTCGCGACCGGCCCCGGGATTGATGCGCGGCGTCCGGCCGAACTCGCCCCAGAGCAGGACCAGCGTGCGGTCCAGCTGGCCGCGGCGGTCCAGATCCTCGATCAGCGCCGCGTAGGCCTGGTCGAAGGTGGGCAGCTTCTTCTTCAGCTCCTCGAAGTTGTTGGCATGCGTGTCCCAGCCGCCCATGTCCATCGTCACGAAGCGGACGCCGGATTCGACCAGCCGCCGCGCGAGCAGCGCGCTCTGGCCCCAGGTGTGGCGGCCGTACTGGTCGCGCAGCTTCTCGTCCTCCTTGCCCAGGTCAAAGGCGTCCTGCACCTTGGGGGAGGTGACCAGCTCGAAGGCCTGCTGCGAGAAGGCGTCCATGCCCTCGACGACGCCCGTCGCGTCCGCGTCGCGGCGCAGGGTGTCGAAATGTTTGAGCAGTTCGCGGCGGTTCTCGAGGCGGTCCATCGTGATGCCGCCGGCCGCGCTGAGGTTGCGGACCTTGAAGTCCTTGCTGCTGGGATCCCCGTGAGTCTCGAAGGGGTTGTAGCCGACGCCGAGATAGGCGGCGGCAGAGCTGCGGGGGGCACGGGGCACGGCGACGTAGCTCGGGAAACCCGCGATGCGGGGGCCCATCTCCTTTGCGACGATGCTGCCGTAGCTCGGCATCTCGTTCGCGGGGATGTCGTTCGTGGGCTTGTAGCCCGTCAGGAGCATGTGCGTCGCCGACTCGTGGCCGGAGTCCGGGTGCGTCACCGAGCGCAGGATCGTCAGCTTGTCGCAGACCTGGGCGGTGCGCGGCATGTGCTCGCTGACCTGGTAGCCCGGCAGGTTCGAGCGGATGGGGTTGAAGGAGCCGCGGAACTCCGAGGGCGCCTGGGGCTTGAGGTCCCACATGTCGATGTGGCTGGGTCCGCCGCCCTGCCAGAGCAGGATGACGCTGAGGCCCTTGCCCTGGCCCTTGTCGCCCGACGCGTGCGCTTCGGACCGCAGGAGATCGGCGAGCCCGAGGCCGCCGAGCGCGAGCGTGCCGGCACGCAGGAAGCCGCGGCGCGACATCCCGTCGCAGACGCAGTTCCTGCCCTGATCGACTCGAATCTCCATGCTGCCCTCGCTCAATGGTTGAACAGGAATTCCTTGGAGTTGAGCACCAGCCACGCGAAGTCCTCGACCGCCGCCTTCCGGTTCGCGGCCTTGGCGAGCATATCCGCCGCATCCTTGGACTCCGACGCCGTGGGCTTGCGCGCAAACCCCCGGAGATATAGCGCTTCGATGATCTCCTCGTTACTCTTTTTCGACGCGACCAGCGTCGCGACCGTGCCCTTGTCGCCCGCGATCTTGCCCTGGATCTCCGGCGAATTCATCAGGTGCAGGATCTGGGCCAGGTTGGGCGCGTAGCTGCGCTCGCACTCGCAGGGCGTCTCGCGGCCCGAGCGGCCGAAGGCGCTCAGGAAGTAGCTCGCCACCGCCTGGTCGGGCAGCTCGATCGCCCTCGTCCCCAGCGGCAGCCCGGGGAACTTCTCGGCCGACCCGGTCACCGCCGAGACCGCGTCCAGCAGCACTTCCGCCGACAGCCGCTTCGTGTGATAGCGGGCGAAGTTCTGCCGGTCCGTCGCATTGAACGGCGTCGGATCAGAACTCAGGCCGTAGGTCTCCGACTTCATCAGCGTCCGGATCAGGCTCTTGAGATCGAACTTGTGGACCGCGATGTCCTTCGCCAGGGCGTCGAGCAGCTCCGGATTGCTCGGAGGATTCGTGACGCGCATGTCGTCGACCGAATTCACCAGGCCCAGCCCCA
>DASQOM010000279.1:0-7709 GCA_035644495.1 Planctomycetota bacterium | reverse complement strand
GCTCGGCCATCAGCGCCGTCACACCCTTCGCCGCCGCCTTCACGGCCTCGCCGCGGTCGTTCTTTTCGCGCATCGCCGCCAGGGTCGTCCCTGCGCGCTTGAAAATCTCCTCGCGGGGGATGTCCGCCGGGACCGCCGGCGAGCCCATGCAGCCCGTGTCGACGATCTTCACCGGCACGTTCAGGCGGGCGAGCTGATCGCGCACGAAGGCGGCTTCGACGCCCTTCGTGTCGAGGGTGGCCAGGACGTACACCGTCTTCATTTATTTCTTCGCGGCCCAGGCGGCGGCGTTCTTCAGCAGCGTCCTATAGGCCTCGAGGTCGTGCGCGGCGCCGTCGTGGCCCAGCGTGATCCCGACGATGCGGCCCTTGGGGTGCGCGACCGTGAAGACGACCGGCCACTCCTTGCCCGTCTCGAGCGACTTGCCGACGGCGAGCACCTTGATCTCCGGGCCGGCGGGATCCTTCACGTAGCCATAGAGCTCGTCCTTGACCCGGAACGTCTTGGGGACACCCGCCGTGATCGGGCTCGCCTCGTCGACGATCGTCACCTCGAACTCCTGGTACTTCTCGTGGCTGCGCGAGCCGCCCGCGACCAGCAGCTTGTTGTACTCCGACCAGTCCTTCCAGTTGTACCAGCAGGCCGGATGTACGAGCATCAGACCTTTCCCGGCCTCGACGAAGTCGAAGATGCCCTTGCGCGCCGCGGGATCGGGGATCGGCTGGTTGTTGGACAGATACAGCACGTTGAGATCGGGCAGCGCCCCCGCGATCTGGGCGGGGTTCGACGTATACGCGGCACCGAGCAGGGTCGCGTCGGCCTTGTTGAACCACTTCTCGAAATCGTGGCTCGATCCGCCGCCGACCACGAGGATCTTGCTCGCGGGGATCTCGAGCTTCGCCGTCTCCTGGGGTGCGGTCATCGGAGCCAGTCCCTTCTCGCCGCCCCCGATCTCGGCCGTCATGGCCAGGAAGGTCGGAGCCATATTGTTGTCGTAGCTCTCGAGCGTCAGGTGATGGATGACGTCCTTGCGCGCCGGCTTCATCGTGAACCAGCGCAGCTGGCCGCGCGCGCCGGGTTCCAGCAGGCCGTCGGCGAATTTCGAGCCGGGGACGTCGACGCGCTTGATCCAGTCGGAGAACTCCACGCCGTCGAGGAGCTGCTGGTTCTCGGTCTTCCCGTCCGCGTAGTGATAGGTCACCCGCACGACGGGCTTGCCCTTCTTTCCCTCCAGCGTGCCCCAGGCCGCGATGCCGCCCAGGACGTGCAGCTTGTCGCAGGCGAAGCCCATCGGGATCTGCACCGTCTGAGGCAGCGTCGTCTTGCAGTACCAGTCGGGGTTCGAGCCACCCTTGAGAACGATCGCATTATTGCCGTTCAGGCTCTTGGAGGGGTCCATGACCTGGAAGGGGATGCCCTCGACCGTGGCCAACCCGAACTTCTTCAGGCGGAGGTTGTTGGGCTCGCGCACCGGGTCGAAGAGGCCCTTCACGCTCGACGCGGTGAACGCCGTCTGGAGGTCGACCAGACGGAAGTTTCCGGCCTCGGACACCAGGAAGCTCAGGATGTCGCGGATCGCCTCGGCGCCCAGGGCCTCGAGGCCCTCCGGCATCAGCGAAAGCCCCGTCGACTTCATCGCGTCGATGTCGGAGCGCCGGATCTCGCGGTCGCCCTCGTTGTTC
This sequence comes from Planctomycetota bacterium, assembly GCA_035644495.1. Classification (GTDB taxonomy): domain Bacteria; phylum Planctomycetota; class MHYJ01; order MHYJ01; family JACPRB01; genus JACQFK01. The sequence continues at coordinate 6,027 of DASQOM010000279.1, read as the reverse complement.
TTGAGCACGACGATGTCCTTCGTCTCCTTGGCGACGATGCCGCTGAAGACGTCGCCGTTTTTCAGGCGGACGCTGAAGGAGATGTAGTTCGTTTCGACGACGCGGTTGGGGTCGATGACATTGACCAGCAGCTCGTGCTTGCCGTGGACGCCCATGCCGGTGAGGTCGGGCGCGATCGAGCGGCCTTCGCCCTTATAGCCGTGGCACTTCATGCAGTTCTCGGTGAAGAGCGCCTTGCCCTTGGCGACGTTGCCCATGGGCTCGATCTTCGGGAAGAGCTCCTCGATGATCTGGTTCTTCGCCTTGTTCTGCGTGCCGAGGATCGCGTCGAGGACCTTATTGGCCTTCTTCGCGACGGCCATGTCGGGATGCGTGCGCAGGCGGAAGACGGCGTTCGGCCCGATGTCGTTCGGCTTCAGGCGGCCCGCCTCGAGCTCGCCCACCAGGTAGTCCGTCCACTCGGGCCGCTTGAGGATCTGGGCCATCGCGACGTCGCGCATCTGGCTGGAGAGCTTCGGATACGCCCCGAGCAGCGACGCGGCCGCGGCCGGATCGGCCGTGCCGCCCAACGACTCGATCGCGGAGCGCTGCAGGTCGAGCGAATTCCCGGGCTCCAGCAGGTCCGCGCCGGCGGGAATCGACTTTCCACGGGCGCTGACGATCGACAGCACCGAGCTCAGCGCGAGCGCGCGAGCGTCGTCCGACTTCGACTTGTCCCCGATCGTCGTCAGGAGCGCTCCCACCACAGGTTCGAGAGTCTTCACCAGCGAGTCATCCTTCACCCAGCGGGCGGCGAAGGGCAGGCCCGCGCCGGCAAGCGCGGAGTCGGACGAGGTCAGCAGCGTCTCCAGGGCCTTCTGCAGCTCGGGCGTCATCGGGGGCGCGACCTGGGGCTGCAGCGTCTTCGCAAGCCGCGCCAGCGCGGCGATGCAGGCCGGATCGGCAGGCCTTCCCGCGATCTGGACGACCGCCTTCGCCGCGAGGGCGGCGTCCTGCTTGTTGCCGATGATCCCGGCGAGCTCCTCGGCCAGGCCGGCGTCCTTGACGTCGATCGCGGCCGTCAGCGTCTCGAGCGGCGCCGCGCCCAGGGCGCCGAGCACCGCCGACTTCGTCCAGGGATCGGTCAGGGTCTTATTGATGTTGAGCAGGGCGGCGGACGTCGCCGGGCTGCCCGGGAAGTTGCCGAGCGCGATGATCTTCTCGAGCTGCGCGCGCGGATCCGCGTCGCTGAGCTTGGCCAGCAGCGTGCTCTGCAGCATGTCGCCCTTGGCCACGAGGCCCGCGACGCGGGCCGCGTTCTTGCGGACGCCGGCGTCGGCGTCGTTCAGGGCCGCGAGGATTTCAGCCTCCGTGATCTTGTCCAGCCGCTGCAGGGTCCATATGGCGAGGACTTTGGCCTCGGGCCTGGCCGACGTCTTCAGCAGCTCCGCAAGCTCCGTGGCGCCCGCGCCCTGCTCCACCAGGAGCCGCTGGGCCGTCAGGCGGACGAAGCGGTTCGGGTGATCGAGGGCCTTGATGAGGCCGCCGACGGAACCATAGTCCGCTTCGGCCATCGGCTTGGGCTGCTTGTACTGGAGACGCCAGATGCGGCCGTGCTCGTGATCGCGATCGGGCCGGACGGCCGCGTTGAAGGGGCCGTGCTTCGGGCCGCGCGTGTCGTTGTGGACCACGGCCTGGTTGTAGAAGTCGGCGATATAGAGGGCGCCGTCGGGGCCGATCTGGGTGTCGATCGGGCGGAACCAGAGATCGGTGCCCGCGACGAACTCCTCGGCGCGGACCTTGGAGCCGCGGAACGTGACGCCGTCGGGGATCAGCTTGTCCTGGTGGATCAGGTTGATCGTGCACTCGCAGACGAAGTGGATGCTGCGGTACTCGTCGGGCCAGGCGCCGCCGTCGTAGACCGTGCTCCCCGACGCCGCCGTGAAGCCGCCCACGCAGTCGATCTGGAGATACGGGGTCAGGCCGTGCTTGAGCAGCTGGTTGGAGTCGCGGTGGTCGTTGATCTGCTTCCAGCCCTCGGTCTTGCCGACGCGGCCCTTGGCGAGGACGGCGTCGCTCATGATGACGTGCCGCAGGTGCGACTCGTTCGCCATCGTGTAGAAGATCTCGTTGTCCCAGGTGAAGTCCATGCCCCAGGTGTTGGCGCCGTACGCGACGACCATCTCCATCGCGCTGCCATCGGGCATGAAACGGAACATGCCGTTGGGAATGGAGCCGAAGTCCTGGCCCTTGGCGTTGGTCACGTGCTTCGAGCCGCCGCCGCTGTAGCCCTGGGTCGCGTAGATCCAGCCGTCCTGGCCCCAGCGCAGGTTGCTCGCGACCGCGTGCGTGTCGCCGTTGCCGAAGCCCGTGAACAGCGTTTCACGCTTGTCGGCCACGCCGTCGCCGTCGGTATCGCGCAGCAGGAGGATGTCGGGCGCCTGCATCACGATGACGCCGTCCTTATGGAGGACGAAGCTCGTGACGAGGTCCAGCTGTTCGTAGAAGACGGTCTTCTTCCCCGGGGTGCCGTCGGCCTTCCGGTCGTAGGTGACGATGCTGTCGTGCGGGCGCGTGCCCCAGGTCGCGGCCTTCTGGGGATAGCCGGGCGTCTGGGCCACCCAAAGGCGGCCCTTCGCATCCCAGTTCATCGAGATGGGCTTGACGACGTCGGGCTCCGCGAGCATGAGGCGGAGGTCGAAGTCCTTCTCGATCGTGATCTTCTCTTTCGACAGCGCCGGCGCGGTCGGGCCGCCCGGCGGATACCGGAGGGAGGCGAGTTCCTCCTTGCTCACGAGGCTGTCGACGTCCCGCTTCCCCGCCCACGCGATGCCGCGGAGCAGCAGCGCGCGATAGTGCGGGAGGCTGAACGACGTGTACTTGTGGCCCTGGATGTTCACGAACGCGCGGTAGTTGTCCTTCTCGTAGACCCACATCTGGGGGGTGATCTCGTGGGGCGTGCGGAAGGCGGTGCCGATGACCTTCGCTTCGGGCAGGAGATGGAGGTCCCAATAAATCTCGTCGTCCATCATGAAGTTGGCGACGTCCTTCGTGATCGGATGCGGGTAGTCCTGGACGTAGATGCCCAGGGTGCCGTTGAGGAACTTGGACTTGCCGTGCTCCCAGGCGCCGCCGATCACGGTCTTGTACCAGAGCGGATCGGTGCCGCACACCGCGTCGTGGATGGCGACGATCCCGCCGCCGCGCTTGGTGAAGGCCTCGAGGTTGGCGCGGTCGGAGGGGGCGATGGTCCCGGCCTCGGCCGCGAACATCACCAGGACGTCGGTCTTCTCAAGCTGCTCGCCCGTCGGGAACTCCATGCCGCCGTCGACGGTTGCCCCGCGCGCGCGGAGCAGCTCGGTCCAGTCTTTGAGGAAGGCGGGGTGGTCGTGCTCCCCGGGCCCGTGGGTCTTCGCGCCGCCGCGGATGAAGATGCGGAGGCCTGCCGGCCTGTTCTCCTGGACGGCAGGAGACGCAGGCGCCGGCTCGGGAGCGGCCTGCGCGGAGCACGACACCAGCCAGATCGCGAACGTCAGAAGACCAGCCAGACGAGTCATTCATCACCCCCAGAAACCCACAAACAAGCCAGGCGTGTTTGTGGGAGAGCAGCTGCCATGCCACGCGCCGAATCAAGACTTCCTCAATCGGTTGGATTATAGCAACTTAGGATGGCTTCGCTCCGTATCAGGAAAGCGATGTGTAACCGGTGACTACATAGTGTAACCTGTATCCGGAACCATGGACCCTGATGCCCTGACCCAGATCCTCCAGAAGCGCGAACACCTGATCGGCGCCGCCGTCGGATCGGGCATGACCGCCGCCGCGGCCGAAGAAGGCAATGTCGATCTGCTGCTCGTCCTCAGCGCGGGCACCTTCCGCCTCCACGGCGCAAGCTCCGCCGCCGCGCTCCTGCCCTACGCGAGCGCGAATGCGCTCAGCTGGGACGCCGCCGTGCACCACGTCCTTCCCCGCATCCAGCGGACGCCCGTCGTCCTCGGCCTCTGCGCGCAGGATCCCGAGCTCGACCTCGACGCTCGCCTCGCGCGCATCAAGCAGTACGGTCTCGCCGGCGTCACCAACTTCCCCAGCGCCGGCTTCTACGACGGCCGCTTCCGCGAGGCAGTCGAGGACGCGGGCCTGGGCTTCGACCGCGAAGTCGAGATGCTCACCCGCGCGAAGGCGGCGGGGCTGCTGACCGTCGGCTTCTGCCTCGACCCCGCCTCGGCGCGTCTCTTCGCCCAGGCCGGCGTCGACATCCTCTGCCTCAACCTCGGCCTCTCGGAATGGCGCACCGTCGACCTCGCCGAGCACCAGGCGGCGCTCGACCGCGCGATCGAGTCGATCCGGACCATGATCGACGCCGCCAAGCAGGCGGTTCCCAACCCGTATTGCGTCATCTTCGGCGGGCCGGTGCTGTTGCCGCAGGACACGGCCCAGGTCTACCAGCGGACCGAGGCGCTGGGCTACATCGGCGGCAGCGCGGTCGAACGCTTCCCGACCGCCTCGGCGGTGACGCAGACCGTGCGCGAATTCCGCCACGTGACGCGCGCGGGCAAGCGGATGAACCGCCTGGGCGCGCTGATCGGGACCAGCCAGGCGATGCAGCCCGTCTTCGAGACCATCCGGTCGGTCGCGGCCTCCGACGCGGCCGTGCTTCTGTCCGGCGAGAGCGGCACGGGCAAGGAGCTCGCGGCGCGCGAGATCCACCGGCTCAGCCATCTGCACGCGAAGCCGATGGTCAGCTGGAACTGCGGGGCGATGACGGAATCGCTCGCGATGTCCGAGCTCTTCGGCCACGAGCGCGGCGCCTTCACCGGCGCGACACGGGCGCATTCCGGAAAGTTCGAGCTCGCCGACGGCGGCACGCTCTTCATGGACGAGGTCACGGACCTGCCGCCGGCGGTGCAGGCGAGCCTGCTGCGCGTGCTGCAAGAGAAGGAGATCGTCCGCGTCGGCGGCGAAAAGACGATCGGCGTCAACGTCCGCCTGGTGGCCGCCTCGAACAAGGACTTCAAGGAGCTGATTCCGGCGGGCAGGTTCCGCCTGGACCTCTATTACCGCCTGAGCACCGTCGTTCTGCGGATGCCGCCGCTGCGGGAGCGTCAGGAGGACATCCCGTACCTGGTGTGGGAGCTCTCGCAGGAGTTCAGCCAGAAGTACGGCTGCGCGGCGCCGCGGATCCCCGACTCGGTCATGGGCGCGCTGGCGCGCCATCCCTGGCCGGGCAACATCCGCGAGCTGCGCAACGTGATCGAGCGCGTCTTCCTGCTGGGACGCGGCCGCTCGTTCTCACGCGCGTGGTTCGAGGAGATGTTCGCAGCGGACAAGGCCGTCGGCGAGACGCTGGCCCCCACCGTGGCGGCCCCCGTTTCGCTGGCGGCGCGCCGCGACAAGCTCCAGGAAGCGCTCGCGCGCCACAAGGGGAACAAGACCGCGGCGGCCCGCGAACTCGGAGTCACCCGAAAGACCATCCACAAATGGCTGAAGCAGTAGCGGAAGCGCAGAGGATCGACGTGCTGTCCGGGGATGAGTATCGAGCTCGCCTGCGTAGTTTGGGTGAGCCCGGCAACCGAACCCCTCCGCACAGGGCTTGAACTTCACCGTTGCGAGCTTGTCCGGGACAATACTCAGGAGAAGTTCGTGCCGAATCCTGAGCCCTGAGCCCACGCGATGCGATGCCGTTGGAGAGGCGATCGACCACGCCAGCACCGACGCCTACTTCATTTCCGCCAGCTTCTTCTGGTCCACGATGATGCGCGTCGCCAGGCCTGCCGTGATCCAGATCTCCTGGTGCGCCGTGCCGCAGATCACCGTATAGCGGCCGTCCGGAAGCTCCTTGCCGTCGCCGAGGCGGCCCCGGAGGACCACCTCGTTCTTTGCGTTCAGCACCGTATAGTCCTGCTCGCCGACCGTCGCCGCCGTCACGCGCTCCTGCACGTCTTTGGCGCTCGTCGCGGGGATGTAGGCCCCGCCGCCCGACTCCGCCATGCGTTTCAGGCGCGCGACGACATCGTCGTCCTCGGTGTTGAAGCCGACGACGTGCACCTT
>DASQOM010000278.1:0-7540 GCA_035644495.1 Planctomycetota bacterium | reverse complement strand
CGCTAACCCTCATTCTTCTTCTCTTCCGTCGTAGGGGCCTCAGCCGGCGCGGCGGTTTCGGCCTTGGTCTCGGCCTTCACTTCAGCCTTCACCTCGGCACCGCCCTCCGCGGCCGTCGCGGAGGCGGGGGGCGCGCTGGTATCTCCGCCCAGCTCGTAGATGTCGATCTCCCACGCGGCGAGCTTCGAGGCCAGCCGGACGTTCCGGCCGCCCTTCCCGATCGCCTGCGACAACTGGTCCTTCAGCACGTAGACCGTCGCGCGCTTCTGCGCCTCGTCCAGCTGCACGTCCGAGATCTCCGCCGGCTTCAGGGAGTTCTTGATCAGCTCGTCCGGCTTCTCGCTCCAGCGCACGATGTCGACGTTCTCGCCGTTGAGCTCGTCCACCACGTTCCGGATCCGGCTGCCGCGCACGCCCACGCAGGCGCCCAGGCAGTCCACCCGGTCGTTCGTCGAATGCACCGTGATCTTCGTCCGGTATCCCGGCTCGCGCGCGATCCCCTTGATCACGACCGTCCCGTCGCCGATCTCGGGCACCTCGAGCTCGAACAGCCGCCGCACGAAGTCTTCGTGGCCGCGCGAGACCATGACGCGGACCCGCGTCCCGCGCCGCTCCACCTCGGAGACGTAGGCGCGGAGACGGTCGCCGATCCGGTAGTTCTCGCCCGGCACCTGCTCGCCCTTCAGCATCGTCGCCTCGGCCTTGTCCCCGATCATGCAGACGAGATGGGGGCCCTCGAAACGGCTCACCACGCAGGTCACGATATCGCCCTTCTTGTGGGCGAACTCGCTGAAGACGCTTTCGCTCTGGACCTCGCGGAGCTTCTGGACGAAGAGCTGGCGCGCGGCCTGGTAGGCGATGCGGCCCAGCGCCGACGTCTCGATCGGCTCCTCGCCGTCAAAGGCGCTGATGTCGCCCTTGATGCGATCGATTTTGACGACCGGGTTCTCCTTGGTGTTCAGGTGCTTCTTGGCGGCCAGGGCGAGGGCCTGCTCGATGGACTCGAAGATCAGCTCCTTGTCGATCCCCTTCTCGCGGTGGATCGCGTCCACGATTCTGAGAACCTCGCCGCCGTTCATAAATCTTCCTAACCGGGTCCCCCGCCCTGGAGAACCCTCCCGAGACAAAAAAAAGTGGGTTGAGCCCACTTTAGCGCCGCTTGCCCGGACTTTTGGTGTCTCGGCTCCTTCTACATTGCCCCCATCATATGAAACCTTCCGCGACCAAGTCAAGGCCGGGCTTGCCCGACCCCTCCATAGAGTAACGTCCGCCGGGGGGTCCTTTCATCCTTCCGCCGGGATCCGGCCCGCCGTATACTGGCCGGATGCCCCCCCTGGAGACGGCCTGCCGGAGCGGCTGCGGGGCCTGCTGCATCGCCCCCTCCATCTCCTCCCCCATCCCCGGCATGCCCGGCGGCAAGCCGGCCGGGGTGCGCTGCGTCCAGCTCACCCCCGACCTCCGCTGCGCCCTCTTCGGTCGTCCGGAACGCCCCACCATCTGCGTCCGGCTCCGCCCCCTCTCCGAGATGTGCGGGGGCTCCCGCGACGAGGCCCTGGCCGGCCTGGAAGCCCTGGAGCGGGCCACCGCCCCATGACCCGGGACCAGGAGTTCCTCCGATCCCTTCGGCTCGCTCCGCACCCCGAAGGCGGCCATTATCGGGAGATCTGGCGCTCGCCGGCTCCCCCGGGTGTCCGGGCTGCCTCCACCCTGATCTACTATCTCTTGGAGGCGGGACAACACAGTCGCTGGCACCGGGTCGATGCCGACGAGATCTGGACCTGGCTGGAGGGAGCTCCGCTGGAATTGTGGACCTGGACCGAGGGACAGGATCCCGAACGCCACCTTCTGGGCCGCCTGGATGCCCCGGGGATCGAGCCGGTCTGCGTGGTTCCCGCGGGCTGCTGGCAGGCGGCCCGGCCCGTGGACGGGTTCGTGCTGAGTGCCTGCGCCGTTGCCCCCGGCTTCGACTTCAGGGGCTTCTCGCTGCTGGCCGACCGGCCGAAAGCCGCCGAGCGACTCCGCCGGCGGTCGCCCGGATCAGCTCTGCTGATTTGACGCCGTCAGAAGCCGATATCCAGGCTCAGACCGAAGACCAGGTTGTACTGGGCCTTGAAGTGGACCCCCGGCACGTCCTTGCCGTTCTCGGGGGCGCCGTTGATGCGGTAGCTGATGCCAAGTCCGAGGTCCACGTCCTTCCCGATCGGAGCGACGACCCGGGCGCCGAAGTCGACCATGTACGAGACGGATCCCTTGATCAGCTCCATGTTCGATGGGCCGCCGTTCAGGATGTCGAATTCCTGCTTCGTATAGAAGACGCCGCCGATGCCGAAGTGCTCGTCCAGATGGAACCCGCTGAAGTTCTGGCGGAAGATGCCGCCGAATTCGAGGTCGGCCATGTTGAGCCGGTCCGTGCGGATGTCGAAGGTCCCGAGCGCGGGATCGTTCTGGCTCGATCTTTTGCCGCCGAAGGAGTCGATTCCGAAGCCGCCATAGAAGCCGCCATACAGCCAGGAACTCCCCCTCCACAGGTAGGAGTACTGGGCCTCGATGCCCACGCTCCCGGTGATGAACTTGCTCCAACGGACGTCGCCGACGGCATTGCCGCCCGGGATCGAGGTGTTGAGCTCGAACGTCAGGTCGCTGTAATGATCCCGGTACTCCCGTTCGTTTCGCGCTTCCTGCTGGGCGTGGGCCAGGGCGGACAGCGACAGGGTTACAACCACCGTCAGGGCGGCGGCTTTCATCTCATCCCCTCGCATCTATAGGATTCGCAAGGAGTATAGCCCGCGGGCGGGGATTAGGCGAAAGAACGTTCAGTTGTCACGGCACGGCGGAATGCCGTCACAGCCCCTTGGCCGGGTCCAGCTTCTCCATCATCTTCCGCAGACGGGACGACATCGTCTTCATCACCGTCACGGCAAAGAAGGGGGCCTCCTCGACCAGGAAGAGGAAGCGCTTGAGATCGATCGGAACGAGGCGCGCCTCGCCGGTGGCGGTGACGGTGACGGTGCACGATCTCGGCTCCTGGCTGATCAGGGACATCTCCCCGAAGAGGGCGCCTTCGCCCAGCTGCTCCAGCGGCCGTCCCTGGTAGGACACTTCGAGAGTGCCGCTTTGGACGACGTCCATGATGCCCGCCGGGTCGCCTTCCTTGAAGACCGTCTGACCGGGGGCGAGCAGCTCCCCGTTGGGGGTGTTGCGAAACAGGCCGATGGTGTCTCTTTCCATAGGGAGGGTCCTTTCAGGCTCCGGTCTGGGAGTGAACCTTCCCCGATTGCAGGGATGATGAAGCTCCGGTTCAGGGGACGTGAGGGTCCTGGTGGCCCCGGAGCAACAGCCTCTTGAGCTGGTCGTTGCCCTTGCGGAGCTCCTCGTTCTCCCGGCGCAAACCCGCATTCCGGCGGTAGAGCTCCACGCAGGCGGCCACCTTGTGCCTCAGGAGATCGCCGTCCACGGGGCTGAACAGATAGTCGATGCCCCCCGCGAGATATCCCTTGGCGACGTCGGCCGGCATCCGATCGTGCGCGGACATGAAGACGATGGGCGTAAAGCGGAGGCGGTCGCGGGAGCGGAAAAGCTGGGCCAGCTCCAGCCCGTCGATCCCGGGCATCCGGACGTCGAGCAGGAAGACGGCGAAGTCCCTCCGCAGCGCCTCCTGAAGAGCGCCGGCCCCCGAATCCACGGTCACGATGTTCCAGCCGGGCTGCTGGAGCAGCTCCCGATAGGCCAGCAGGTTCGCCGGCGTGTCGTCCACGATCAGGATGTCGACCGGAAGACTTTCCGGAGCCGTGCGCGGCCCATCTCCCGGCGAATCCAGAGAACCCATCGCAAAACGGATCCACGAAAATTGCTTTTGTGATGCGATTCCTTCGTTCCGGAACCGCGGCCATCTATACTGCCGGGATCGGACCATGGACAACAACCCGTTCGCCGTCCTGACCCTGGTGGCCGCGCCGGCCATCCTCACCAACGCGATGTCCGTGCTCGCGCTGGGCAGCGGCAACCGTGCCGGCCGGGTCATGGACCGGTTCCGGGAGATCATGAAGGAGCTCAAAGCGCTGGAGCCCGGCTCCGAGGTCCACGCGATGAAACTGCGGCAGCTGGACCGGCTCCAGCAGCGCGCCCGATACCTCAATACCGCCATGAAGGCGTTCTTCACCGCCCTCGGGTCGTTCGCCGCCACCACCGTGGTCGCGATCGTCGGCGGCGCCTTCGCCGAGGCGGCCTCCAGAACCGCCGTCCGGGTCTCCGGCGCCGTCGCGCTGTCGGTCGGGGCGTTCGCGGTCGGCAACCTCGTCTTTGGCTGCGTCCTTCTGGTGCGCGACAGCCGCCTGGCCATTGCGAACCTGACCGAGGACGCCGATCTCATCCGGTCGCAGCAGCGCTGACGGGACTCCTCTTGTCCTCGCGCCTCCATTTGCTATAATCCGCCGCGTTGCGGATCCGCACGGTGACCCTCTCCCTGATTCCCGGGGCGGCCCATATCGACCTGGGGCGGACGATACTGGGCCTGATGTTCTTCCTGTTGTTCGCGGTCGCCCTCAACGGCGCCCTCATCGCCCCCTTCCTCTCCGCTGCCCCCGAACTCCGCCCGCGCTTCGCGTTCGCGGCCACCGTGCTCTGGATCGTCTCGTTCATCGACGCCCTCCGGATCTCCGGGCTGATCCGGAAGCCCATCTGCGCCGGCGGCGACGTCTTCGCCGCCGCGCCCCCCAAGCCGCCGGATGCCGCGGCCGGGGCCCCGCGTTCTTGAGATGCGCCATGCCTGACAAGAAAGACCATTGCGGACTCTTCGGGATCTTCGGACACTCCGAAGCCGCCCGCATGACCTATACCGGCCTCTTCGCCCAGCAGCACCGGGGCCAGGAGTCCGCCGGCATCGTCACCATCCAGAACGACGGCCTCGTCTACCATAAGGGGATGGGCCTCGTCTCCGACGTCTTCACGCGCGACCGGCTCGACAGCCTTAAGAGCCACGCGGCGATCGGCCACGTCCGCTACTCGACGACGGGCGCCTCGAACCCGGCCAACGCCCAGCCGCTCGTGGTGACGTCGTCCTTCTGCATGATCGCGGTCGCGCACAACGGCAACCTCGTGAACTCCCATTCGCTCCGCAACGACGTGGAAAAGCAGGGGCACTTCTTCCCCATCTTTCACACCACGACCGACACCGAAATCATTCTGCACCTGGTCGCCAGTCACAAGAACCTCGAGAAGGGCATCAAGACGGCGATGAGCCAGATCAAGGGCTCCTATTCGCTGCTCTTCCTCACGCCCACGGAGCTGATCGCGGTCCGCGACCCCCAGGGCTTCCGCCCCCTCGTCCTGGGCAAGAAGGGAAGCGCCTGGGCCGTCGCCAGCGAGACTTGCGCCTTCGACCTCCAAGGCATCGAGTACCAGCGCGACGTCGAGCCGGGCGAAATCGTGATCATCGACAAGAACGGCCCGCGCTCCGAACGCTTCATCGCGAAGAAGGATTCGCACCCGGCTCATTGCATCTTCGAACACGTCTACTTCGCTCGGCCCGACAGCCGCGTCCACGGCGACGTCGTCCAGTATGTCCGCCACAAGCTCGGCGTCCAGCTGGCGAAGGAGCATCCGGTCGACGCGGACTTCGTGACGCCGATCCCCGACAGCGGCCTTTATGCCGCCCAGGGATATGCCGAGGAATCGAAGATCAAGTACAAGATGGCCTACGTCCGCAACCACTACGTGGGCCGCACTTTCATCCAGCCGACCCAGGACCAGCGCTCCTCGAGCGTCGAGATCAAGCTCGCCGTGCTCAAGGACATGGTGAAGAACAAGCGCGTCATCGTGGTGGACGACTCCGTCATCCGGGGCACCACCTCGCGCTCGCGGATCCGGCTGCTCTGGGACGCCGGCGCGAAGGAGGTGCATCTCCGCGTCTCCTGCCCGCCGACCAAGCACGCCTGCTACTACGGAATCGACTTCCCCAACACGAAGGACCTCATCGCGTCGAACCACACGCTCGACGAGATCCGCAAGCACATCGGCGTGGATACGCTCGGATACCTGAGCGTCGAAGGCATGCTGTCGGCCGTCTCGCGCCCCAAGGAGAGCTACTGCACCGCCTGCTGGACCGGCAAGTATCCCGTGCCGCCGGTCGATGAAATGGACAAGTCCAAACACGAGAAAAAGGCCTAGACCGCCATGGCGCTTACCTACGTCGACGCGGGCGTCGACCAGACGAAGAAGGACAAGGCCATCGACCGCATCCTCGAGATGATGCGGCGCACCCACGACAAGGGCGTGATCGACCTGCCCTGGGGCTTCGCGGGCCTGTATTCCCTGGTCACGGCGCCGGCCCTCAAGAAGAAGCTCAAGCACCCGGTCCTCGTCGCCTGCACCGACGGCGTGGGCACCAAGCTCAAGCTCGCGCGCGCGATGGGCGTGCACGACACGGTCGGCATCGACCTCGTCGCGATGAGCGTCAACGACCTGATCGTCACGGGCGCGGCGCCGCTGTTCTTCCTCGACTATATCGCGATGGGCAAGGTCGACAAGGCGGTGCTGCTGGACATCGTGAAGGGCGTCGTGGAGGGCTGCGCGCAGTCCGAATGCGCCCTGCTGGGCGGCGAGACCGCCGAGATGCCCGGGCTCTACGCCGAAGGGGACTATGACCTGGCGGGGTTCTGCGTGGGCATCGTGGACAAGGCGAAGATCATCGACGGCTCAGGAGTGAAGGCCGGCGATGCGGTGATCGCGCTGGCCTCGAGCGGCCTGCACTCCAACGGGTATTCGCTCGCGCGGAAGATCGTGGAGGGCCGGGACTTCGCGGAGAAGTTCAGCGGCGCGACGCTCGGACGCACCCTGCTCGCCCCGACCCGGATCTACGCCAGGACGATCCGGAAGCTCCTCGCGAAGCATCCGGTCAAGGCGATGGCCAACATCACCGGCGGCGGCCTGGTCGAAAACATCCCCCGGGTGATCCCCAAGGGCCTGGCCGTCGAAATCGGGGAAGGCTCCTGGAAGGTGCCCCCCATCTTCCCCTTTCTGCAGGAGACCGGCGACGTCCCCCCCGAGGAGATGTACCGGGTCTTCAACATGGGCGTCGGGATGGTGGTCGTCGTGGCGCCCGCCCGGGCGGACGCCGTCCTGAAGACCCTCCGCAAGCTGGGCGAGACGGCCTCGGTGGTCGGCCGGGTGGTCCGCGGCGACGGAGACGTCCGGCTGCTCCCGGAATAGGGCCGCCCCAAATTCACGGTTTTTTATTCGGGTCGTTGTCGATATAATCCCCGTCCCGCGAAGGATTCCCTCTTTCGTGTGCGTCCGGATAACATCATGGAGGCCCCGTTCATGAAGCTCCTGAAGTTGGCGATTCCCGCGCTGCTGATCCTGGCGGCGGTAGGCTGCGTCGACCTCGTCGAAAAGGAAGAGGTCGAGGAGTTCCGGACGAAGCTGGACAAGGTCAGCGCGCAGGTGGCCCAGAAAAACGACATGCAGGCCCTGCTCTACGAAGAGCTGGTCAAGCGCACCAGCGGCCTCGAGCGGAAGGTGGGGGAGATCGACATCCTCACCA
>DASQOM010000277.1:0-16906 GCA_035644495.1 Planctomycetota bacterium | reverse complement strand
CGAAGCGCCGAAGGCCCCCGACGCGCTGCCCAAGGCGGAAGACGTCCTGCCGCCCGGAGAAGTGTCCAAGGGATCGCTCGTCGTGACCGGCGACGGATACCGGTACCAGGTGAAGACCATCTACAAACTCGTCGATCATCCGCGCGGCAAGCCCGCGTACCAGGCGATGGTCAACGGGATCATCTCGGACGCCGAGGTCACGCTGTATGCGTCGCGCGAGCCGTTCACCGGCGACCTCGACGCGCTGGTCAAGCGCGAGACCGAGAAGATCACGTCGAAGGGCGGGAAGGTCTTCGAGGACATGGCGGTCAGCCTCTTTTCGGCGGGCAGCCGTCAATCCGGCCATCGTTTCTTCGCGAAGATCGACGGCCGCGTCGACCTGCTGGCCATGGGCGTCCACGACGGCTCGGCCTATATCTTCCACGCCGAGACGCCGGACAAGAACAACCCCTGGCCCAACGTCGGGAGCGACATGATGATCCGCGGCTCCACCTTCCATATCGCTCCCCCTCCCAAGTAGGCGGGGAGCGCGCCGGAAAATTCCCTGTCACAGAAGAGAGAGACCTCCGGTAACTCCTAAGGTTGTCCCGATGTGGGTGTTCGAGGGAATAGGAGGAAGGACCATGGCCAAGAAGGACGCGAAGAAGGTTGCCCGCCCCATGGCGCGCAAACAGATGAAGAAGACGAAGGGCGGTTTCGCCGGCTTCGGGGGCGGCGTCACCGTGGCGGCGGGCGACGTCAACGGCGACAACGTCGGTACCCTCAGCAACACGATCAACGGCGGCACCCTCGGCGGACCCGACACCAGCCCGGAGAAGAAGCTCCGCGGCAGCTTCACCGGCGGCGTGTAGCGCCGTCTCCCCCAGAATAGCCGGGCTTGTTTGAGGAAAAGGGGGACAGCGCCTTGCGGCGATGTCCCCCCGCCTCAGTCAACCCAGTACACGCCGTTCGCGCCGATCTGCGACGCGCGGACCTCCGCATTGCGGTGGATCTGGCGCCACTCGTCGAGCACGAGCGTCTTGTGATCCGGGTGACGGACCTTGCCCCGCGCATAGACCTTCGGGCCGATCCGGCGCAGCACCTCGTCCGCCGTGTGCGGACGGCCGTTGCCGCCGAGCGACCCGGGGCGCTCGACGAAGTGCGGCGACTTGCGGATCTGCTCTCCGATCATGCGGTGCTCGAACGCCGGCAGCTTCACGAAGAACCACTCGCCCTGCCGCAGCGTGCGGCCCGGCGCCGAGCGGTCGGCCTCGACCACGGCCTCCGGCTTCAACTTGCGGTGGGCGTCCTTCACCGTCGTGCCGCCCTCGAACTGGGCGATGAAGAGGTGCGACTCGTCCATGCCGCAGAGAAAACGGCGCATCGTCGACGGCGTCCGGCGCCGGAAGATCCACTGCGTCGGCGTCTCGCGGAACAGCTCGAGGCCGCGGAACTCGTCCGGCGGCTCCGTGCGACCCGCCTTGAAGACCGGCACGTCGAACGCGCGCGACGGCTCCTGCACGAGGATCACCAGCTGGCGGCGGTCCTGGTCCGTGTCCGTGACGCGGACGGCGTTGGACTCGTGGCCCTTCCAGAGGCGGAACATCTCCGGTCCGCGGAAGCGGAAGATGTCCATCTGGAAGATCTCCGGCGAGAACACCCGCAGCGGCCTGGCCGGCAGCTCGAGGCGCAGTCCCGCCGAGGCGAAGGGACGCGACAGCAACATCGACATGGAATCACGCTCCTTGGGCAGCGTGATGGGGTACCGGCTTAAACCGGGGACGGCGGGAAAGGTTCGGCGGAATCAGCGCCCGTCGTCGGGCTTCAGGTAGGTCGGGGCCTTGCGGCCCTCGGCAATGGCCGACTTCATCTTCGTTGCCTTCTCCTCCTGCGACTCTTCGATCGCCGCCGACTTGACGGGGTCGAGCTCGCGGAACTTCAGGCCCTTGAGCTCCTCGTCGAGCTTCTTCCATTCCTCCGAGCCGGCGTTGACCGGATCGAAGCGCGGGCGGGGGGAGATGAAGCCGAACTTGGCGAAGCAGCGGACGTAATAGGTCTTCTTGGGCGCCAGCTCGGCCTCGATGTAGCAGTAGCCTTCGCCCCAGGTGAAGAAGGTGTGGCGGCCCGCGGGGCAGCGGTACTCGAAGTACGAGCCGCTTTCGGCGAAGCCCATGAGGTTCGCCTCCTCCTTCAGGACCTCGAAGATGGGGAACTGCGTGTTGCCGCCGAAGGTGGAGGGGCGGAAGATGACGACGACCGCCTCGTCGTCCTTCGGCGCCGGAGACGGCGACGCCGTGGTGTCTCGCATATAGGCATTTTCGAAATGGGTGCAGGCGCCGAGCGGCAGCAGCAGGAGGAGGGCGGCGGCGAGTCTCATGAAAGATCCCCTATCCGTCCCCAGAGGATACCGACCGGCGCCGCGGAAAGCACGATACTCCTGAATTTCAGCCCGGACCGCCCGAGCGCTGCATCCAGGCGACGAGGCCGGCGGCGAGCAGGAGCACGACTCCCGCCAGGACCAGGCCCGCGCCCCAGTACACGGCGGGATTGATGTCGCCATGCCGGGCATTGCGGGTCAGCAGCATCGCGCCCGCGAGGAAAAGCGCGACGCCGCCCACGACAAGCAGCGCGCCGAAGGCCGCCAGAGGCTTCCACGTCATGGCGGGGAGTATAACTCAGTTTGATCCCGGCTTCCGGCCTCGAAGCAGATGGACGGCGAAGGACGTCAACCCCGCGAACTTGTAGCCGGGATCGACGTAGCGCTCGATGACATAGAACGCGAAATAATAGAAGCGCGAGAAGGCCCAGATCGAGCAGGCCAGAAGCAGCGCGACCCGCACGTCGGGATGCAGGACGAGCAGCGCCGCCGACGACAGAAAACCCAGCAGCAGGAAGAGAAATCCCTTCGCGACGATCAGCTTCGGATTCTTCAGATCTGCCATGGCCCATCCCTCATGCGCTTCCAACGACCGGCGACCCGAATCGATGTAACGATCCTGCGACCCCGGGTTCAATTCCTCGTGATTCGGGCCCGCGATTAGATTACTCTTTCGCGAGCAGCACACCGTCGGTTCGGGGAGAGCGGAGAGTTCGCCATGGTCCGCCGCGTCGCCATCCTGGTCCTCGTCCTCGGCAGTCTCGCCGTCGCGCAGTCGGCCCCGTCGAAGGACCCGGCCGCCGCCCTCCGCAGGAAGCTTTTCAAGGAGCGCTTCCTCGACCATTTCAACCTCGGCGTCGAGGCGCCCGCCGAGTGGATCACGGAGACCCGCGAGAGGAACGGCTGCCGCTGGGACTGCTCCGTCCAGTATCTTTCCGGCGGCGCCGCCACCGGCGAGAAACCCTTCTGGCTCAACTTCGGGAACTCGCCGCAGAAGCTCGTTGCGGATGCGAAGAAGGCCGGCATCGTCCCCTGGTACAGCTTCTACCTCCTCGCCGCCTCCGCGCCCGCCCGGTACCGGCCCGATCCCCCTCACGCGACCCTCGCCAACGTCAAAGTCCCCGGGACCATGAAGGAATACTTCGGCCTCTTCAAGACCTGCATGGAAGGCTTCGGCAAGGAGGCGCCCTGGCCCGTGATGGTCCATATCGAGCCGGACGAGTGGTGCCATCTGCTCCTCAACTCGGGCATGGACCCCGCCAAGGTCGACGTCAAAGTCGGCAGCTGCGGGATGGAGGAACTCAAGGGCCTGCCCGACAACCTGTTCGGGTTCGCGTCGGCTTTCAAGCGGCTGCGCGACCTCTACGCGCCCGCGAACGTCCTGCTCGGGTGCAATCCCTCGGCCTTCGATCCCGGCAGCATGACCGGCGTGAAGATGGGCCAGATCATGAAGGCGGTCGCCGGCGACTGGGACTTCGCCGTCTTCGAGACCAGCGACCGCGACAAGGGCATGAAGGGGAAGGCGCCGCCCTACAGCACGGACATCGATGTCACCGGCTCGCTGGACGCCCATGTGAAGTGGATCGCCGACTTTCACGCCGTGTCGGGGCTCTACGTGTTCGTCTGGCAGGTGGCGGCGGGCAACACGGTGTACGCCACGTGCAACAACACGCCCGGGCATTACTGCGACAACCTGATGCAGCTGCTGCTCGAGGACTATCCGCAGAATCCGACGATCGCCCATTACGTCAAGTCGGGCTGCGTGGGCTGGATGAACGTCGGCGGCCAGGGCGAGGGCTCCACGCACGTCTACGACGCGAAGAAGGACGGCATCACGAATCCCCCGGCGATCCCCGGCAACCAGGGGAAGAAGTCGGAATATGCGGACGACGACGGCGGCTTCATGCGCCTGCGGGGCGCCGCCTATTACAAGAAGCCGTTCCCGATCCCGGGGAAGGCGGGGGCACCGGCAAAACCAGCGGATCCGAAGCCTCCCTCGACGCCGTCCACCCCCGACCGCCGCTGAGCCGGCGCCCCCGCATGCATAATTGAGATAGTTTACCTTTCATCCGCTCCCCATAATTCGTACTCTAGGGCTCTCAGGCTCGGGTCCATTCCGTCGGTACGGACCTCTATTCAAGGAGATCTTGATGGCCGACAGTTCCGGCAAACGCATGCGGGAAGCCAAGAAGCGTCATCATCGCGATGTCAAGGCCCAGCGCAAACAGCTCCGCAAAGACGGTCTGTTGGGCAATGACACGAGCGGCCTGTTCGCCCCCGGCGAAATCCATCGCGAAGTGATCAACGCGAGCCCGCCGGTCGAACCGCCGCCGCCCGCCGAGCCTCCTCCTCCTCCCGCTCCGCAGCGCTAGCCTCCGAAGTCGACGTCTCCGCGGTGCAGCGATGTCCTCTCGCGCCCGGGGATCTACTTCGCAGCTCCCAACCGGAAACACTTGAGGTTCCCGTCGCGGTCCTTGCAGTAGAGGCGGCCGTCGGCGAGCACGACGTGGGGCCAGGACACCGCCGTCGCCAGGCGGCCCGCGCGAACCAGCTCCTGAAAGGCGTCCGGGGACACCGTCGCGTTTTCCACCAGGGACAGCCGGCCGGTTCCGCCCCAGACCAGGATCCTGCCGTCGCTGGTCGCGATGCACGACCCCGCGTCGCCGTAGTCGCCGCCCTCCCACTTCTGGGCTCCGGTTGCAAACTCCAGGCAATGGAGACGTCGCCAGGCCCAGTAGACGTGGCCCTTGTAGATCAGCGGCGTGCAGGCCTTGGATGCATAGGGCGCCTCCCACACCTTGGCGGCGCCCTTCAGCGTCATCTGGAGCCGGCAGATGGATTTGTGATTGTACTCCGACGTGATCAGGACGCTGTCCTCGAACACCGCGGGGCCGGCCACGTTGTTTCCGAAGTCCGTCGTCCAGGGATAGGTTGCGACGGTCCGGCCCTCCTTGCCCTTGTCGATCCTGAACACCACCAGGTTGTTCAGCGTCATCATCGCGACGCAGGGGACGCCTTCGACCGTCATCGGCGCCATCCCGCCCGTGTGACCCGCGAAGTCCGTGCATTCCGAAACCCAAGTCCGCTTGCCGGTGGTCTTCGCGAAGGCCATGACGCAGCCTTCCTTGACGCCGACCTGGACGAGCAGCGTATCCCCCTGGAGCAGCGGCGCGGTGATGTATCCGTAGTCCCGCTGCTCCGCGCCCACCAGCGGCCGCTGGGGCGTCTTGAACGTCGCGTACAGATTGAGTCCCCAGATTCTCCGGCCGGTCTTCGCGTCCCAGGTCAGCAGGTCCCCGTCGGTGCTCAACGTGGTGAGGCGTCCGGAGGCGGCGTCGTATTCGGGCGTGGCGGTCGGGCCGGAATAGAATTGTTCGTCGCCCAAATGGTTCCGGCCGTGCCTGGGGCAGGGGTAATCGGACTTCCACAGCTCCTGGCCCGTGGCCGCGTCCAGGCAGCGGAGCACGTCGCGGTCCCTGGCCCAGCCCGAGACGTAGAGGCGTCCCTGGACGACGAGGGGCGACGTGCCGCCCTCGCCGACGCTCTGGCTCCATGCGGGCTCGCCGAGGGGCCAGCCGGGTCCGCCCCAGCCCGACGATTCGGCGATGACGTCGTTGCGATCGGGACCGCGCCAATGGGGCCAATCCTGCGGACCCTGGACGAGCAGGAGGAGCAGCAGCCCGTGGATGCGATCACTATGCCGCAGACCCGGCCCGAACTCCAGGGTTCCGGGCCGATTCCGGCGTGGGGAAAAGTGCGATCAGCTCAGCGCTTCGTCCCGGCCGCCTTTGCGGGTCCGCAGAGCCAGCCGAAGGTCGCCGCCGCGTAGCACGTGTTCTGGTGGATCGTGAATTCGCCGCTCAACGGCGAGCAGCGGTTCTCGAACCAGCGTTCGTTGCCCGGCCAGGCGTCGATCGCCGGATGCAGCGTCGCCTGCGCCCACGCCGAATCCCAGGGACCCTGACCCTGCTCGCGCTCCTTCCGCCAGGGTCCATAAGGGACGATGCCCGGGTGCGCCTCGCCCTTGCCGTTGTACCAGGCGTCGAGGTGGAAGACGTGGCGCGGATAGCGCGGCCCCAGGCCCGTCACCCACGTCATGTTCAGCGAGTTGGTGCCGAGGAAATAGTCGCAGGTCGTGACGACGGCCGCGCGATAGGCCTGCGCCTTCGCGGGGTCGAGCGCGTGGCCGACCATCCCTTCGAGGATCCACGGCGTCGTCTGCTGGCCGACCAGCATGGGCACCCACCAGTTGCCGCCCCAGCGCAAGGCGCGCTTCGACGTGGTCTCGAGCGCCAGCGTCTCGCAGGATTTCAGGATCGGCGCGCGCAGCCGCTGCACGAGCGCCGCATCATAGATCCCCTTGCCGCCCCCGACCACGTGCAGCCAGGGACCCCAGCGATCCATCTCCGTGAGCAGCGTGTCCGACTGGATCCCCTCCGTATCCGCCGCCAGCCGCCTCTGATACGCCGCGTCTCCCGTCAGGCGGAATAAGGCGGCTGCCGCATACGCCCGCGTCGAGCGAAGCGGGCCGGGCGCCGACGGATGCCCCGCTTCGTCGCCCGGAAGCGTATGGCTCTCCGCCCACTTCCAGCTCTCGATCGCCTCCTGGCGCCAGTCGACCTTTTCCGGGTCCGTCGCCTTCGCGATCCCGAGGCACCAGGCCAGCTGGGCGGCCGCACCGGCATATCGGTACGTGCTCCAGGGATCCTCGCCGGAGACGATCCACTGGCGCTGCACATCCAGGTAGGAGGGCACGCCGTCGCCGTCGGAGCCGAAGTGATCGCCGCAGACGCGCAGGCCGATGCCGCCGCTCCCGTATCCCTTCGCGATCAGCTCGGCGCGAAGACGCCGACAGAAGCGGGGCAGCCACGCGGCCTCGTCGAGGATGTCGGGCGCGCCGTTGCCGCTCTCGGGAATGTTGAGCTCGCCGTCGGCGAAGTGTCCCGGCGCCAGCTCGTACGCCAGCATCAGCACGGCCGCAACGCCGAGATGGGACTGGTAGCTGTCCCAGTCGCCCGCGTCCTGGTACCAGCCCCAGGCGTCGAGCGGGCCGGCGATGCCCGAGACGATCGCGGGCTTGTCGGCGGCGTCCGCGTCGCCGTTCTTCCAGTCGACGAAGCGCGAGCGCGTGTACACGAGCTTGCCGGCGAAGCCCGGCGTCAGCTTGGGGTTGTGCGGCGCGGGACGCTCGAAGGTCGTGTACGGCTTCGTCAGCGCGATGCCGCTGCGGTTGTGATAGAGGCCCCGGGTCGCCGTCGTGAACGCCTGGCGATACGCGTCGGGGCCGATCTCGAAGGGGAACGAGCAGCCGACGCCTTCGACGGAGAGAACATAGGTGCCCGGCAGATCGAAGCGCGAGAAGTCGCACTCGCAGACGTCGGCTTTGAGGAAGTTTCCGAACGGTGGCGAGTCGGCGACCTGGCCGGTCTCGGGCTGCTCCTTGGGCGCACGGAAGGCCACCTTGCCGCTGAAGGCGATCGTGCCCGCGGGCTGGGCGATCAGGCCGAAGGCCTTGCCCGCGAGAGGGCGGACTTCGAGGGCGTCGGCGTCGCCCATCCAATGATAGACGTAGCCGAACTTCGCGGGCGAGTCGGCGGGGTAGCCGATGAGGTTGACGTGGACCGCCTCGGACCGCGCCGCGTGTTCGTCGTAGCGCAGCGTGAGGGACGGGACCAGGTCTCCGGAGGCAACCGTATAGGAGGATCCGGAGCGGAGCGGGGAGGGGAGCTTGAGGTAGATCCAGTGGCCCTTGGCGTGGTCGGGGTTCGTGTTGACGGCGCGGCCGTTGACCCACTTCTCGGTCATCCACGCAAAGTCGACGCCCTTGCTCTTGCGTCCGACGCGGTCGGGCTTCTTGCCGGGCATATAGGCCGCGTCGGTCGTGCTCGAGACGGTCCACGTCGCGGCCTGGTCCGCGCGGGCGACGTCGAGGGGCGTGACGACCACCTTCTCGTTGCTCCGGCTCTGGCCCTTCTGGTGATGTTCGACGTGGCCCTCGACGACGTGGACCATGATCCACGGATTGCTGAGCGCGAGCACCTCGACGGAGTCGAAGGCGGGACCTTCGGGTTCAGCAGCGCCGATCGACGCGCAGGCGATCAGGGCGCACAGTCTCGCAGAGGAAGCGTTCATGATCGAATGGTACTGAGCGGCGGACGGTCAGGGTAAGAAAATCCTAGGCCACCCCGCCGTTCGCGCCGATGTTCTGGCCGCTGATCCACTTGGCGTCGTCGCCGGCCAGAAAGACCACGACCTTGGCGATGTCGTCCGGGTCGCCGATGCGGTTGAAGGCCGACAGCGCCGCGAGCCGCTGGATCACCTCTGGGGTCTTGCCCGTCGTGAAGAGCTCGGTGTTGGTCGGGCCCGGGGAGACGACATTGACGTTGATGCCCCGCGGGCCGACCTCCTTGGCGAAGATGCGCGTCATCTGCTCGACGGCGGCCTTGGTCGCGACATACGATCCATACGTCGGCAGCATCAGGCGCGTCGTGGTCGAGGAGAAATTGATGATGCTGCCCCTGTCGGCGAGCCGCGTGGCGGCCTCGCGCAGGGTGTTGAAGGTGCCCTTGACGTTGATGCTCCACTGGCGGTCGAAGTCCTCGTCCGTGGTGTCCTTGATCAGCTTATAGACGAGGACGCCCGCGTTGTTCACCAGCACGTCGATGCGGCCGTATCGGGCGACGGCCTCGTCGAAGAGGCGCTTCACGTCGGCGGTCTTGCTGACGTCGGCCTGCACGGCGACCGCATCGCCGCCCTTGCTCTTGATTTCAGTGACGAGCTGCTCGGCGGCGTCCTTCGAGCCGGCGTAGTTGACGACGACCTTCGCGCCCGCGTCCGCCAGACGCCGCGCGATGCCGGCGCCGATGCCGCGCGAGGCCCCGGTCACGAGCGCGATCTTGCCCTGAAGTGGGTGCATGTTCCCTCCGCTCTTCATCCGGGTGGATGATCCCTTATGGATGCGCCGCCGCGTGAGTTTATTTCCCGCATCGTCGGAGGAAACGGTCACCGGGTCGATCGGGGAGTGCGGCCAAGGCTACTTCTCCTTCGGTGTGGTCAGCGTGAGCTTCGAGATCTGGCAAGCGCCCGCGCCGACGCCCAGGAAAAGCTGAACCGGGCGGGTCACGGCGAATGCGGGGAAGACCAAGACTTTGTCATCGTCGGCCTTCCAGCTCAGGCAGTCCTTCCCGTCCATCATGATCACGACTCCCTGAGTGCGAACCATGCACACCACCGTCCGGGGGCGCTTCCGGCATTCTGGAACCGGCAGAACGACAGGGGAGCTCCCCCTCCCATTCTCTCTTCCGCTCTCCCTCCGCCGGCGGCCCCCCGCGTCGCCGGAGTTCCCGGCCCCCCGGCTGTCGGCGCCGCCCGCCTCGGTCGAGGTGTCCGCCCCGGCCGATCTGCCCCCCGGCCCCTGCATCAATTTCCGCGTGCGGGTCGAGGCGGTGACGGGCCGAGAGGCGCGCCCCTTCCCTGCGGGAGTGATCACGCTGGACGGGAAGATCGAAGACGAGAGCACGGGTCTGACCCGCCTCGTCGTGGACACCCGGAATCTCCGCGGGGAAGGCGTGCTGGCCGGTCGCCTGCCCGGTCAGCCCGACGGCATCGATCGGTGCTGGGATGTCGCAGCCGTGCTCACCCATTTCCGGGGCGGCGAAGTGCTGGACCGCCAGCTCTATCACGCCGACCCCCCGGGACGTCTCAACGACGAGTAGGGCCACGGGGATCGACGACCCCCGCTGCGGCTAATTGACGGTCCAGCTCGATTCCCGACTTCAGGCAAAGGCGCGCAGGGCGGTCTGATAGTTCATGGCGCGGCCGATGAGGCCCTCGAAGCGCGTGGACGCTTCCTGCCGATAGTGGTCTGGATTTTTCAGCCACAGCGCGGCGTGCTCCCGGCCGACCGACCCCGCCATGATGAACCCGAGCGCCAGTTCCCGCGTCTCCGTCGCGTATTGTCCGACGGGAAGCTCGCTCAGGAACGCCGCCAGGGCGACGACGAAGGAGGCGTGCTCCTTCCGGATCTCCTGGAGCCGGCCCAGGAGCGCCTGGGCATCCTGGAAGGAAGTCTGGGTCGGCGCGGCCTTCTTCCTGCGGATCAGATCATCGATGGATCGACGGGAGGCGTCGTCGGTCATGACCAGGCAGAAGCACTCCCAGAGCTGGATCTCGGGATCGAACTCCTTGAGGATCCGGCTGCAGTCGTCGACGCGGCCGACGTCTTCGAGCGTCTCCATCTTCACCCCGCGCGGGAGGATGCGGGTGATGGTGGAGTTCCCGTCCGCTTCGGGTTTGGGCTCCGTCGGCGCCGCCGCGGCGGCGGCTTTCTCTCTCCGGCTCGTGCCGTCGCCCATGGCCTGCTGATAGGGTTTCGCGAGCAGCTGCAGCTGGCGCATCTCCTCCGTCGCCATCGTGCGGCTGCCCGACGGATCGGCGATCCAGCGCAGGCTTGTTTCGCGGGAGGAATCCGAGATCGTCATGAGGGCGAGGGCGATCGCCCGGGTCTCGGCCTCCGGAGGGGGCAGGGTCGCCAGGAAGACGTGCAGCCCGGCCATCCAGGGGCCGTACTGCTGGCGGACCTCTTCGAGCTTTTCGAGCACCGTCTTCTCCGCTTCGCCGACCGCGTCGGAGTCGACCCTGCGGATGCGGAGATCCAGCCAGCAGCGGAGGAACATGCGATGCGCGTGGGAGAGAAGGAAGGCCTCCCAGAGCTCAGGGGGTTTGGGGAGCGTCCGGAGGAAGGCCTGACTCGCGCGGGCGAGCCGCAGGGACTGAAGGATTTGAGGATCGACTGAAAAAGACGCCGTCGAACTCTTCTGTCGCGGAGTATCGGACATCCACCCTCCCGGTCGAACCCCAGCGCCCCTTTGCGCCCCTGTAAATATAGCCCGTATTCAGGCTCAAATGTCATGGGTGCTGCTGCAAATTGTGAATTCCCGGCGGGGGGGGGTCCCCTGAAGGTTCATCTCAAAAGGTACAATCCCGGGCGATGGGAACACTCCACCAGGCCTTTGAGGGCCATGTCGCGCTGCTCGAGGAGGGCCTGAGGTCGGAAAGACTGGGAGAGGCGGCGCAGCGGATGAGCCGGGCCGCCGATCGCGCCTCCCAGGCGGAATGGGATGCCGTCCTCGACGGGCTTGAAAAAATCATTCGGTCCACCGAAATCGAGCGGGCCTCCCACACGGCGATCATGGCCGGCTGCCTGGTCGGTCTGGGAGCAACTCCGGAGATCGCCGGGCCCGCCATGCTGGAGCGGCTCATGGAGATCCTGCTGGAAATTCAGCGGGAACCCCAAAAGGAATCCGGAGGGGTTGCGAGTCTCTGTCTGGAGAGTCCGGAAGACCGGATTCCCAAGCCAACCCCCAACACCGGACCCCGGAGGATCGCTCGCACGGGCGGTCCTCCGGGTCCTTCTTTACTGGCCCATAACAAATGCGCCATTTTGGGATATACTCTTGAGGCATCCGGAATGCTGGGTTCCGGGTGGGGAGGGGGGACTCGCTGGAGCAGGACCGCTCCCCGCTGATGGAGCCCGTATGACGCCGGAGGCCGCCCCCTGCGACTTCTGCCACGTGATCATTCCAGCCCGCGATTTCGAGAGCGGGAAAGCGGTGGTCCTGCTCCGGAAGCGCTATTGCACGAAGTGCATGGCCATCGCGGTGAAAAACAGCAAAGACCGGCACATCGCTCCTTCCCCCCAGTTCCGGACTCCCCAGGTCCGTCCGCCCCCGGCATCGCCCCTGAGCCGGCGGCGTCACGAGCGGAAGGACTGCTCGATCCCCGTGGAGTTGAGCGTCTTCCTGGACAACGGCCGGCTCTTCGATCGGGGCGAGGCGGTGATCTGGAATGTCTCCCTCTCCGGAGCGCTGCTCCGGGCCATCCTGCTGCCCGAAAAGGCCCTGCCGGTGGTTCCCCATCACCTGGGAATCCGCGTCCTGAGCGGGCCCCTCAAGGACTTCCAGGTCCTGGGGCGGCCGGTGCGCTTCGTCCATTCGGAGGACGGACTCCACGTGGCGATGCAGTTCGTCCGCGTCGAAGAGGCCCAGCTCAAGAGGCTCCGGAAATTGTTCTAGGGGCTACAGCTCGACCGTCACCGCGACGCGCTCGAAGTCGGCGGCCGCGAAGAGGGGCTGAGGGCGCAGGCCGCCGAACGAGGCGATGAAGCGGTCGGGCAGCACCTCGAGACAGGAGTTGTAGCCCGCCGCGATCGAATTGAAGTACGAGCGCGCCAGCGCGATGCGCTGCTCCGTCTCCGTCAGCGACTTCCGCAGCGCCTCGAACGAGGCGTCGGCTTTCAGATGGGGATAGTGCTCGACGATAGCGCGCAGCGAGGGGACGACCGCGGCCGGATCCGGGCCCGGCTGGCCGGGCAGCGTCGCCGTCATCTGCGTCCGCATCGCCGCGACCTCCTTCTTCACCGTCGCCTCGTGATCCCGGTATCCCTGGACGCAGGCGACGATCATCGGAATCAGGTCGTGGCGCCGCTTGAGCTCGATGTCGATCAGCGACCCCGCGTTGCGCACCCGCTGCCGCAGCGCAATAAGGGAGTTGTAGGCCATCCAGCACCAGCCGAGGGTCCACGCGGCGAGGAACGCGGCGACCCCGGCGATCAACTCGGGAATGGGAACGTCCCGTTGCCCCTTCAGGCCGATGAAGATCCCCGCGCCCGTCAGGATCAGGGCGAGAACCGCCAGGCCCCAGGAGCCCCAGCCCATGCCCGACACCACCTGCTTTTCGCTGCGGGTCGAGATCAGGAACAGGGGCGCCTTCTGGTCGGCGGCGATCTCCGCCGCGACGACGTCCCGCCGCTCCCGCGACTGGCCGACGACATACAGCTCCGCCCCGACCGGCACGCCGCGCTCCACGAAGCGACGCCGGTGATCCGAATCGGAGATCGCCTCCGCCGGCCCTTTCGCGTAGTAGAGAGATTCTCCGCGGCCGCAGGTGTCGTCGAAGAACGTCGTGGCTTCGATCTCCGCTCCGCGAGGGTCGACCCGGAGCACGCCGGTGTCGTCGCGCAGATAGAAGGGGAGCATCTCGCCCCCCTCGGCGACGGCCTTCCAGCCGCTCTCCTCCTTGGTCCGCGTCTGGCGGCGTCCCTGGTCGTCCGTATAGTGCTCCGTTTCCGTGCGGGACCAGTGCTCCTCGACGCTCCACGAGTACTGGACGCAGGGCCGCGCGGCCAGCGCGCTGGTCAGGGGGCGCGGCGCCTCCGCGACGCCCTTGATCTCGACGAAGCCGATGAAGACGCCCTGGGTCTTCACGGTGGGGAGCAGGGTCAGCAGCCGCTCGCGGCTGCGCAGCCGGAAGGCCGAATAGAGGCAGAGCAGGGCCAGGGCGGCGCCCGCCGCGACGATCCCCCACGCTTGAAGCGGAGTCATCTCCCGTCATCGTAGAGAATCGGGGCGGGAAGGGGAAGTCGGGGGCGTCCCTTCCAGGGAGGCCGCCTCGAGCGCGTCGAACGCGCGCAAGAATGCGGGAAACCAGGCGACCCTGCCTCGGAGTGGGCTTGACCGTCCAATTCTCGACGGTCGTCCCGCTGTGAATTTCGAAGTCAAATTTCAGCGGCTTCTCAGCACCCGCTGACGGACCGCCCTTGGGATTGGTCCATCGGTCCGTGTCGGAGGCATTCGTCAGCTCGGCCTGCGCCTGGGAATCGACGACGCTTTGGGTGTTGCCGGCGCCGCCGCTGCGGTTACTAGCCCCAATGAAACTATTGCTGATCGCGGCCTGCTTCCTCGCCCCTGTCCAGGAACGGAGGCCCTTTCCGCCGCTCCCGCCGGTCGCCGACGACCCGAGCTTCGGGGCGGGCATCCAGCGCACCCTGACCCTCCTGGCGACCAGCACCCCCCAGCAGCGCAACTCGGTGCGGGTGCTTTTCTACGGCCAGTCGATCACCGAACAGGACTGGTGGAAGCAAGTGGCCGACGACCTGCGCCGCCGCTTCCCGAACGCCGACCTCCGGATCGAGAACAAGGCCGTCGGCGGCTTCGCGTCCCAGCTCCTCAGCCGCATCGCGGAACACGACATCCCCGCGTTCTACCCGGACCTCGTCATCTTCCACGTCTATGGCGGGAACAATCAGTACGAGGAGATCCTGAGGCTGATCCGGACCCGGACCACCGCCGAGATCCTGATGCAGCGGGACCATGTCACGAAATGGCCGGTCGAGCATCCGGAGCAGAAGGACCCGATGTGGTGGGACCATATGATGAACGACGTATTCCTGCCCGACCTCGCGAAGAAGTACGGTTGCGGGCTGGCGGACGTCCGCGGCCATTGGCTGGCCTACCTGAAAGCGAACTCCCTGGAGCCAAAAGCGCTGCTGAAGGACGACGTCCACCTGAACGACCACGGCTGCTTCGTGATGGCGGAGATCGTGAAGCGGTATCTGGTCTACAAGCCCGCGCTGCTGACGGAGGCGGCGAAGGCGTCGGTGCAGACCCTGCCGCTGGGCAAGGATCTGAAGGTCGAGTTCGAGGGGAACCGCGTGGACCTGGTCGGCGGGAAGGCGCCGCAGGTCCTGATCGACGGGAAGCCGCCGTCGGAGTTCCCCGAGTGCATCGCCTTCACGAGGACGAGCCTCAGCCAGTCGTTCTGGGGTCCGGCGCTGCTGCGGGTGTCGTCGGCGAAGCCCCGCGTCATCGAGGACTGGACGCTGAAGGTGCTCGAGGTGGACGAGAAGGCGGAGCACATCCGCTTCGCGGTCACCGGGTCGGTCACCGGTCCGGACGGGGAAGGGGTCAGCGCGGAGCGCTTCGAGTCGACGTCGGGTCGCGTGGTGATCGAACCGGGCGACTGGTGGATCAAGAAGGTGCAGGACATGACGAAGAAAACGATCCCGCCCGGGTTCGAGATCAAGTGGAAGGCGACGCTGCTGGCGGCCGATCCGTCGACCGTGGTCCAGGGGCTGCCTCCGGGAAAGCACGTCCTGGAGCTGCCCGGCGCGGAGGGAGTCCGGGCGGTCCGGGTCTATAAGCCGGAGACGTTCGAGGCTGCGCCGCAGAAAAAGTAACGCCGGCGCGCAGTCCGTTCGTCGCTAGCTAGCGCGGCTCCCGGACGCGCAGCTGCCCACAGCCGGCGGCGATGTCGATGCCCCGACGCTGGCGCACGGTGCAGGGGATTCCCGCGAGGAGGAGCGCCTCCTGGAAGCTCCGCACCCGGGGGGAGCGGCAGGGGCGGCCGTCGTAGCCTGCCGTGGGATTGAGGGGGATCACGTTCACCTGCGAGGGGATGCCTGCAAGCAGCGCCGCGAGGCGCCCGGCGTGTTCCGGACCGTCGTTCACCCCGTCGATGAGCGTCCACTCGAAGAAGACCTTCCGGCGCAGTTGCCGGCTGTAGGTCCGGCAGGCGGCCACCAGGTCCGCGAGCGGCCAGCGGCGGCCTGCCGGGACCAGGGAATTCCTTTCCTCGTCCGTCGTCCCGTGGAGGCTGACGGCCAGCGAGAGCTTCCGGCCCTCGTCGGCAAGGCGGAGGATCCCGGGGACCAGGCCGACCGTGCTGAGCGTGATCCGGCCGGGAGCCATGCCGAGGCCTTCCGGGTCGCAGACGATGTCGACCGCCTTCATCACGGCGTCGTAGTTGTGCAGGGGCTCCCCCATCCCCATCAGCACGATATTGCGAAGGATCTCGCCGCCTTCCCGGAGCGCACGGACGACGTGAAGCACCTGGGCGACGATCTCGGAGCTCTTCAGGTTCCGGGCGAGTCCGCCCTGCCCGGTCGCGCAGAACACGCAGCCCTGGGCGCAGCCGGCCTGGGTGCTGAGGCAGGCGGTGTGCCGCCCCGTGAAGCGCATCTGCACCGTTTCGATGCGCTGTCCGTCCTCGAGGCCGAGCAGGTACTTGACCGTGTGGCCGTCGTTGCTCGGAAGCCGCTCGGCCACGTCCGGCAGCAGGACGCGGGTTTCCCGTTCCAGCCACGCCGGCAGCGCCTTGGGGCCCTCGTTGATGGTCGACGGATCGACGGCGAGCCTGCGGTAGAGATGCCGCCACAGCGGACGCGCGTGAGCCGCCTTGAAGCCCCCCGCGACGAGGCGCGCGGCGAGCTCGGCCTGGGTCAGGTCGAGCAGGTCCAGGCGCGGGTCGGCAGGAACGGGCTGCGTTGCAGGCACGGCGCCATTCTAGCCGCTGCAGCCCGGAAATGATGCAACAGGCCAGGCGCAGACTCCTGCGGGATCTCCGCTTTTTCCCCGTCCTCAACCCCTCGAAATGATCTATCCTCCACTCCATGGATCCGCAGTCCGGCCGGTACAACCGGGAACTTCTGAGCCGGCTGGACGAGCAGCTGGAGCGCGTTCACGACGAAAACGAGGTCCTCCGCCTCGACGAGAAGGTGGAAGCGTTCGCGAAGCGGGCCGAGAAGGAACTGCGGGAAAGCCTCGGCGGAACGATCCCCGCCCATGCCGTCCGTGCGATCCTCCCGGCCAACGCGGACCCGCTGGCGCCCCAGGATCCCGCCCGAAAAGCCCAGTTCGTGCAGCACCTGGCCACGATCGTGGAGGGGGCGGTGCTCGATCGCGAGCGGACGGCGATGGATCCCGTGGAAGCCGA
>DASQOM010000276.1:0-19069 GCA_035644495.1 Planctomycetota bacterium | reverse complement strand
CGCCCGCAGCATCGTCAGCGTCGCCTCCTCGCCGGGGGTCAGCTTCGCCAGCGCCTCGCGGATCGTCGCCCCGCGAACTTCCGTGCCGTTGACGCCGACGATCCGGTCGCCCTGTTTGACCCCCGCCTTTTCCGCGTCGCTCCCCGCAAACACGTAGAGAACCGAGGTGCCCCGCAGATCGACCCCCAGGTCGGGCAGGTCGACGGTCGACAGCAGCGGCGCCAGACCCGCCGCCTCCAGGACCTCCTGGAAGGGTAGCTCCTCGACGCCGCTGATGTAGCGCTGATAGAAAGGCGCCCAGTCCTCCTTGGTCACGTCGTTCAGCGCCTTCAGCATCCCGTTCTCGGGGTAGCCCACGCCGATCGGCCCCTTCCCTTCGGCCGCCGGCCCCAGGACATATTTCTGCTGAAGGTAGCGCATGACGTCGTCGAGCGTCTTTTCCCCGCGGCTGGAGGTACGGATCTTGAGGTCGATCAGCATCCCGAGGAGCTCCCCCTTGTTGTAGTAATCCACGCGGGGCCAGTCCTTGCGGTCCCAGACGGTCTCGGAGGCCTTTTCGATCGGCGTCACCTTGCGGTCCGGATTGTTCTGGAGCGTCTCGATCTCCGTCCCCAGATGGTCCAGGTACTGCTGCTCCTTCCAGAGCCCGCAACGAAGGAGACCGCGGTCGCCGTAGTAGCTGGTCACGCCTTCGCAGAGCCACAGCGCCTTCGAGCGGACGATCTGGGTGTAATCGAAGGGGCCCAGCTCAAAAGGGCGGATGCGCTTCACGTTCCAGAGGTGGACGTACTCGTGCGAGGTCACCGACGCCGACAGCAGGGGATCGATCTTGATCGCGGTATACGGCATGATGATGTCGGTCGAGTTCAGGTGCTCGAGGCCGCGCCCGCCGATCGCATCCTTGAAGTGATAGAGGAAAACGTAGCGCTTGAGCGGCGGCGGGCCGAAGACCTTGTTCTGCTCCATCACGATCCGGTGGCACATCCCGACCAGCTTTTCGCCGTCGACCGCGCCCTTCGCATGGATCACGAGCTCGTACGTGGCGCCGTCGGCCTCGAATGAAAACAGCTCGAAGCGCCCCAGCTCGGTGGGGCAGTCGATGAACGTGTCATAGTCGCGCGCGCGATAGAAAGGGCCGTCGGCGTCGAGCGGCGTTCCCACCCGCCAGCCGTCGGGCAGGGTGAACCCGACGCTGCAGGGCGCCTCCTTGTGCTGGACCAGGTACATATAGGTGTCGGGGCCCGCCAGGAAGCAGTGATCCTTGTCCATCCGCAGCCGGTCGATCGTGAGCTCGTACGTGACGACGAAGCGCGGCGCGCCGCCGGTCTTCACGGTCCACGTCTGGTCGTCGACGGAAACCACCTCGAGTTTCTGCTTGTCTTTGAACGCCTCGAGGTTCCAGAGCTGCTTGCAGTACTTGACGATGCGGTACGCGCCCGGGGCCCAGGCGGGAATGGAGACGGGGACGTCCTGCTCGACGTTGTTGCGCACCGTCATCGCGACGCGGATCTTCCCGCTTTCAGGATTGGTGACGTCGACCGCGTACGAGACGGAGAGCCGGGGGACGGCTTCCTGCGAGGCGAGGGGAGAGAGAAGCAGCAGGCTGAACAGAAGGGCCAGGCGCCGCGCCATGAAGTCTCCTCGCGAAGGCTCTTTATGATACACGCGGACGGCAAAGTGCCAGAAGTAACGTTTTGCAATTCCCGCCCTATATACTCATTGATCGGCGCCCGGATCGGGTTACAAATCTAGTCCGCCCGGTTCCGCTTCGGTGCCTCACGGGTGTATTAACAATGGGGATGAGTCAGTCGCACAGCGATCAGGCCTTCGGGCAAACCGCCGTCGGCCTGGGCTACGTCAGCGCAGCCCAGGTGGACGAATGCATCAAGATCCAGGCGGCGATGCGCCAGATGGGCTTGGAGGAGACGCTGGGCGACCTCCTGACGAAGAAGGGGTACCTCACTCCCCAGTACCACACCAACATCCTCAAGAAGCTCGGCGTGCAGACCAGCCCCATCCCCGGCTACACGATCCTCGGCAAGATCGGCCAGGGCGGCATGGGCGTCGTCTATAAGGCGACCCAGACCAGCGTCAACCGCACCGTCGCGATCAAGATCCTGGGCGGCAATGCCACGAAGGACAAGACCTACGTCGCGCGCTTCCTCCAGGAGGCCCAGGCCGCCGCCAACCTCAACCACAAGAACCTCATCGCCGCCATCGACGTCGGCGTCTCCAACGGCATCTACTACTTCGTCATGGAGTTCGTCACCGGCAAGAGCTGCCGGGAGATGATGGCGGCGCAGAAGGGCGCGCTCGCGGAGGGGACCGCGCTCACGGTCGCGATCCAGATGGCCGAGGTGCTGGACCACATCCACCAGCATCAGATGGTCCACCGCGACATCAAGCCCGAAAACATCCTCGTCACCAACGAAGGCGTCGTGAAGCTCTGCGACCTGGGACTGGCGAAATCGACGACGTCGATCGAGCAGTCCCTGACGCAGGAGGGCCTCGCGGTCGGTACCCCGTACTTCATGTCGCCCGAGCAGATCCGCGGCGACAAGGACGTGGACATCCGCGCCGACCTCTATTCGCTCGGCGCGACGCTCTATTACCTGCTCACCGGCAAGCACCCTTACGAGGGAAAGAGCGCGGCCGAGACGATGAGCATGCACCTGAAGGAAGCGGTGCCGGATCCCCGGAAGGTGAATCCCCAGATCCGCGAGGACTTGGGCTGGGTCATCCAGAAACTGATGGCGAAGGAGCGCACGCAGCGCTACCAGACGCCCGCCGAGATGCTCGAGGACCTGAAGAAGATCCAGGCGGGATCCACGGCGGGTTTCGCGCGGCAGTACCAGGCCCGCGTCCAGCTGCATCAGAAGGCCCATACGATCCGCCGGGCCGCGCCGAAGAAGACGCCGATCTGGCCCTTCGTCGCGGCGGGAGGCCTGCTCGCGGCCGGCGCGGCTGCCCTGATCGCGTTCCGGCCGGCGCCGCCCCCCACGGAGCAGCCCAAGGAGCGCGTCGTCTACAAGGAGGTCGAGAAGCAGCCCGCGAAGCCGGATGGGCCCAAGGACGATCCCAAGAAGCTGCTGGCGGCGTCGAACCTCTTGAGCACGGCCGAGCAGTGGGTCAAGCAGGAGAAGTGGCGGGACGCCTTGATCGCCCTCCACCGCCTTCAGAAGGACTACGAATCGCTGCAGTACACGCAGCAGCATGCGGAGGACATCGGCAAGCTCGTCAGCACCTGCGAAGTGAGCCTCCGGGGCCTCGAGTCCGCGAAGTCGAAACAGGTCGACGAGGGCCGCCAGGCGAAGCACGACGCCCGCTGGGCGGACGCCGCCGCCGTCTTCCAGCAGCTCGTCAAGGCCGGCCAGGTCGAGTACCAGTCGGACCTCGACCAGTGCCGGCGGGAGCTCGACGCCGAAAACACCCTGAGGGAGATCGAGGCCGCCCGCGACGCCGGCCGCTGGTCCGACGTCACCATCAAGGTCAATCTCCTGGTGCATCAGCACCAGCAGAAGCGGCTGGAGACCGTCGAAAAGCGTCTCGGCGATCTGGCGACCGCCGCGACCAAGGCCAAAGAGGAGAACGACACCGCGAAGTCGATTGCCGACGCCCACGCCGCGGCCCTGGTCCCGAACTGGAAGCAGATGCAGCTGAGCCTCGTCCAGGTCGAGACGCACCGGGACACCGACACCTACAAGGCCCGCGAGGCCGAGATCCGGGATCTCCGGACCAAGTACGCGCAGGCCAACGAGGCGGCCGCGGACGACGAGGCGAGCAAGAGCTGGAATCTCGCCCTGAAGGGGTACAACGACAGCCTGCAGGAGAAGAAGTTCGACGAAGCCGCCGACGCGATGGAGGACTACCGGCAGAAGTTCGGAGCGACGCGCTTTGCCAAGGCGAAGGACGCGGAGATCGGGGCGAAGATCGCCGACGCCGGCAAGAAAAAGGTCAGCGACCGCAATGACGAGGCGCGGCGACTGCTTCCGCTGGCCAAGAAGGAGATCACCGCCGGCAATTTCGAGGGCGCGGCGGAGATCATGCAGCGGCTCACCGGCGACCTGGCCGAGACGGATTACGTCAAATCGAATCTGACCCAGGTGAAGAGCTACAAGAAGATCTGCGACGAGCGCGCGCGTCAGCCCGCGAACATCCTCGTGGAGATGGACTTCGAGGACTTCCCGGGACAGTGGCAGTTGCGCGGCGGCGCGACGGGCGGGAACGCGTTCGAGGAGCCCCAGCAAGGCCGGAGGTCCGCGCGCCTGACGATCCCCAGCGGCGCCCGCGTCAACCACCCGCTCATCGGCATGACGCCGCGGGCCGAGTCGATCAGCTTCTGGGCGCGGGCGCGGGGCAAGAGCAGCGCCACGCAGATGGAGCTCTACCTCCACGACGACACCGGGAACAACACGCTGACCTTTATGGTCGAGGTGACCCTGACGACGGAGTGGAAGCTGCACCAGTTCCGCCTGAACGAGTTCAAGCCGTCGGGCAACGCGGCCAAGGGGACCGTGCTCGGACCGGGCCGCATCAGCTCCTTCACGATCGAGGGGAACGGCAGCTCCTCCCAGATCCTCGAGCTGCAGTTCGACACGCTCCGCGTCGAGGCCCGCGCGCAGAAGTAGGCGCCGGGCTCACTTCGGCATGGAGTCGATCCACTTCGACTTGATCTCGTCCAGATCCTTCGGCGTGACGCCCGTGTACCAGACGTTTTCCGGCATGACGCAGATGTTCGGGCCCTGCTCGCAGAGGCCCAGGCAGAGGGAGCGCGAGACCCGCATCCCGCGGACGCCCTTCGACTTCATGTACTCCTTGAGCTGCTTCTGATACTCGCCCGACCCGCGGTTCGCGCACGACGCCTCGCCCGGATCCTTCTGGTTGCAGCACACGAAGAGGATCCGCTCGTACGGCTGCTTCTTCATCTCTTCCATGGCCGCTACCTCATCCCGCCCTTGGGCTCGACGACGAACGCCGTGCCCTCCAGGGGCAGCTGAAGACCCGTCAGATCCTCGAGGCCGCGTTCCTGCCGGCCGCGCCCCTCGAGCCACGGCTCGCCGTGCGACTTCTTCCCGTCCATCCCGAATTCGATGCGGAGCCGCGAGAGGACGTCGCCCAGGCGGTCGAGCGGAAAGCGGACGCCCGTCTTCAGCCCCGACGTCCCATGCAGGTACAACGCGTGGCCCTCCCCGCCCATCGCCGAGATCAGCATGGGGCAGGTGGAGGCCAGCGGCGACGTCAGCAGCAGCGCGGCGATGAGCGGTCCCTCTTCAGGCTTCCGGAAGTCGCCCATGCGGTTCAGATACTCGCGCCGGGCCTCCGGGATCCACAGCGGCGGACCATTCTCGTCGCCCGAGTCCATGGTCCGCAGGAAGAGCTCGACGCCGAAGTCGTGGATGGGCGGGACGGAGACCAGGCGGATCGCGGTCGCCTTCTGGGCGCGCTCGAGGCCTTTCTGGCCGGCCTTGGTGTGCGCCACGACCAGGCCGACATCGCGGAAGAGCCGCAGCGGAACCACGCCGCACTGGACCAGGAGGCCGGGCGGAAAGTTGCCCGCAAATTCGCGGTCGGCGCCCACCAGCAGGGGATCGACGGCGAACTGGACGACGGGCATCCCCTTCGTCCGGCGCCCCGCCCCCTTCGGCTTTCCCGCTTTGCTCATGCATCCTCTAGGGAAGCACCGATCCCCGCCTCCGACAAGCAAATTCTGCGTGAAGCGCCGCCGGGGACCCGACTATGATGAAGGCCGGAGGGATTTATGGCCAAGAAGACGAACAAGAAGCTTTCCCGGAAACCGCTCGGCCGGAAGGATCTCCGGAAAACCCGCGGCGGCGTCATGCGCATCCCCCGGGTCGGCGACGAAGTGGTCGTCTCGTTCCAGCCGGGCGACGTCAACAGGCCCGTCGTCCTCGGCAGCCTCTGGCAGAAGGATCCCCCGCCGGAATCCGGGAAGTAGACTTCCGTCGCGTTCCCTCCCCCCTGCGGTCAGCAGCCGCGGATACGCTTCCTCCCCGCCTTGAGTTTCAGGATTCGTGAATTCAATTACCCATTTCAAACCCTATGGGCAACTGACCCATGACCGGGTACCGGGCGGATCGGGTCGGTGAGCGGTGACGGGGGGGGTCGATCCATTCCAGCGCCGGTGATGGGTGCAGCGATGAGGCAATTCTTCAAGGTCGCGGTCTTCGTCTGTCTTGCGGGCGCCGCCAGCGGAGCGGCGTTCTTCCAGCAGGTCGGCAGCGGGATGGTCGGCTTCTGGCGGCTGGAGGAGACCGCGAGTCCCTCCAGGGACTCGTCCGGCAACGGCCATGACAGCCAGGCCTGGAGCGCCGGACTGACGTCCCTGCCCGGACCGGCCAACACCGCGGCGGCGCTCGGGACGAACTCGGCCGCCTGCCTCGGCTTCGACGGCGCCGCGGGCGTCGTCACCATCCCCAGCGCGGCGGATCTCAACATCACCGGGGACATCACGATCGCGCTGTGGATCTACAAGAACTCCGAGGCGGGCGACTGGGTCCGCCTGGTCGGCAAGGGCGCCTCCGCCGTCCGCACCTTCGGCGTCTGGGAGGAATCGGGCGCGGGAACCCGCATCCTCTTCCAGATGTACAATGGCACCGGCGGATCGGTCCTCGACGTTTTCAGCACCGGCACCATCCCGCTGAACTCCTGGACGCATGTCGCCTGCCGCCTCTCCGGAAACGCCGCGACGGTGTTCATCAACGGCGTCGCCGGCGGGACGGGCACGCGGAACGGCACGCCCGGCACGTCGGCCGACCCTGTCACCCTGGGCTACGCCGGATTCCACACCTACTGGCCGGGCCGCATGGACGACATCCGCATCTACAGCCGCGCGCTCGCCGACGGGGAAATCACCGCTCTCTCGGGCGGGGGACAGGGACCCGCGGCGCCGACGAACCTGACCGCCACGGCGGCCAGCGCCTCGGTCTCTCTGAACTGGACGTCCAGCGGAGCCGTCGTCTACAACGTGAAGCGCGGCACGGTGTCCGGCGGACCCTACACCACGATCATGTCCAACGTCGCCGGCACGAGCTTCGTCGACAACACCGTGACCCCCGGAACCCTCTACTACTACGTCGTCTCCGGAGTGACCTACGGCGAGGGCCCGAACTCCAACGAGGCCTCCGCGCTGCCCGGGCTCGTCTCCGTCCTGCCCCTGACCGGGCTGTTCACCAATGAAAGCGGCCTGTCGACGACGGCGCAGATCCGCCTCAACCAGGCGCTCCCGTCGGGTCAGACGGCGACCCTCACGGTCACGAGCAGCAACGCCGCGGAGGGCGTCGTCAGCGCCATGGGTTTCGGCCCCCTGGCCTCGATCGTCTTCTCCATCACCGGCCCCCAGCCGGTGGGAACGCAGATCCCCCTGACGATCACGGGGGTGAACGACGACTTTGCGGACGGAGACCAGCCCTATACGGTCCGCGTCGCGACCAGCGGGTTCTACGGGGCCGTGACGATCCCCGACCTGCAATGCACCAACAGGGACAACGACACGCCGGGGATCACGATCAACCGCACGAACGGAATCGTGACCACCGAGAGCGGCGGCATGGACAGCTTCCAGGTCGTCCTGAACAGCCAGCCGACGAGCGACGTCACCCTGAACCTGCGAAGCCTCAACCTGCAGGAGGGGACGGTGTCGCCGACGACGCTCGTCTTCCTGAAGGCCCCGGGGGTTTCTTATACCCCCGGAGGCGTGGGGAGTTGGGACAAGCCGCATGTCGTGACCGTGACCGGTGTCGACGATACGGCCCTGGATTTCACGGTCGCGTACACGATCGAAACCGACCCCCTGTCGACCTCGGATCCGACCTACTCCGGCATGGCGGTGCCGGACGTCTCCTGCAACAATCTCGACGACGAGGTTCCGCCCGAGCTGCCCAAGGTGTGGGGAGGCTGCGGCCTGCTGGGTCCGGAGCTGCTGCTGCTGCCGGGGCTGATCCTGCTCCATCGCCGCCGGAGCAGGGCCCGGCGGCCCCGGGGGGGCCTCTTGCCTCTTGACCCTCCCGGCGCAATCCGTATAATCTTAGGTTCCCATGCGCCCCCCTCTCATCGCCGGAAACTGGAAAATGAACGGGCTCCTCAAGGACGCCCGCGATCTCGCCGCAGGCCTCCGCAAGGAACTGGGCGATAACGCGGGGGGACCGGAGGTCCTCGTCTGCCCGCCCTTCCTGGCGCTGGAGGCGGTCCACCAGGTGCTCGACGGCGGCCCGATCAAGCTGGGAGCCCAGGATGTGCACTGGGAGGCGAAGGGCGCCTTCACCGGTGAAGTATCCCCCGCCATGCTGAAGGAGGTCGGAGTCGGCGCCGTCCTCCTCGGCCACAGCGAGCGCCGCCACGTCATGGGCGAGACCAACGAGATGGTCAACCGGAAGACCAAGACCTGCCTCGCCGCCGGCCTCCTCCCCATCGTCTGCGTGGGCGAGCTCCTCGAAGAGCGCAACATGGGCGTCACCCGCGAGGTGGTGGAGCGCCAGATCGCGAAGGGGCTCGACGGCCTGACGCCCGAGGACGTGGCCCGCTGCGTCCTCGCCTACGAACCGGTCTGGGCCATCGGCACGGGGAAGACCGCCACGCCCCGTCAGGCCGGGGAGGTCCACCATTACCTCCGCAAGCTGATCACGCAGAAGTCCGGCGAGGCCGTCGGCCAGGGGATGCGGATCCTCTACGGCGGCTCCGTCAGCCCCGAGAACGTCAAGGAACTCATGGCCGAGGAGGACATCGACGGCGCCCTGGTGGGCGGCGCGAGCCTCAAGGTCGATTCGTTCGTGAAAATCGTGAGGTACAAGTCATGATCGCGATGCTCGCGGCCGCCGGGTTCATCGGAACCCTGCTCAGCATCTTCTTCATCATCATCTGCCTGCTGCTGGTGTTCATGGTCGTCATCACGCCGTCGCAGGAAGGCGGCATGGCGGCCGCCTTCGGCGGGATGGGCAGCGATTCGTTCTTCGGCACGAAGGCGCACTCGCACATCAACAAGTTCACGGTGTTCCTCGCGGTCTCCTTCCTTGTCCTCGCCTTCTGCATCAACTGGACGAACAAGGGCGGCGCGACGGCGGCCGAGCCGGGCGCCAAGCCGGCGAGCGAGACCGAGGAGAAGATGAAGAATCTCCCTCCGTCGAAGAACGCGCCGCCCCCGGGAGTCCCCGGCACGCCGAGATGAACAGCATGACCGGATTCGGCAGCGCCTCCCTGAGGGAACGCCGGATGGACATCGGCGTCGAAGTGCGCTCGGTGAACCACCGCTTCCTCACCATCAAGATCAGCCTGCCCGACGCCCTCGCGCGCCGGGAGAACGAGATCGAGCAGCTGATCCGCGGGCGGCTGGGCCGCGGGAGCGTCTCGGTCAGCGTCTCCGTCAAGACCCCGCGCGACGCCGACCCGTCGCTGCCGGACCTGTCCACGTTCCAGGCGGTGGCGAAGCAGCTGCGGGACATCCAGAAGGCCCTGGGTCTCAAGGGCGAGATCCGTATGGAGGACCTCCTGGCCGTCCCGTCGCTCTGGTCGAACGGGTCGGCGGAGTCCGACGAGGACCTCTGGCCGAGGGTGAAGAAGCTGCTGCCGAAGGCGCTTGACGAGCTGGTCGAGACGCGCGAGCGCGAGGGCAAGAAGATCGCCGGCGCGTTCGAGCAGCACCTGGGCAACATCGAGGGCCGCCT
This sequence comes from Planctomycetota bacterium, assembly GCA_035644495.1. Lineage (GTDB taxonomy): Bacteria > Planctomycetota > MHYJ01 > MHYJ01 > JACPRB01 > JACQFK01. The sequence goes on along the minus strand of DASQOM010000276.1, from coordinate 9,392 downwards.
GGGCAAGGTGCAGTCGCGGGTGCCCGCGGTGGTCGAGACCTATCAGAAGCGGCTCGACGACCGGATCCAGCAGCTCCTCACGCAGCGCGGCCTGGAGGCCGCGAAGCTGGACATCGTGAAGGAAGTCGCGATCCACGCCGACCGCTGCGACACCAGCGAGGAGATCCAGCGGCTCCGCGCCCATATCGGGGAGTTCCGGAAGATCGCCGGCCAGAAGGGCCAGCTCGGACGACGGCTCGACTTCCTCACCCAGGAGATGGGACGCGAGACGAACACGATCGCGTCGAAGGCCAACGACGGCGAGATCGCCGCGTGCGCGGTCGAGATGAAAGCCGACCTCGAGAAGATCAAAGAGCAGGTGGAGAACGTTGAGTAGGGGCACGCTGCTCGTCATCTCCGGCCCGAGCGGGGTGGGCAAGAGTACGATCGCGAAAAAGCTGCGGGAGGCGGGGATCCCGCGGATGATGACGACGACGACGCGCGCGCCCCGGGGGACGGAGAAAAACGGGATCGAGTACCGGTTCCTGACGCGGCCGGAGTTCGAGGCCGAGATCGCCCAGGGAAAGTTCCTGGAGTGGGCCGAGATCGACGGCAACCTGTACGGGACGCCGAAGGAGAGAATCGACCAGGAGCTCGCCAGCCGGAAGGTGGTGCTGGTCGATATAGACACCCAGGGCGCGGCGACGCTGCGGAAGATGGGGGGGCCCGCGATGTACGTCTTCATCGCTCCGCCCGACATGGCGGAGCTGCGGAAGCGGCTGGAGGGTCGGAAGACGGAGGGCCCGGAGGCCGTGAAGCTGCGGCTCGCCCGGGCGGAACGGGAGATGGCACAGAAGGACTCTTACGACGCGGTCGTGGTGAATACGACCGTGGAACGGGCGGTGGACGAAATCCTCGCGCTCGCCCGGGCGCGAAACCTGCTTGGCTGATTTGGAGGCGACATGACCCAGAACTACACCGAGATCGATCAGCTGGCCGAGAAGTTCGGCGGCCGCTACAAGCTGACGGTGCTCATCCAGAAGCGCCTGAAGGAGCTCGTCAAGGGCGCCCAGAAGCTGGTCGACCTCGAGGACCGGAACCTCATCAACATCGTGATGGAGGAGATCCGCCAGGGCAAGGTCACGTTCGAGGGACTGGAGCTCGGCGACGGCAAGGAAGAGGGCAAGAAGTCCAAGAAGAAGTCGGAGTAAGGTGCGATCGTGGGGACCCCGAAGAACGGCGCCTTGAAGGGCAAGGAGATCGTCGTCGGGGTCACCGGCTCGATCGCCGCCTATAAGGCCGCCGAGGTCGTCTCGCAGCTCGTGCAGCGCGACGCGGGCGTCAACGTCGTGATGACCCGCTCCGCGACCCAGTTCGTCGGACCCCTCACCTTCCAGACCCTCACCCGCCGGAGGGTCATGATCGACCAGTTCGACCTGGAGAGCGTCGTGGACCCGACGCACATCACGCTGACCGACGACGCCGACCTGGTGGCGATCGTGCCGGCGACGGCAAACTTCATGGGCAAGGCGGCCCACGGGATCGCCGACGACATGCTGCTCTCGCTGCTGCTCGCCGTGGACTGCCCGGTGCTCGTCGCGCCCGCGATGAACGACCGGATGTGGAAGCATCCCGCGGTGCAGGAGAACATCGCGCTCCTCAAGAAGCGCGGCTACCGGTTCGTCGAACCCGAGAGCGGCTTCCTCGCCTGCGGGACGTATGCGAAGGGCCGCCTCGCGAATCCCGCCCAGATCGTCGAGGAAATCGTCCGGTGCGTGTCCTAGTCACCGCCGGTCCCACCCGCGAGTATCTCGACGACGTCCGTTTCCTCAGCAACGCCTCCAGCGGCAAGATGGGCTTCGCGTGCGCGGCCGCAGCGGCGAAAGCCGGGCATGACGTCACGCTCGTGACGGGGCCCGTCGCCCTTCCCGACCCTGCCCGCGTCCGCGTGGTCCGGGTCGTGAGCGCCGACGAGATGTATCGCGCGGTCATGAAGGCCTACCCGGGAATCGACGCCGCCATCGCGACGGCGGCGGTGGGCGACTATCGACCCGCGAGCCGGGTCGCGGGGAAGATCAAGAAGAGCGACGCCCCGCTGACGCTGAAGCTCGTCCGCACACGGGACATTCTCGGCGAGATGGGCCGCCGGAAGGGCGATCGCATGCTGATCGGGTTTGCCCTCGAGGTGCAGGACGCGGTCCGCCACGCGCTCGAGAAGGACGCGAAGAAGAACCTGGACTATATCGTCCTCAACACGCCGCGCACGTTCGCGTCGGATCGGATGGACTGCCAGGTCTATCGGGGCGGCGGCGTCGTCCGAAGCTTCAAGTCGGCGACGAAGGCCCACGTCGCCCGCTGGATCGTGGGCCGGCTCGAACGATGACCCTCCTCCACGTCGTGGCGGGTCCGCATGTCTTCCGCGCGAGGCTCGAGGAGGCCGCGGCGCCGAAGACCTGCGCCGCGTTCCTGAAGTTCCTCCCCTATCGGCAGAAGCTGATCCATGCGCGCTGGAGCGGCGAGGCGTGCTGGGTGCCGCTGGGGGACTTCAAGCTCGGCGTCGAGGCGGAGCACCCGATCTCGAAGCCGGCCCCGGGCCAGCTGCTCTTCTACCCCGGCGGGATCAGCGAAACCGAGATCCTCTTCCCGTACGGAGAATCGGTGTTCGCCTGCAAGGACGGGGTCCTCGAGGGCACGCCGTTCCTGACGATCGTGGACGGCGCCGCGCAGCTCCCCAGCCTGGGGAAGCTGGTCCTCTGGCGGGGCGCGCAGGACATCGTCTTCCAGGCCGCCCCGTAGGAATTCGGCGAACCTTCCCCTGCCGCGGCGGTTGGTCCGAAAGAAGCAGGCCAGCACCGGGGAGCTCCGTCGGATCCGCTCCGCCCTCGAAACCGCCCTGCGGCAAGCAGCCCGGACAGGTTCCATGCCCTTCGGGAACCTGCCCTGAGCGAGCGAAGCGGATCGAAGGGGCAACCCCACAATCCCGACCTTTAAAGGATAAGCCTCAGCGCGGCCCCGTCTTCTTTCCGGCCTGCGGCAAGAGGAATTCGATGAAGGCGCGGCTCGCGGGGGACAGCGTCTCCCCTCGACGGATCAGGATGCCGGAATGGATCGGCCGGATCTGATCCCCCAGCGGGCGCACGGCGATCCGGCGGCCTCGCGTCACCACCCCGCTCGGCATCAGCGGAACGATGGAGACTCCCAGCCCCGCCTCCACCATGCGGACGATGATCTCGGTCGTGGTCGTCTCCATGTCGACCCGAAGCGGCAGCCCGGCGCCGTGGAAGGCGTCCATCACGTGCTGCCGGCCGGTGGATCCCCGCTCGAAGAGGATCAGCGGCTGGTCCGCCAGGTCCGCCAGCCGGAGTTTGCCCTTTCGAAGGATCGGGTGACGCGGCGGGGCGATCAGGCTCCAGTCCATCGAGAACAGGTGGAGGTATTCGAGGTCGGCGGAGGTCTCATAGGGGGCGGCGAGCCCCAGCGCGATCTCCGGATCCTCGAGCAGCGCCTTCTCGATCTCCTGCTCGGTCCGATTGCTGAGCCGCACCCGGAAGCCGGGATGGGCGGCATGGAACTTCTGCACGGCGTCGATGAGCACGTAGAGGATCAGGTACTGGGACGCCGCAACCGTGATATCGCGGGGCGCACGCGCGAGACCGGACGCCTCGGCCAGCCGTCGGGCCTGCTCGAGGAACGCCAGCGCGTGGGGCAGGAAGCGGCGCCCCTGGTCGGTGATCGGCCCGACGCGCCTCGGCCCGCGCTGCTTGCGGTAGAGCTCGACCCCCAGCCGCTCCTCCAGCACCAGCAGGCGGCCGCGCAGCCCCTGCTCGGTCAGATGAAGGGCGCCCGCCGCGGCGCGCAGGCTGCCCAGCCGCGCCAGCTCGACGAAGGCCGCCACCTGGTCCGTCGAGAAGGACAGGATCGGCGCCGCCATGAATACAACCATAATCATTATTGAATCAATAATAAACAATTATTCATTGTCCTCTCCGGAGCGTCTCATGGAGGTTGGAGCCCTTGGGAAATCCCCGGAAGGAGAGCCGTCATGAAGATCCTGAGACACGCAGCCCTGATCGCGGGAATCGCCGCCCTCCTGCCGGCGGGGGCCGGCGCCCAGAACGCCCCGGAACGCTGGAAGATCCACGAATGGGGCACCTTCACGGCCCTCCAGACCGAGTGGGGCTCTCCGCTGGGCTGGATCAACACCGAAGATGAGCCGGTTCCCCCGTTCTGCCACCGCCTGAGCCGCTCGCTGCTCGTCCCCATCGACGACCTTGCCCCCGTCTTCTTCAAGGACGTTCCCCGGGCGCATCCCGACGTCATCCTGCGCCTGGAGACGCCCGTCGTGTATTTCCACCCGCCCGCCCAGGCGAAGCTCCCGCAGAGCGTCGACCTCCATGTGGACTTCCGGGGCGGCTGGCTGACCGAGTATTATCCCGACGCCAGGGTCGGAGCCCCCGGCCTGCAGACGAGAACGTTCCAGTACGGCCGGCTGAATCGCGGCACGCAGGGAAGCCTGGACTGGAAGGGCCTCCAGATCGGCAAGGAGGGCACGTTCCCGAAGACCGACGACGCCGTCTGGCTCTCGCCGCGCAACGTGAAGGCTGCGTCGATCACCGCGGCCGGCGGCGAGTCCGAGCGCTTCCTGTTCTATCGCGGCGTCGCCTACATGAGCGCGCCGGTGGTGGCCCAGCGGACGCAGGAGGGAAAGACGATCGTGCTCCAGGGATGGCTGCCCCAGGAGCTGGCCCAGAAAGCGCCGCTCCGCATTCCGCGACTCTGGCTGGCCGACATCCGCGAGGACGGCAGCACCGCTTTCCGGACCGTCGCGTCGCAGAAGATCGCCGGCACGGAGATCGGCGTCATGACCAGCATCCCCGGAATCTTCGAGGAGGAGGACTACTCGCTGGGACGGCTCAGCGCGCTCCGGACGGAGATGAACGCGGGCCTCGTCGGCGAAGGGCTCAACCCGGACGAAGCCGACGCGCTTCTCAACACCTGGGATGCCTCCTATTTCCGCAGCCACGGCATGCGTCTCTTCTTCCTCGTGCCCCGGGCGTGGACCGACTACGTACTGCCGATGAAGACGTCGCTCGACGCCGACATCACCCGCGTCATGATCGGCCGGCTGGAGCTGATCACGCCGAAGCAGCGGGCCTGCCTCAAGCGGATCCGCGAGACGAAGGCGCCCTCCTCCACCTGGTACCAGGAATGGGCCCAGAAGAACCCCGACGCCTGGAAGCGCTTCCAGCAGAAGCGCCAGGAGGGCAACCTCCAGGCGCTGCGCGAGGAGAAGATCGCGATCCCCGACGATTACCGGGCCTACCTGGAGCTCGGCCGCTTCCGGAACGCGCTGGTGCTGGATGAGCTCAACCGGGACCCGTCGGACGGCCTGACCCGGTTCGTCGAGGTCTACGATCTGCGGGAGGCGCCGGTCGCGAATAAAGCGCCCCGCTGAACTGAAACCACCGAACCTGGACGGCGGTATCGTGGTCTGAACCGTGACCATGAAACCCGTCTGGCTGTTCCTGCTGCTGGCGCTGCCCGCTCTCCCCCAGGAGACGAAGCAGGCCCCCGCCGCCCTCGATCCCGCCAAGGCGGGCATCGGTCGCGCGTATACGGACTCCGCCATCGCCGCCGCGCTGCAGGACGCGAAGCTCCTGGTCGTCGCCTTCAGCGGCCCCGATTGCCCGGTCTCGAAGCTCTACAAGCCCCGCCTCGACCGGCTCTCGAAGGAGTACTCCCCCAAGGGCGTCCGCTTCCTCACCGTCTCGAGCGACGACAAGGGCTTCGTCGCGCTCTTCGGACCCGAGCGGACGACCGAAGCGTTCGTCGTCGATGAGAAGGCCGTGCTGCGCTACCGCGGCGCCGTCGACGACCAGTACGGCATCGGCTACACGAAGGAAGCGCCGACGGCGAACTATCTGGTCGACGCCATCGAGGCCGTGCTCTCCGGCCGCAAGCCCCGGGTCAGCGCCACCGAAGCCCCCGGCTGTGCGGTCGAGAAGGTCGCCGGAAAGTCCGCCGCGCCCGCAGCCTCCGGGAAACCCACGTTCCATAAGGACGTCGAACCCATCCTTCAGAAGCGCTGCGTCGAGTGCCATCGCCCCGGCGAGGTCGGGCCCTTCCCGCTGCTCAAGTACGACAAGGCGAAGTCCTCCGCGAAGCAGATCAAGGAAGTCGTCGTCAAGCGCCGCATGCCGCCCTGGCACGCCGATCCGAAGATCGGCGAATGGAAGAACGACCGCTCGCTCACGTCGAAGGAGATCGACACGATCGCGGGCTGGGTCGACGCGGGCGCGCCCGAAGGCGACGCGAAGGACGCGCCTGCGCCGCGGAAATTCAACGAGACCTGGCAGATCGGCACGCCGGACGCGATATATACGATCCCCCGCAAGGAGCACATCCCGGCGGAAGGCGCCCTCCCCTACCGCAACCTGATCGTCCCGACCGGCCTCAAGGAAGACAAGTGGGTCCAGGCCGTGGAGATCCGCCCGTCCGCGAGGCAGGTCGTCCATCACGTCCTCGCCTTCGTCTTCTCGCTCAGCCGCCTGAAGGAGCAGAGGCCCGACGGGCTCAACGGCTACATCGGCATCTTCGTCCCGGGAGAAAGCCCGATGGTGTTCGCCGACGGCCAGGGCAAGCTCGTCCCCGCCGGCGCGACGCTCGCCTTCCAGATCCACTACACGACCAACGGCGAGGCGGCGGACGACCAGACCCAGATCGGGTTCATCTGGGCGAAGAAGACCCCGGGCAAAGAGGTGATCACGCACTCCGCGACGAACCGGCAACTCCGCATCCCGGCCGGCGCGGCCGATCACCCCGAGGAGGCGTCGTTCACCTTCGAGAGCGACGCCCGCATCCTCAGTCTCCTTCCCCATATGCACGTCCGCGGCAAGGCCTTCAAGTACGTCGCCGTCTCTCCCGACGGAAAGGAGGAGGTCCTCCTCGACGTGCCCCACTACGACTTCAACTGGCAGACCTGCTACCGGTTTAAGGAGCCGAAGCTCGTGAAGAAGGGGACGCGGCTCAGGGCCTTCGCGCTGTTCGACAATTCGAAGGGCAATCCCGCCAATCCCGACCCCACCAAGGAAGTGCGCTGGGGCCAGCAGACCTGGGAGGAGATGCTGGTCGGCTACTTCGACTACGTGAAGGAGTAGTCAGGGCGCGCGGTGCGGGATCACCGCGACGAAGTTCCAGTTCGACGACGGCACGCGCACGAACACGAACGATGCCGGCGCCTTCGTCCTCGGATCCTTCCCGTTCAGCGACCCGACGGACTCGGTCTTGAGCCGGACCGCCAGCTCCTCCAGGCGCGGATTGGAGCGATCCAGCTGCGGAACCTCGCTGCGGAACATTTCCATCTGCGGATGCATCACGATGCGGCCCGTCTGATCGACCAGGAACCCGTAGGCTTCGTCGCCCATCTCGAGCTCGCCCAGCCAGCTGCGGACCACGCGCGAGTACTCCTCGATGGACACGTCGACGGAGAGGATGCCCGCGAACTTGCCGCCGCGCTGGAACGGGATCGAGAAGGTCGTCATCCAGATCTCGCCGCCGCCCTTGTCGAAGTACGGGTCGCCCCAGAGCGACTTCATCTGGTCGCGCGGCTCCGTATACCATTTCCACTCGCGGTAGAGGGGCTGGTAGACGTCGGGGCTGAACTGGACATAGACGGGGCCCTTGGCCGAGCGGTGGATATAGAGGGCGTAGTCGCGCTGGGCCTTCTCGAACAGGTACGGCTCGAACGCGGTGCAGATCCCGAAGAGCCGGGGATCCGAGGCCAGGAGCTCGCGCATCATGTCCCTCAGCTGCGGCTCGGACCAGTCGGAACGCAGCGAAAGCAGGACGGCCGCCCCCTGCGGGAGCGCGGCAAGACGGCGGAAGTCCGAGTCGAGCCGCTCCGCCACTTGGCGCGTCAGCGTCTTTTCCAGCTCCCGCCGGACCTCCTCGTTCCGCTTCAGCTCGCTGTTCAGGCGGCTGTTGAAAATGACCCCGCCGACGATGATGAAGCCCAGCGCGGCCACCGCGGTCCCGACCAGTGCCGCGAGCAGCCGGTGGCGGCGGGTCCATTTCACGATGCGCTCGAAGGTGGTGACGCGGCGCGCGTGGATCGGGATGCCGGCCAGCCAGAGCTCAAGGTCCGCCGCCAGCGCCTCGGCGGACCGGTACCGCTCATTGGGCTTCTTCTCCAGGCACTTGAGGCAGATCGCCTCCAGGTCCGGGTCGACGGCCCGGTTGAGGCGCGAGGGGCGGTCGGGATCCTTCTCGAGCACGTTGGACAGGATCTCCGCCGGCGTGCGGCCGTCGATCGGAGGCTTCCCCGTCATCATCTCGTAGAAGACGGCGCCGAGCCCGTAGACGTCCACCGCCGTGGTGAGGCGCTTCCGGTCGCCGAGGGCCTGCTCCGGCGACATGTAGTTCGGCGTCCCGATGGTGAAGCCCGTCGCCGTCAGCTTCTTGTCCCCCTCGAGGCGCGTGGCGAGTCCGAAGTCCGTGACGAACGGCTCCCCCGTGGTGTCGACGAGGATGTTCACGGGCTTCAGGTCGCGGTGCAGGAGGCCGTGCGCGTGGGCGTGGTGGATGGCGCGCGCGATCAGGATCATCAGGCGGGCGATCTCGCGGGGACGTTTCTGCAGGTCGGGGATGCGGTCGGCCAGGCTGCTGCCCTCGATCAGCTTCATGCTGAAGAAGTGCTGGCCGTCCTGCTCGCCGATCTCGTAGACGGGGACGATGTTCGGATGGTCGAGGCTCGCCACCGCCGCCGCCTCCATCAGGAAGCGCTGGATGTCGTCCGGGCCGGCGAGGTGGCCCAGCAGGGTCATCTTCAGCGCGACGGTGCGGTTGAGCTGGGTATGGCGGGCGCGATACACGACGCCCATGCCGCCCGCGCCGAGCTTCTCGTGAAGCTCGTAGGGGCCGAACATGGGACGGTCCTGGCGTGCCGTGGCGCCCATGGAGACGTCCTCCCACCCTGATCCCCGGTCGGCACGATTGTCGGCGACGGGGCCCCGCGGTTCAAGGAGAAGGAACGGGATGCGCTACTTCTTCTTGGGGGGATCCATGTACCGGCCGAGCGTGTCGACGATCTTCTTCCGCAGCTCGACCGGATTGATCTTCCCGCTGGTCTTGAAGAGCACCTTGCCGTCGGCGCCCAGGAGCACCGTATAGGGCAGCGACGCGTCCCAGTCCTTGTCGAAGGCCGCCAGCTGCTTGTACTTGTCGGTCCCGGCCAGGAGATAGTTCTTCGACGAGACCGCGAACTTCTTCAGCAGCTTCTCGACGTCCGCCTTCTCGTCCGGGTAGTTCGCGGCGACGGTGACCATCTCGAACGCGCGGTGACGGTACATGCGGTTGATGTCGACCAAGTCCGGCATCTCTTCGAGGCAGGGGATGCAGGTCGTCGACCAGAAGTT
>DASQOM010000275.1:0-7523 GCA_035644495.1 Planctomycetota bacterium | reverse complement strand
CTTGCGGCCCCCCGGAACCTCGACCTCGAAAAACACCGGGCAGGGGCCGGGATGGGACTTCATGACGTCCTGCACCTGCTGGAGCAGGTCCTCCTCCAGCCCGGCGCTGGAGACGGCCAGGCGGACGCTGCCGGCCAGCATCTCCCGGGCCTTCTCCATCGGCGTCACCAGCGAAACCCGCAGGGACGGATTGTCCTCGCGGAAGCCGATGCGGCCCGCGCAGAAGACGATCGCGTCGTTCAGCAGGTGTTCGCGGTTCTTCTCGAAGTCGCTCGCGAAGCAGACGGCCTCCGTCGACCCCGTCAGGTCCGCGAACTTGAACATCACGTACTTCTGGCCGGCGTTCTTGCCCGTCTTGGTGATCATCGCCCGCAGGCCGCTGATCATGCCCCCGATCGTGACCTCCGCGCCGTCCTGGAAATCGGCCATGCGGTCGACGGTCGCCGTCGACAGCGTCTTCAGGATCTCCTCGTAGCGGAGCAGGGGGTTGGAGGTGACGTAGCAGCCCAGCACCTCGCGCTCGAAGACGAGGAGGGACTCCTGGGGCCAGGGCGGGATGTCGGGCAGGACGGCTTTGCCGTTCCCGCCCCCGGCGACGGAGTCGAAGATCGAGAGCTGGCCGGCGCGGCGGTCGGCGTGTTTCACTCCGGCGACCCGGAGGGCCTCCTCGAGGGCCTCCATGACCTGGGCGCGGTGGCCGCCCGTCGAGTCGAACGCGCCGCAGCGGATCAGCTGTTCCGCGACCTTCTTGTCGGAGAACTTGGAGTCGATGCGCTCGCAGAAGTCGTAGACCGACTCGAAGCGTCCGCCCTTGGCGCGCGCGTCGACGATCGACTGGATCGCCTTCTCGCCGGCGCCCTTCACGGCGCCGAGGCCGAAGCGGATCTTCTTGCCGGTGACGGTGAAGTCCAGGTCGCTCTCATTGATGTCCGGCGGCAGCACCTCGATGCCGAGCTGGCGGCACTCCTCGATATAGGAGGCGAGCTTGTCGGTGTCGCCCATGGCGACGGACATGCCGGCGGCCATGTACTCGACGGGCCACTTCGCCTTCAGGTAGGCGGTCTGGTACGAGATGATGCCGTAGGCGGCGGAGTGGGACTTGTTGAATCCGTAGCCGGCGAAGAAGGCCATGAGGTCGAAGACCTGGATGGCCGTGTCCTCCTTGACGCCGGCCTTGGTGGCGCCCTTGACGAACTGCTCCTTGTACTTCGCCATGATCTCCGGGATCTTCTTGCCCATCGCCTTGCGCAGGCCGTCGGCGTCCGCCATCGTGAAGCCGGCCATCACGTTGGCGATCTTCATGACCTGTTCCTGGTACAGGATGACGCCGTTCGTCTCGGCCAGGATCGGGTCGATGCTGGGATGCAGGGGCTTGATGGGCTCCAGCTTGTGCTTGCAGCGGATATAGGACTCGACCATGCCGGACTGCAGGGGCCCGGGACGGAAGAGGGCGATCGTGGCGATGAGGTCGTCGATGCGGTCCGGCTTCATCTTCTGGACGAGCTCCCGCATGCCGCGCGAGGTTTCCAGCTGGAACACGCCCTTGACCGTGCCGCGCCCGAGCATCGCGAACGTGTCCTTGTCGTCCAGGGGGATCTTCGCGAGGTCGACCTTGACGCCCTGGACCTTCTCGATGAGCTTGGTGGCGCGGTCGAGGACGGTCAGGGTTTCCAGGCCGAGGATGTCGATCTTGAGGATGCCGAGCTTGGTGATGGCGTTCATGTCGTACTGCGTCATGACCGCCTCGTCCAGCGTGTAGAGCGGGACGATCTCCTCGAGCGAGCGGTCGCAGATGACGACGCCCGAGGCGTGCTTGCCGGCGTGCCGCGCGTTCCCCTCGAGGCGCAGCGAGATCTCCCAGAGCTCCTTGATCTGCGGGTCCTGGTCGATCTCCTTCTGGATCTCGGGCTCCATGCGCGCGGCATCGTGGAGCGAGATGTCGAGAACCTTGGGGATCTTCTTCGCTAGCTGGTCCACGCGCTTCAGGTCGATGGCGAGGACGCGACCCACGTCGCGCAGCACCGCGCGCGCCTTCAGGGTCCCGTACGTGATGATCTGCGCGACCTTGTCGTGGCCGTAGCGCTCGAAGATGTATTCGATGATGCGGCCGCGGTCCTCGTCGGAGAAATCCAGGTCGATGTCGGGCATCTCCTTGCGCGAGGGGTTGAGGAAGCGCTCGAAGATGAGGCCGTAGCGGAGGGGGTCGACGAGGGTGATGTCGAGGAGGTAGCTGACGAGGGAGCCGGCGGCCGAGCCGCGGCCGGGGCCGACGCGCATGCCGCTCTGGATGGCGAAGCGGCGGAGGTCCCAGACGATGAGGAAATAGCTCGCGAAGCCCATCTTGTCCATGACCCCGAGCTCGTAGTCCATGCGCGTGCGGACGTTCTCGGGGATGGGGTCGCCGAACTTCTGCTTCGCGCCCTGCTCGCAGAGGATCCGGAGGTAGTCCCCCACCTTCTCCTGGCCCGGGGGCAGGTCGAATTTCGGCAGGTGGATCTCGTTGAAGCGCAGTTCGAGATTGCAGCGGTCGGCGATCTCGACGGAGGCCTTCAGCGCCTCGGGGCAGTGGCCGAAGGCCTGGGCCATCTCCTCGGGCGATTTCAGGTAGAACTCGGGCGCGGGATAGCGGAGGCGGTCGGGGTCGGACACGAGCTTGCCCTCGCCGAGGGCGAGGACGGCGTCGTGCGCCTTGTCGTCGTCGCGGCTCATGTAATGGACGTTGTTGGTGGCGACGAGGCGGAGGCCGAGGTCGTGGCCGACGGATTTCGCGCCCTGGAAGATCTTCTTCTCCTCCTCGAGGCCGTGGTTCTGCACCTCGAGGAAGAAGTTGTCGGCGCCGAAGATCTGTTTGAAGTCGTCGGCGGACTTGAGGGCCTTGTCGGTCTGGTCGGTGCGGCAGGCCTGGCCGAACTCGGAGTTCGAACACCCGGAGAGGGCGATGACGCCCTCGTGGTGGGCGGCGAGGATCTCGCGGTCCATGCGGGGCTTTCCGTAGAAGCCCTCCTTGTAGGACGCGGACGTGAGCTTGAGCAGGTTGCGGTAGCCCTTCTCGTTGCGGACGAGGAGGGTGAGGTGGTGGAGGGGCTCCTTCATCCCCTTGACCTCCTTGCGGTCGAGGCGGGAGCGGGGGGCGATGTAGGCCTCCATGCCGATGATGGGCTTGATGCCCGACTTGAGGGCGGCGTCGTAGAACTCGATCGCGCCGAGCATGTTGCCGTGGTCGGTGAGGGCGCAGGCCTTCATGCCGAGGGCGGAGACGCGCTTGACGAGATCGTTGATCTTGCAGGCGCCGAGGAGGAAGGAGTAGTCGCTGTGAACGTGGAGGTGGACGAAATCGGGCTTCACAGGGGTCGATTATAGGGGCGGGGCGCGGCGGCGTCAAAGCGCCGCGGCGGGGCGGGTCCGAAAATGCACATGTGCATTTTCATGCAATTTCATTCACATTCGGTGTATTATGGGTGGCGCAGAGGGGGTGTTTCGGGGGTGGCATGGCGAAGGTCCGGATTGAAGATCGCGACAAGTTCAGCACGGGTCACCTGGCCCGGCTCGTCCAGGCCAGCCGTACGACCGTCGTCCGCTGGATCGAGGAGGGCCGCCTGCGCGCCCGCCGCACCGTGGGCGGCTGGTACGTCGTCACCCGCGACGAGGTCATCAATTTCCTCTGGGACCTCTCCTTCTCCAAGGAGACGCCGCTGCGCATCTGGCGCGCCGCGACGCTGGCGTACGAGGAGATGACCAAGAAGAAGGTCGAGCCCCTGAAGCCGGGGAAAAAGAAGAGGCGGCGGAAACCCAAGCGCTGACGAATCACGAATCAGGGGATGAAACTTCTCCCGAAAGCATCTTCCTCAGTCCCGGCGTCCAGCGTCGTCCGACCGCTAAGATGCTCGGAGCGTCGAGTCGGTCCAGCGGCGAAGCCTGCCGCAGACATCCTCGACGTCGTTCCGCACCGGCTGGAGGTCGAGAACGTATCCCAAATCCTTCGAGAGAATCGGTCAGTTTCGGAAGACCTGGGGATGGTTGATGACGCGGGGCGTTTCTGATCTTCCCGTGACTCGTCATTCGTGATTCGGGTTACCGGGCTTCCTTCCCCTCGATCGATCGGTTCATCGCCGCGATCATCGCCGTCACCAGGAAGATTCCCGACAGGATCGACAGGTACATCGCGGCTTCGCCGTAGTCCGGAAGGTGGAAATTGCGGACGTAGCGGTAGAGGGCGCCGCGCTTGCCTTCGAAGACCAGGGGCAGCAGCATCCCGCGCAGGTTGTTGGTCACCGTGAAGCCGGCGAAGCGGATCGGCCAGTTCGTCATCAGGATCTCCCAGAAGAACGTCGGGATCAGCGCCCCCGCAAGCGCCGACGTCGGCGACCGGAAGACCAGACCGCAGGTCACGTAGTAGCCGAGCGAGACCAGGATCCCCGCGCTGCCGACCAGCGTGCACGAGAAGACGTCGCGCCAGAGGTGCGGGATCGTCCCTTTGCCGAGGCTCGCCGCCAGACCGGTCAGGGCGACGTTGACGAAGAGGGAGACGGTCAGCGCGACGGCCGTCACCGCCAGCTGGATCAGCACGATCAGCCACTTGGGGACCGCGCTCAGGTAGAGGTAGCCGGCCGTCCCGTCCTCGATCTCGCCCATCGTCAGGGCGATGCCGTAGATGAGCGCGAGCAGGTAGACCACGAACCAGAGCGAGAACTCGAAGATGAAGCCGTGGAACAGATTGATCGGCTCCACGTGCTTGCCGAAGACGGCGGCGATCCCCGCGAACAGGGGAGGGGCGAGGACCAGGAACGCGGCGGCCCAGATCCGCTTGCCTCCCACGAGGCTGCGGATCGTGAGGCCCGCGATGCCCAGCGCCGAAGACGCCTTCATTGCTCGGTCAGGTACCGGAATACCGCCTCCAGGTTGTCGTCGGGGGACGAGATCGCCTTCACCTCCGCGCCGGCCGACAGCGCGATCCGCGGCAGCTTCGAGTAGAAGGCGTCGGGCTGCGGCGTGCGGATCCAAAGCGAGCCGTTCTCGAGACGGATCTCCACGACTTCGGGTTCCTTCGCCAGCGCCGCCGCCAGCTCGCGCGGGCGCTCCGCCCGGATCTCCACCGTATGCGGGTGCCGGTCGATCAGGTCGCGGATCGAGCGGACGTCGCCCTCCGCCACCAGCCGGCCGCGGTGGATGAGGACGATCTTCGTCGTCAGCTGCTCGATCTCGTGGAGGACGTGGCTCGAGACGATGACGCTGCCGCCCTCCTGCGCGAAGTTCCGGATGAGGCCGATCAGCTCCTGGCGCACGAGGGGATCGCTGCCGGTCAGCGGCTCGTCCAGCACCAGCAGCTCCGGCTGATGCACCACGGATTGCGCGATCTTGATGCGCTGCCGCATCCCGCGGCTGTAGGTGACGATCTTCCGGTCGGCGGCCTCGGCCATGCGGACCCAGTCGATCGCGCGCGACGCGGCCGCGGCGCAATCCTTCACCCCGCGGATGCGGGCCAGCGACGTCACGAACTCGCGGCCGGTCATGCTCTCGTAGAAGCCGTCGTGCTCGGGGCAGTATCCCAGGCGGACGGCGAGCGCGGGGTTGTTCCAGGGGGATGCGCCGAGGACCTTGAGCGTGCCCGACGACTCGCGCATGAGGCCGATCATGATGCGCATGAACGAGGTCTTGCCCGCCCCGTTCGGGCCCAGCAGGCCGGTGATGCCCGGCGCGATGGACAGGGAGACGTCGTTGAGGGCGATCACGCGCCCGTACCACTTGTTCAGGCGCTCCGCTTCGACGATCATTCCTCGCCCTCCGTCGAGCGGAGGCGACGCCACACGAGCGCCAGCGACAGGATCGTCAGGGATCCGAGGATCAGCAACGGGGGCCACGCGCCGCAGTCCAGCAGGGGAGGCGACGGCACCCGCGGCGAGTAGCAGAGATCGCCCAGGTGCGCGGTCAGATTCGGCCACGACAACATCTTGGGCCATTCGGCCTTCAGCGCGAAGGTGAGGGTCGGACTGAGCGAGGCGCTGATGAAGTAGAAGATCACCCACAGGATGGCGGCCAGATAGGTCCGCTTGGTGAGCGACGAGAACGCGAGCACCACCGCGCTCATCGGCACCGACAGGATGAGGGAGTGCAGCGTGATCGCGACCAGGTCGGACAGCCGCTCGCCGGTGCTCAGCCGCTCCTGCCCCATGCCCAGCTGGCCGAGGAACAGCAGCAGGCCGGGCCCGAGCGTCACGATCATCAGGAAAAGCACGAGCGAGAGGAACTTGCCCACCAGATAGTCCGCGCGCGTGATCGAGCGGGAGAAATACATCAGGAGCGCGTGGTGGCGGACGTCGCGCGCAATGAGGGACGCGCCCACCGTCGCGGAAAGCACCATCAGGATCATCGAGAAGAGCGGGTAGTTGTAGAAGCCTTCGCGGTAGATCCGGTTGCCCAGGGCGAAGGGCGGGATCACCTGCGACGACGTCGCAAAGAACAGCAGCAGCAGCCAGCTGCCGACGATCGAGAACGAGAAGAGGACGATGATGAGCACCCACAGGTTCTTGAAGGGCTGCGCGAGCTCCATCGCGATCATCGCGCGGATGCGCGAGAGGCGCGAGGAGTAGGTCCCCGTCCACGGAGCATAGGACTGGTCGTAGATGGCCATGGTTCAGGCGCCGAGCAGCTTCGAGAAACGGTCCTCCAGCGTGGTTTGCGGCCGCGAGAGCCGCCGGATCTGGACGCCCGACGACACCGCCGCGCGCAGGATGGGGCCCGTTCCGTCGCGGTGGACGATGCGGACCGCGTCGGCCTCCTCCGCGGCGGCGATGCCCTCGAGGCCCTCGGTCCGGAGCGCCGCGAGGAACGCGTCGCGGTCGCCCTTGATGCGCACGTCGTAGGCGGATTCCACGGAGGAGGTCATCGTCGACAGCGGATCGGACGCAATGAGAGCTCCGCGGTGCATGATCACGACGTGGTCACAGACGACCTCGACGTCGTGGAGGATATGGGTCGAGAGGACGACGTCGATCCCCTTGCCGTGGGCGATGTCGCGGATGAGCAGGAGCATCTCCTCGCGGGCCCGCGGGTCGAGGCCGGTCGTGGGCTCGTCGAGGAGCAGCAGCTTCGGGTGGTGGACGATGGCCTGGGCGAACTTGACCTTCTGCTTCATGCCCGTCGAATAGGTTCCGATCTTGCGATAGCGCTCGTCGTGGAGGCCGACGTAGTTGAGCACGCGGTGGGTGCGCTGCATCGCGTCGGTGTGCGGCAGTCCGGTGAGGCGCGCGGCCAGGTAGACATAGTCGACGGCGCTGATCGTCGGGATGTGGCTTTCGACCTCGGGCATATAGCCCACCTGCTGCCGGATCTCGAGCGGTCTTCTCGCGGGGTCGAGACCCAGGACGCGGACGCTGCCGTCGCCGGGCGGGGTGAACCCGAGGAGGATCTTGATGAGCGTGGACTTTCCCGCGCCGTTGGGACCCAGGAGTCCCACGGCGCCCCCCGGGATGTCGAGCGTGAGGTTGTCCAGCGCGCGGACGCGCGGGTAGTTCTTGGAAAGGCCT
>DASQOM010000274.1:0-17245 GCA_035644495.1 Planctomycetota bacterium | reverse complement strand
TTCTTCGCGTCCGTCTTGGGGAAGCCGGCGGAGACGATGACGATGTCGACGCGCTTGTCGACGTCGCCCTTATCCACGAGCGTGGCGACGTCGTAGATGCCCTTTTCCTTCTCGAGCTTCGCCAGCCACTCGGTGCGCTTGGCGGCGGCGGCTTTCTTCGCGCCCTGCTTCTCCTTCTTCGCGGCGGCGCCGAGCTCCGACTGCTTCTTCCCTTTTTCCTCGTCGGAGAGTCCGCCGGGCTGGTAGGGCCCCTTGCGCGGAGGGCGTGACGACACCGTCGTCCCGGGGCCTTCGGCCTTCGTCTCGCTCTTTGCGGCGGGCGCGGGGGCTTTCTTCTCGGGTTCCGGGGCGGGAGCCGGGTCCTTCTTCTCCGGCTCGGGGTCGGGCGTCGTGGCCGGCGCGCTCTCCGGGGTTGCGGGCGCCTGCTCGCCCTTGACGACCGCGGCGACGGACATCGCGTCGGCGTCCTTCTGCGCGCGCTCGGCCAGGGCGGGCAGGCCCCATTGCATGGCCTGGAGGAGGTGGGACTTGGCCGCGTCGCCCTTGCCGCGCTTCACGAAGTCCTTCGCGTCGCGGAGCATGGTCTCGTACTTCGTGTCGGCGGCCGCGGCGAACCTGGGGTGCATCTTGTCGCGCGAGGGCGGGGGGAGGGCCTTGATGGCCGCGGCGGCGCCCTTATAGTCGCCCCACTCCATCAGGTCGAGCACGGCCTTCTCGGCGTCCGTGTCCCCTTCGGCAGGCTTCGACTCGGCGGCCGCCACCTTCTTCGGCGGCGGCCTGACCGCCGGGGCGTCGTCTTCGGCGACGTCGGTTTTCTTGTCGGCTTTCTTCGACCCCGACAGGGCGATGACGAGGACGACGATCAGCAGGAGGGCGGCGACGCCGGCGCCGACCGCGATGAGGACCATCGGCTTCTTCTTCGGGGCCTCGCCGTCGACGGGCGTCGGCGAAGCAGCGGGGGGCTTGGTCGGAGGACGGGAGGCGGGGCGCGCCTCGGGTCCGCGGGCGGGTCGGGTGCCGCTGCCGAGCTTCGGGCGTCCCTGCGGCTTCCCCGGTTCAGGCATGGAACAACCTCCGATGAATCCCCGAACCATGATACGAAATCGACCGGCGAAGTTTTGGAAGAATTGAATCCCGGGGAATATCGGGCGGGGTGCCGGGGTCGTATAGGGGAACATTGATTGAAAGAGGGAGATGCCATGATTCGACTGCTGGGGGCAGTGCTGTTGATGGCGGCGGCTCAGGATGCGAGCCCCGCGGGCAACTGGAAGTGGAGCGTGGAGCGGAACGGGGAGACGATCGAGAGCAAGCTCGCGCTGAAGCTCGACGGCGACAAGCTGACGGGCACCTTCACGGGTCGCGACGGCAAGGAGACGCCGATCGCGGAGGCGAGCTTCAAGGACGGCGAAGTGAAGTTCCAGATCTCCCGCGACCGGAACGGGGAGACCGTGGTGGTCAAGTACAGCGGCAAGATCAGCGGGGACACGATCACGGGCAAGTCCGAGGTCGGCGACCGCTCGCGCGACTGGAAGGCCGAGCGCGTCAAATAGCCTCCGAGCGGCCGGAACAAAACGGACCGTACGTTTTGTTCCGGCCGCGTATTAGTATGGCGTGATGCTGAACCTGATCCTCGCCCTCTCCCTTCTCCTCCAGGACAAGCCGGCGGAGAAGGGCGCGGACATGGACTACGGCCCGTTCCTCACCTCGACGGTCGCCCGCAGCAAGTCCGAGAAGGACGCCGACATCCTCGCGTTCAAGGCGATCACGGTCAAAGTCGGGAAGGATGCAGCCGTGTGCTACGACACGGACCTCTGCCGCATGGCGGGGGCCTGGACCGGCGGCTTCCTCGACTTGAGCTTCACCCATATGGCCACGTCGAAGGGGATGTTCCCGACGAGGCCCGGGGCGCCGCTCAGGTTTGCGACGAAAACCGGGCCCGGCTGGGCGAAGAGCGACGACTTCAAGGATCCTCGCGCCCACAACCGTGGTCCGCTGCCCAGGGACTGGGCGCAGTACAAGGGCCTGTATGTCGACGGCGACCAAGTCGTCCTCTCCTACACCGTCGGCTCGTGTGCCGTGCTCGAGATGCCCGGCTTCCTGGAGGCCGGATCGGCGACCGCGTTCACGCGCACCTTCAGCGTCGCGCCGTCCGACGCGCCGATGAAGCTGCTGGTGTTCGACGACGACACGCCCGGCCACGTCGAGATCGGCCTGGCCGCGGCTCCGAACACCGCGAAGCTGGAGACCCCGGGCAAGGCGACGATCGTGCTCCAGATCCCCCCGCACCCGGCGACGGTCCGCTTCATGGTCCTCCTGTGGATCGGCGCCAAGGGCGATCTTTCGAGCGTGAAGCAGCTGCCCGATCCCGCCGCTCATTGCAACGGCGGCCCCGCGCGCTGGACCGCGCCCCTCACGACCGGGGGCGCGCTCGGGAAGGACGACGGCCCTTATGCCGTCGACACCCTGACGCTCCCGGAGGCGAACCCCTGGAAAGCCTGGCTGCGGACGTCGGCGCTGGACTTCTTCTCCGACGGCCGCGCCGCCGTCGCGACCTGGAGCGGCGACGTCTGGATCTGCTCCGGGATCGACGACAAGCTCGAGAAGCTCACGTGGAAGCGCTTCGCCACCGGACTCTATGAGCCGCTCGGGCTGAAGATCGTCGACGACGTCGTCCACGTCCTCGGCCGCGACCAGATCACGAAGCTGCACGATCTGAACGGCGACGGGGAAGCGGACTATTACGAGACCTTCTGTAACCTCGGCGTCACGATGGCGAGCTATCACGCGTTCCACTACGACCTGCAGACGGACCGCGCCGGGAATTTCTATTACCTGGTCGGCGGCAACCACGTCGAGCCGGAGACGCCCCTGCACAACTGCCTGCTCAAGGTATCGAAGGACGGGTCGGCGATCGAGGCGGTCGCGGGCGGCTTTCGCGCGACGAACGGGATGGCGATCGGTCCCAACGACGAGATCGTCTGCGCGGACAACGAAGGCAACTGGATGCCGGCCGCGCGCGTCGACTGGGTGAAGAAGGGGGGATTCTACGGCTTCGTCAGCGACCCCGCCCATACGAACGCGTCGCATCCCGCGCCGAAGGTCGGCGAGCCGGACCCGCCGTTATGCTGGATCCCGAAGGCTCAGGACAACTCCTCGGGCGGCCAGGTCTGGGTCCCCAGCGACAAATGGGGGCCGCTCAAGGGTCATCTGCTGCATACGTCCTATGGCACGGCGAGCCTCTTCCACGTTCTGCCTCAGAAGATCGGCGACGTCCTTCAGGGCGGCGTCGTCCAGTTCCCGCTCAAGTTCGCCACCGGCATCATGCGGCCGCGCTTCAACCCCGTCGACGGCCAGCTCTACGTCTGCGGCCTGCGCGGCTGGCAGACGGCCGGCGTGCGCGACGGAGCCCTTCAGCGCGTTCGCTATACGGGGAAGCCGCTCCGCACGGTCGCGGAGCTGGCCGTCGTGAAGGACGGGGTTGCCCTCACGTTCACGGACGCGCTCGATCCGGAGACGGCAGCCGACGCGGGGAGCTATGCTGTACAACAGTGGAACTATCTGTGGTCCGCCAGGTACGGATCGCCCGATTTCTCGGTTGCCGATCCGAAAAAGATCGGGCGCGACACGGTCGAAGTGAAATCGGCGAAGCTCTCGGCCGACGGGAAAACGGTGACGCTCGAGATCCCGGGGCTGAAACCGGTGATGCAGATGGGGATCAAGGCGCGGGTGCGCTCGGCCGACGGGGCGCCGGTCTCCCTCGACGTCTTCCTCACCATCCATAAGGTGCCGTGATGAAACTCTGGCTGGCGCTGCTGCTGCTCGCGGCCGACGACGCGCCGCAGAAGCTGAAGTTCAACGTCGAGCACCTGAACCTTCAGACCATGAAGGCCGCGCCCCTCAAGGCCGAGGAGTCCAAGTCGTTCGCGAGCGAGCTCAAGGAGATGGAGCCCATTGCGGACGCCACCTGCACGGAGTCCCTGGTCACCGTCACGCTCAAGCCCGGCGCCTCGCTCAAGTGGACGGATATGAAGGCGACGGGGAAGAAGACGCTGACCTACGACGGCGGCAAGCCCGTCATTGTCTTCAACACGCTCAAGGTCGACGGCCACGTCACGCTGACCCTGCACGTCGAAAAGAACCCGGACAAGGTCGCGGGCGCGCTCAAAGCTCTCGGCTTCAAGGACGTCACGGCCGAGGGGGACGTCTACGACTGCGTCGTGAAGACCCCGGTGGACATCGCCACGGTGGTCAAGGCGGTGTGCAAGAAGACCGGGAACGACTACAAGATCTTCGAGATCTTCAAGGACTGCGTCTGGCACGCCCCGGCGCCGAAGTAGGCCTACCGGAATCCGGCGCGGCGGGAAATCCTTAAGGACCGGGCTGTACTATTACCGGGGTTGGAGCGGCCCGGTTCCTCGACCGGAAGAGAGATGAGCATCAAGACCTCCCTTCGCGCGCTGCCGCTCGCCGTCCTCCTGCTTTCGGGCGCCCTCGCCCAGGAAGCCCGGCCGCGCGTCGAAGCCCCCGACCGCGTCGAGTTCAACCGCGACATCCGCCCGCTGCTCTCCGAGAACTGCATCAAGTGCCACGGGCCGGACGTCAAAGGCCGCAAGGGCAACCTCCGGCTCGACACGAAGGAGGGCGCCTTCGCCGAGATCGACAAGGGCCGCTACGCCCTCGTCGCCGGCGACCTCGAGAAGAGCGAGCTCTGGAAGCGCGTCTCCACGGCCGATCACGACGACCTGATGCCGCCGGCCAAGTCCGGCAAGAAGCTGACCCCGCCGCAGATCGAGACGTTCAAGCGCTGGATCGAGCAGGGCGCGCCGTGGCAGGGCCACTGGGCCTTCCTGCCCGTGAAGAAGCCGGCCGTCCCGGCGACGCGCAACGCGGCCTGGGCGAAGAATCCGGCCGACGCCTTCGTGCTGGCGCGACTGGAGGCGGAAGGGCTGGGGCCGTCGCCCGAGGCCGACCGCGCGACCCTGGCGCGCCGCGTGACGCTCGACCTGACGGGGCTGCCGCCGACGACGGCGGAGGTCGACGCGTTTGTCGCCGATCCGGACCCGAACGCCTACGAGAAGCTCGTCGACCGGCTGACGACGTCGACCCGGTACGGCGAGCAGATGACGCGCTTCTGGCTGGACCTCGCCCGCTACGGCGACACGCACGGCCTGCACCTCGACAACTACCGCGAGATCTGGCCGTACCGCGACTGGGTGATCCGCGCCTTCAACGACAACCTCCCGTACGACCGCTTCATCACCGAGCAGCTGGCGGGCGACCTGCTCGAGAAGCCGACGCTCGACCAGCAGGTGGCGAGCGGCTTCAACCGCTGCCACGTCACGACGAGCGAGGGTGGCTCGATTGAGGAGGAGGTGTATTGCCGCAACGTGTTCGACCGCACGGAGACCTTCGCGCAGGTCTTCCTCGCGCTGACCTTCACGTGCTGCCGCTGTCACGACCACAAGTTCGACCCCGTGAGCCAGAAGGACTATTACCAGCTCTTCGCGTTCTTCAACAGCCTGGACGGGCAGGAGCTCGACGGCAACAAGAAGGATCCGGCGCCGGTCACGAAGGTGCCGACCAGCGTCCAGGCCGACGAGCTGGAAAAGCTGCGCGCTGCCGCCGAAAAGATCGAAACCCGGCTGGAGGGACCCAACGGGGAGCTCGACGCCCGACAGGCCGCCTGGGAAAAGAGACTGGTCCTCGCCCTCGACTCCCAGTGGACCGCCGTCGAGCCCGAAGGCTTCAAGGCCGTCGGGGAGGCCTCTCTCAAAGGGGCGCTCGACAAAACCGTCCAGGCCGGCGATGCGAAGCTGACTTACGAGATCAGCACGAAGATCAAGGCGGAGGCGGTGCACGGCCTGATGCTCGAAATCCTCCCGCCGAACCCGGAGCCGGCGGCGGAGATCTCGCTGGCCTTCGCCCTCAGCGGCGTCGAAGCGGACTATCAGGGGGAGAAGATCGTCTTCAGCGCCGCGCATGCGTGGGGCGCGACGCCGGACCCGAACGCGAAGAATCTCGTGGACGGGAAGGGCGAGACGGCCTGGACCGGCGACGCGCGCAAGCGTCCGAGCATCGTCCTGATTCCGTCGAAGCCCTTCGGATCGAAGGACGGCGGCGAGCTGCGCGTCCGGCTGATCCATGAGGGCAACTTCGCCCGCCAGCCCGTGCAACGCTTCCGCATCTCGATCACGACCGACGGCGATCTTCTGAAGGGCGCGCAGCCCGTCGCGTCCGGCCCCTGGCACATCCTGGGCCGCTTCCCGACCGCCGACGGCAACGTCGCCTTCACGACGGAGTTCGGACCGGAGAAAGGCGTCGACCTGGCGAAGCCCCTGGGCGAACTCCCGTGGACGAAGCGAGACGACTACGTCGAGGGCAAGGATCATCCTTATCCCCCGGGCGTCGGCGCCTCGTTCGCCTTCCACACGATCTCGTCCCCGTCGGCCCGGAAGGCGACGATCCAGGTGAGCTGCGACGACGGGATCCAGATGTGGCTGAACGGCTCTGTCGTGCTCTCGCGCAACGTCAAGCGGACGTTCCGCAAGTACGACGCCGACAAGGTCGCGGTCGACCTCGAGAAGGGCGAGAACCAGGTTCTGATCAAGTTCTCGAACAACGGGACTTCGAAGGACCACAAGTTCTCGTTCGACCTGGTCGACGATCAGGCGCCCGACCTGGCCCGCGATGCGGCGGAGGCCCTGGCGCAGCCGGCGGAGAAGCGCACGGACGCTCAGAAGTCGGCGCTGCGGATGCGGTACCGCCGCGAGGAATGGGCCGAGTACAAGGGCCTCGCCCGGCAGAAGGCGGATCTGCGCGGGAAGGAGAAGGTGCTGCTCGACCAGATCCCGACGACCCTGATCTTCAAGGAGCGTCCCACGCCGCGCGAGGCCTATATCCTCAAGCGCGGCGAGTACGACAAGCGCGGGGACAAGGTCGGCCGCGGCCTGCCCGGCGCGCTGCCGACGCCGGCCAAGGACCTGCCGATGAACCGCCTGGGTCTCGCGAAATGGTTGATCGATCCGAATCATCCGCTGACCGCGCGGGTCGCCGTCAACCGCTTCTGGCAGCAGTGCTTCGGCACCGGCATCGTGAAGACGTCGGAGGACTTCGGCCTCCAGAGCCAGCCGCCCTCGCACCCGGAGCTGCTCGACTACCTGGCCGCGCAGTTCGTCGAGGACGGCTGGGACGTGAAGAAGTTCATGAAGCGCCTCCTGATGTCGGCGACGTACCGGCAGAGCTCGAAGATGACGCCGGACCTGGTCCGCCGCGACCCGGAGAACCGGCTCTTCGCGCGCGGCCCGCGCTACCGTCTGGACGCCGAGATGGTGCGCGACCAGATCCTCTCCGTGAGCGGGCTGCTGGTGGAGCAGGTCGGGGGTCCGAGCGTGAAACCGCCGCAGCCCGAGGGTCTCTGGGAGGCGGTGGGCTATACGGGGTCGAACACGTATCGCTTCGTCCGCGATCCCGAGCCGCAGAAGGCGTTCCGCCGCAGCGTCTATATCTTCTGGAAGCGCACGTCCGCGCCGCCGCAGATGACGCTCTTCGACGCCCCCTCGCGCGAGGCCTGCATCGCCCGCCGCGAGCGCACCAACACGCCGCTGCAGGCGCTCTTCCTCATGAACGAGCCGCAGTGCTTCGAGGCCGCGCGCCACTTCGCGCAGAAGGCGCTGAAGGAAGGCGGTGCGACGCCCGAGGAACGCGCCGCGTGGATGCTCCGCCGCGCCGTGCTGCGGACGCCCTCGCCGCAGGACGTGGCCGACCTGGTCAACGTCTATAAGGCGCAGAAGGCCGTCTACGACAAGGACCCCGAGAGCGCGAAGAAGACGATCGCGTTCGGCGACGTCGCCGCGGACGCGTCGATCCCCGCGCCGGAGCTGGCGGCGTGGACGCTGACCGCCAGCGTGATCCTCAACCTGGACGAGTTCGTCAACAAGAGGTAGCGATGGAGCCGATCGAACACCTCACGCGGCGGAAGTTCTTCCAGCTTTCGACGGCCGGGATCGGATCGGCCGCGCTCGGCACGATGTTCTCGCGCGGCGCGTTCGGCCAGGACTTCGTCCCGCACTTCGCGCCCAAGGCCAAACACCTGATCTACCTGTTCATGAACGGCGGCGCGTCGCAGATGGACCTCTACGACCACAAGCCGAAGCTCGAGGAGCAGTTCGACAAGGACCTCCCGCCGTCGATCATCAACGGGCAGCGGCTGACGACGATGACGTCGGGCCAGTCGCGGTTTCCGGTGGCGCCGTCGACGTTCAAGTTCCAGCAGCACGGGCAGTCGGGCGCCTGGATCAGCGAGCTGCTCCCCGGCATCGCGAAGCACGCCGACAAGATCTCCTTCATCAAGTCGGTGCACACGGAGGCGATCAACCACGATCCCGCGGTCACGTACATCTGCACGGGCGCGCAGATCCCCGGGAAGGCGAGCCTCGGCTCGTGGCTCTCCTATGGCTTGGGGAGCGAGAACGAGAACCTGCCGTCGTTCATCGTGATGACGCCGTCCTGGAGCGCCAAGCGCGAGGCGCAGGCGCTCTACAACCGCCTGTGGGGCTCGGGCTTCCTCCCGGCGCGTCACCAGGGCGTCTGGTTCCGCCTCAAGGGCGATCCCGTGCTGTATTTGTCGGATCCTCCGGGCGTCGACCGCGAATCGCGGCGGCGCATGCTCGAGGCGGTCGTGCGGATGAACAACCGCGGCTACGAGGCGGACGGCGATCCCGAGACGCAAGGCCGGATCGCCCAGTATGAGATGGCGTTCCGGATGCAGGAGTCGGTGCCCGACCTGGTCGACTTCTCGAAGGAGCCCAAGGAGATCCGCGCGCTCTACGGACCGGACCTGGACAAGCCCGGGACCTTCGCGCAAGCGGCGATCCTGGCGCGTCGGATGATCGAGCGCGGGGTCCGCCAGGTGCAGATCTTCCACCGCGAGTGGGACCATCACGGCAACCTGCCGCAGGACCTGCGGCTGCAGTGCCGCGACGTGGACCAGCCGATCTCGGCGCTGCTGACGGACCTCGAGATGCGCGGCCTGCTCGACGAGACGCTGGTCGTGTGGGGCAGCGAATTCGGCAGGACGACGTACTGCCAGGGAAAACTGACGCGGAACGACTACGGCCGCGACCATCACCCGCGCTGTTTCACCTATTGGTTCGCCGGCGCCGGGATCAAGCCGGGCGTCACCCACGGCGAGACGGACGACTTCAGCTACAACATCGTGAAGGACCCCGTGCACATCCGCGACATCAACGCGACGATCCTCCACCTGCTCGGCATGGACCACAAGAAGCTGATCTACAAGTTCCAGGGCCTGGATCAGCGCCTCACGGGCGTGGAAGAGGAAGCCAAGGTCGTCCGGTCCATCCTGGCCTGAAGAGGAACGCAAAAACACAAAGGCACCAAGAATTCCTTTGTGTCTCCGCGACTTTGTGTTTTCCTTTCACCTGGGATGGGAGCCTACCTCGCGCTCTACAAGAACTTCGAACCGGCGTTCGAGAGCTTCGACAACTCGATGCTCGGGCCGGAGTTCCGGGCCGAGCTGGACCTCGTCAGCCGCCTCTGGTTCCGTTGCGGGTATCGTCCCGGCATCGGCGCCTACTTGAATTTCTTCCTGCTGCGCGACTTCATCAAGACCCACGACACGGGCTATCCGCCGCGCTTCAGGACGTTCAAGTCGATGGCGACGTCGTTCTACATGACCGACCTCTTCATCCGCGACGTGACCGATTCGGGCGCGACCGCCACCGGCGGCATCTCGAACCCGAAGATCCGCTATCTGCTCGGGCAGATCCAGCAGCGGCACCAGAAGATCATGATCCCGGAGTGGATGCAGACGTACTTCGGGTTCAGCCTGCTCGAGAACGTGGAGAAGCAATGCGCGCCGATGACGGACGACGAGAAGCGGCTGCATCTCTCCTATATGGCGAAGACCTACCGCATCATGGGGATGCCGTTCTCGCAGGATCGCGCGTCGATGGAGCGTTTCAGCCGGGAGATCGAAGAGGAGCAGGCCGAGGTCAGCGAGAACGTGCCGAAGCACTCGCTCCATATCCTGCGGCTGGGCGAGATGATCGACGTCTCCTCGAGCCCGGAGTCCATCCTGCCGATGCTCCCGCCGAAGACGCGGGCGGTGTTCGAACCCCTGTATCCCCAGGTCCGGCCGAGCCTTGCCCGCCGGATCGTCGCGCGCGTGATGGGGAACCTCTTCATTCCGAAGGCCGTCGGGGCGCCGCGCAAGGCGGTCCCCCTTGGGGGCTGATAACCGCACGATGAGCGACATCGTCGCGTCGGTTCGTGCCGCCTGCGGCCGGGTGCGCCAGGATGCGGTCCAGTGGTGCCGGGGCCGCAGTTGGCTCATCCGGGCTCCGGTCTGGTTGATGCTGGCGTACTTCGGCGTTCTGCAGGCGATCCGGCCGCAGGCCTGGACGCTGTTTTCCGGGATCAATCTGCCCATCCACGAGGGCGGGCATCTGCTCTTCCGCCTGTTCGGCTGGGAGTTTCTCCACGCGGCCGGCGGCACGCTGCTGCAGCTGTTCGCGCCGCTCGCGTCGGCCATGATGTTCTTCAGGCAGCGCGACTATTTCGCGATCGCGTTCTGCCTCGGCTGGTTGAGCACGAACCTGGTGGGCGTCGGGTTCTATATGGCCGATGCCAACGCGATGCAGTTGCCGCTGGTCACGGCAGAAAGCGGAGGGGGCACGGTCGTCCATGACTGGGAGTTTCTGTTCTCCCGGTTGGGATTGCTGCCCTATGGTGAGGCGATCGGGGGGCTGACGCGTCAGGCGGGAAATGTCACGATGCTGGCCTGCCTGGGGCTGGGCGCATGGCTCCTGTTTCAGATGTATTCGGCGCCGCCGGAGTCGAAGTGAGGGGGACTCCGATCCGCTGCCCCTGCTGCGGTCACGATCGCGGGCTGCTAAGGAACCGACGATGACGTGAAGAGCATCACGATGAACGCGACCAGGATCCCGGTGCCGGCGAACAGCCCGGCGTAGCCCCAGTGGGGCCATTTCAGAATCTGGTAGTTGAGGAGGTGCAGGGGCGCCAGCGTCAGCGGCCAGAAGATGCTGGTCCACATGAAGGTCCCCATCCCTCCCCAGCCCTGACTCGCCGGCAGCTTGCCGCAGAGGCGGATGAACGGCGCCGCGCAGGCGACGAAGAGCATCGTGAACGGGTTGAAGACGAACGCGAACGCCCAGCTCATGCCGGCCAGCACCACGGTCCCCAGGAAACCCAGCAGATAGCCCAGGACGAGGTTCATCCGCCCCTATTCTCCATTCTTTATTCTGCATTCCCGTACAAATTTTTCATGCTGCACGCCCCGTTGCCCCCTCTAGTGTTCTAGAGACCCATGGACGACCTGATCCGAAGAGCCCAGGCTGGGGACCGCACGGCCTTCGAGGACCTGATCCGCGCCCATGCGCGGCTGGTCTGGGCGTCCGTCTACGGCTGGGTCAAGGACCCGGCCTGGACCGAGGACGTGGTCCAGGAGACCTTCCTGAAGGCCTGGGAAGCGCTGAAAGAGCTGAAGCAGCCCGAGGCGTTCCGGGGCTGGCTGCTGACGATCGCGCGGCGGCTGGCATGGCGGCAAGCGGAGCTGTCGGGAAGGGCGGAATCGATCTCGGAGCTGCCGGAGACGCCCGCGGCCGTCGACGTCGCCGATCCCGGGGACGAGCATGACGAGGTTCATAAGGCGCTCGCGCGGCTTCCGGAGCGCTACCGGGTGCCGGTGACGCTGCACTTCCTGAACGGGATGGAGTACGGCGCGATCGAGAGGTCCACGGGCCTGGCCAACGGGTCTCTGCGCGGGCTCGTCGCCCGCGGCGTCGCGAAGCTGCGGGCCGAGCTCGCGCCCTGGTGGAGGAGTCGACATGAACGTGCATGACGATATGGAAGCGCGGACCGATGTCTACGTCGCCGGCGGCCTGAGCGCCGACGAGCGACGCGACGTCGATCAGCATGCGGCGGGCTGCGCGGCCTGCGCGGCGCGGCTGAAGGATGCGCAGGACTTCGCGGCGTGGGCAAAGGGTCTGATCGCGATCGACGCCCCGCCCGCCGATCTCGAGAACCGTCTGATCGAGCGCTTTCGCGCGGCGGGCCAGGTCAAGAAGCGGAGATTCCGGGTAGGAGGCCAGGTCTTGAAGATTTCGATCACCGTGGCCGCGACGGCGGCGCTGATTTTCCTGGGGGATGTGTTCACCGCACAGCAGTCGGTTCAGGGGTACGACGGCTACCTGTCCTTGAACAGCAAGTTGATCGTTCAGTCGAACTCCGCCGCCGCCGAAGCCCGCCTGAGAGCGCTGTCCAGCGCGTCTGCCGACTATACCCGCGACTTCTGGGCCCTGGACGCCAGCGAGCTGCGGCCCCTGACGATCGCGCCGTCCGCGACGCAGAGCGCCAGCGCGACGCTGCGGTTCCAGGCCCGCTCCGGCGGTTTTGAATCCTTCTTCGGCCGGGATCTTTCGCGCACGGGCTGGTCGGAGGAGGGGGAGAGGATGCAGCGCGGTCTCCAGGCCTCGCTGGGCGACGATGCCGGGGTGGATGTCCTCAATCGCGCGAACAAGTCCCTTCCCGACATCAGCGGCGAGATGGCGAAGAACCCGAGCGGAGCCACGTCGGAGTCGCTTGCCGCAAAACTGTCTGAGGACAAGGGATACGTGCCCAGTGCTTCCCTCGCGATCGAAACCGATGCCATCAAGGACAGGAAGGAAAAGCTGGTAGCTTTGAAGGATAGCGCGATGGCGAAGCTGCCGCCCGCGCTTCCCGATCCGGGCCCGCAGGTCTCGACCCTGGCGGTGGCCAAGGAGGTCGAGCAGTTCGAGGAGCGGCCGAACCAGGACAACCGGAAGATCGTCCGCAATGCGGAGGCGACGATCGAGGTCGACTCGTACGAAGCCACCTATAAGAAGCTCGGCGAGATGGTGGCCGCCGAAAAGGGCTATATCGCCGGGGGCGACATCCAGAAGATGGCCAACGGCAAGATCCAGGCCAACGTCACGATTCGGATCCCCGCCGATCGCTTCGAGGGCGCCCTGGCCCGCATCAAGGACCTGGGCACGGTCCGATACCAGAACATCAAGTCGGAAGACGTGACCAAGGAGTACTTCGACCTGGATGCGCGGCTCAAGAGCAAGGAGCTGCTGGCAGAGCGCCTTCGCAAGCTGCTGGCCGAGGGGAAGGGCAGTGTCAAAGACCTCATGGAAGTCGAGGTCCAGCTCGGGGGCGCCCAGGAGGCCATCGACAAGATCAAAGGCGAGATGCGGTACTACGACAGCGTCGTCAGCATGTCGACGCTCATCCTCGGGATCGTGGAGAAGGATCTGAGCCAGCCCTTCGAATACGTCCAGACTCTGTCCGCCAACCTGGCGCTCACTGCGCGCGATCCGGACGACGCCTACGCCAGGGCCCAGAAGGAGATCACCAACGCGGGCGGCCAGGTCGTCGATTCGCGCATGAACCGTCAGAACGACGGCTCGTCGACGGGCACCATCCGCGCCCGGGTCGACGCCGACAAGTTCTCGTCGCTGCGCGAATCGCTGAAGAAGCTCGGCGTCGTGACGAACGACACCATCAACCAGCAGAAGACGGCACGCGGGGGAAACGAGGGCACCTCGAAGATCGACGCGCCGCTGCGCAAGGAGCAGGCGCTGCTCGACCTGTCCGTCTCGTCGCCGCCGATCTTCGTCACCCGGCGCTCGCAGATCATCGTTGAGACCGGCGAAGTCGAGAGCGCCTACCAGAACGCGCGGCGGGCCGTCGAGGGCGCGGGCGGGAAGATCGTCAACGGCTCCCTGACGGGCTATGCCGCCGGCTCGCAGGCGAAGCTGCAGATCCAGGTCGACGCCGACAAGTTCAGCGCCCTTGTCGATTCTCTGAAGACGGCGGGGAAGGTCAAGAATGCCAACGTCAACTCGGTGCTTCCGGCCGCGTCGGCCGACGGCAGCTCGGCCCTGCTGCGGGAGCGCGCGGAGATCGATTTCGCCCTGGTTTCGCCGCAGCAGCTGATCGCCGAGGAGCACGGCCTGATGAAGTCGATCCGCGACACCTTCGCCAACAGCTGGGCGGGCCTCCTCTGGTCGGTCGAGAAGCTATTCGTCGGCATCTCGATGATCGGTCCCTGGCTGCTGCTCCTGGTCCTCGCCTGGGTCTTCTGGCGCCGGCGGAAGAAGCCTGCTCCGGTGCCCCCCTCGAAATAGTTGGGGAGATTGTGCCTCCCGGCGTGTCCGTATCAAAGTAGGCGGGATCGACATGCTGGGGGATTCCATGACTCTGCTCACGGCCGCGCTCTTGCTGTTGACGTCACTCCAGGAACCCGCGAAGGGCATCCAGATTTCCGACGGCGCCGAAGCCGTCAAGCCGGGCGAGACGCCGACCAGCTTCAAAAGCGACGCGACCCTTTCCAACGGACGGCTCAGCATCGTCGTCCCGAAGGGCGGCGCCGGCGTCGAGATCCGCGTCGGGACCGCGACCCGCGCGACCCTGCACTTTTCCGGACTCGCGAAGATCGACCGCATCGCCGTGCTCGAGTACGGCAAGGGCGGGGCGACCCTCGAGATCGGCGGCAAGGGCGTCTCCGCGAAGCTCAAGCTCAAGAAGGGCGACGTCACCGTCGAGGTGCAGCCGGGCGAGGGCGCCGAGAAGCTGCGCGTCGACTGCCCCAGCCGATTCATCGTGCTGCCCGACTTCTTCGCGGACGACATCGTCATCGACGCCCGCAAGCTGCCCGCGGCGTCGGTCGAGATCCCCAGCGAGAACTTCGTCCTCCAGCTCGCCGGCAAGGGCGAGGCGATCGTGATGTCGACCTTCGAGAACAAGGAGCAGGACGTCCGGCTGGCGCTCAACGGGACCGGCGACGGCCGCGTCGCGGCCGGGTCGGAGATCCAGTTCGGCAAAGGCCGCAAGATCTGGGTCTCCGTGCTCGAGGCGCCGCAGATCTGGCACGTGCGCGATATCGCGCCCGCCGACGCCGGCAAGGTGCTGACCCTCGACTGGAAGATGCCGTTCCCCGCGGCGTGGCGCTGCGACCTCACGCGCGCGAACGACCTCGCCGACAGCTGGGAGATGCTGCTCCAGAAGGACAAGGACGGGGAGTATACGAAGCCCAGCTGGATGGGCGGCGGCCCCGAGCGGATGCCCGCCACCCGCAAGCGCTGGACGACGGTGCTCGGGAGCTTCCTCTACCCGGTCTACTCCGACGCCGACCGCACCGGCTATATCGCCCCGCTCAAGCACGACAAGGTCGCGTTCCGCGGCCCCGCCGTGATCTATCCCGTCAATCGCGTGAACGACACGCCGCTCGACGCGTTCACGGTCGTCGACCTCGTCCGCAACACCCTCGGCGCCGGCCCCTGCGAGTACCTGCTCGACCTCGAAGGCAACCGCTCGACCAACCGAGGACGGGCCACCTGCTCGTCGCGCGACGTCCTGACGGGCATCTACAAGGAGGGTGCGCAGAAGGCGAAGCACGCCGAGGTCGAGAAGGTCCTGCAAGACGACCTGCTCTTCGTCACGTTCATCCGCAGCCGCATCACGCGCTACGTCGAGGCGGCGGGGAAGATCCGCGAATACCTCGCCGAGCAGAAGAAGGCGCATCCCGAGCTGGCGTCCCTCATCGACGAGCTCGACAAGATCGCGGGCGAGGTCGACACGCGCTTCGCCGCGCGGAAGGAGAAGATGAAGACCCCGGATCATGTCGCGAAGTTGAACGACGACTTCCGCCGCGACGTGATGGACTATGAGGGGCCCGACGCGCTGGACCGCTGCAAGAAATACGCGAGCGCACTGGTCGAGGTCGGCGACAATCAGGACGAGCTCTCCGGCGAATGCCGCTGGGTGATCAAGGCGATCCGGCAGAAGGCCGGGCTCCTCATGGCGGTCGACGCGCGGATGGCGCCGATCGCCGCGGAGCTCCGCGCGAAATGCGCGGAGGCCCTGAAGGGCCCCGCCGGACATGAAGGGAACCGTCATTGAGAAAAGCACTCCTCGCGCTCGTCGTCGTCCTGGCCGCCTGCGACAGGGCCGACCCTGCCAAAGGGAGCATGGCGGGAGGGATGGCCAAATACTCGCCCTCCTCGGGCGGCCTCATGATCGAGGTGCCCGCGGGCGTGGGGGCGCTCTACGTCGACGTCCACCCCGTCACGCAGGAGCTCTACCAGAAGGTGATGGGCGCGAACCCGTCGAAGCAGAAGAACCCGCAGGCGCCGGTCGCCGGCGTCCAGTGGGTTGACGCCGCGCGCTACTGCAACAAGTGCTCGGAGTTGGACGGCCTCAAGCCCTGCTACGATCTGAAGACCTGGGACTGCGACCTCGCCGCGGACGGGTATCGGCTCCCGAGCGAAGCCGAGTGGGAGCAGGCCTGCCGCGCGGGCGGGACCGGCAAATTCCCGTTCGGCGACGACGCTTCGCAACTGGGTCGCCACGCGTGGACGAAGGCGAACTCCCAGGGAAAGGTCCATCCCGTGGGCGAGAAGGAGCCGAACGCCTGGGGCCTCACCGACATGCTGGGCAACGTTTGGCAATGGACGAATGACTGGGCCGACGCCGACAGGAAGCAGCGCGTGCTGCGCGGCGGCGCCTGGGATACCGACCCCGCCAAGGTCGAGGTGGCGCTCAAGAAGAAGGAGTTCCCCGTCTATACGGACGCCTGCTTCGGCGTCGACTCCAACGGCTTCCGCCGGGTGAAGAACGCGATGCTGCCCCAGCCCGGCGGCGCGGTCGCGGTGGGCATCAAGATCGAGGCGCCGGTCGAGCCGAAGAAAGACCCCGCACCGGCGACCCCGGCGCCGGGGGCGGGCAGGACGATCGCGGGCCTGAAGGGGACGATCGTCTTCGTCAGCGACCGCAGCGGGGCGCTGGAGATCTGGCGCATGCATGCGAGCGGCCGGGACCAGAAGCCGCTCACGAAGGAAGGCTCGCCGCACGCCGACCCGAAGTTCTCGCCCGACGGCAGGTCGGTCCTCTATACGGCGCTGAAGGGCGGCTTCCCCGAGGTGTGGCGCATGAACCGCGACGGCTCGGATCCGAAGAAGATCGCGCCGGGGTCCCAGGCGAGCTGGTCGCCCGACGGGAAGTCGATCGTCCTGATCCGGGACAACCAGACCTATGTGCGCGACCTGGATTCGGGCAAAGAGCAGAAGCTGACCCCCGAGCAATGGGAGCGCTGCGGCGTGCCGGCCTGGAGCCCCGACGGGAAGACCATCGCCGTCGCGAGCCGCCATCTCGAGTCAATCGGGATCTTCCTGGTCGGCCT
>DASQOM010000273.1:0-4655 GCA_035644495.1 Planctomycetota bacterium | reverse complement strand
GGCCCGCAGCATTCGTCGACTCGCTCGTGGCCGGCTCCATGGTCGAGCAATTCCCTCGCGGGAGGGTTCCTTCGCCATCAGAATCGGCTACCGGGATACGCTCTAAGCACGAGGCCCACTAGATAATACACGAATCAGCGCTTCAGGATGCGCCGCTCCACCGCCTTATACATGGCCTGGGTGCCCAGGTCGACCTCGCCCGCGACCTTGTTCTCCTCGAAGTAGCGCTTCGCTGCCGCCGCCCCTGCCAGGGGCAACCCGACCTCCGCGGCCGCCTCCTCAATGATCCCCAGGTCCTTCAGCATGAGGGCGATGCGGCCGCCCGGCTGGAAGTCCCGCTTCACGATTTGCGGGCCGAAGCGGTCCAGCGCCCACGAGCCGCCCGCCCCCGGGATCAATGCCTCCACCAGCGTCGCCTGGTCGAGCCCGTTCAGCCGGCCCAGGTGCAGGGCCTCGACGATGCCGACCATATTGACGGCGCAGAGGATCTGGTTGCACGCCTTCGCCGTCTGCCCGGACCCCTGCGGACCGAAGTACGTGATCCGGTTCCCGAGGATCGACAGCACGTCGCGGACCCTCTCGAGGTCCGCCTTCTCGCCGCCGACCAGGAGCGACAGCGTCCCATCCTTCGCCCGGAACTCCATTCCCGTCACCGGCGAATCGAGGAAGCCGATCTTCTTCTCCCGCAGGACGGTCCCCACCTTGCGGGCGACGGAAGGATGGATGGTCGTCATGTCGACCACGACGCTGCCGGGCGCGGCGCCATGGATGACGCCGTCCGGTCCGAGGATCACGGCCTCGACCGCGGGCGAATCGGTGACGATGGTGATGACGACGTCGGCGCCTGCGGCCGCCTCGCGGGGCGTCGCGGCCGGCGCCGCGCCCGCGGCGACCAGTTCCGCGGCCTTCGAGGCGTCGCGGTTCCACACCCTGACGCGGTGACCGGCGTCGACGAGCCGTCGCGCCATGGCGCGGCCCATGATGCCCAGCCCGATGAATCCGACGCTGCGCGCCATGCTTCCTCCTCTTGCTGCGGCCTGAGGCCCGAGGCCTTTCTTATAGCAGTTTTGATTTGTCTTTGCCGCAACCGCGGGCTGGGGCACAATCGAGCCTTCATGAGCGCCCTGCTCGCCGCCGCCGTCCTGCTCCAGGTCCAGGTCCGCGACGAGCCCAAGGACTGGAAGCTCCTGGCGACAGAGCACTTCAACGTCTACTACCCGACGGACGGGCTCCAGCCCCGCGCCCGCGAGTTCGCCGGGTGGTTCGAGCAGGCCCGGGCCGAACTGACCCAGACCATGGGCACCCCGCCCGAGCGCGTTCACGTCTTCCTGTACCGCTCCTTCCACGACCTGCAGCAGTCGAGCTTCCTGGCGTCGCCCAAGACGCAGCCGCTCGCGCAGCGGCTGAAGGTGCCCGCCTTCCGGGACTCGCCGGCCCCGGCCCGGGAGTGTCCGCAGTGCCGGCTGAATCCGCACTCGCGCGCCCTCGCCCTGTCCGAGCCGCTGCGGAACCGCATCTTCATCCACTGCCAGTCGAGCGACCGGTGGAACTACTGGTTCATCAAGCACGAGCTCGCCCACCAGTTCCAGTTCGAGCACCTCTTCGCCTTCCGGCTTCCCAGCTGGCTCATCGCCCTCAAGGACCCCATCACGCCCCAGTGGTGGTGGGAGGGCGGCGCCGATTACTGGGCGGGCATCTTCGACTCCGAGAAGGACGCGTACGTCCGCGACCTCGCCGACGAGCGCCTGTTCACGCTCAAGGAACTTTTCAGCCCCGACATCCTCAACCCGGTCGACTTCCTTTCGATCTACTACGAAGGCTCCTATTTCTGGCGCTTCCTAGACGACGAGTACGGACCGGGAACCGGGAAGAAGCTCTTCGACCGCACCGATCACGGCCTTCCGATCGCGTCGCAAAAGCCGGTGCAGCACGTCGTCGGCAAGGACCGCGTCGAGATCGAACGCGATTTCGATGCCAACCTGAAGGCGCGATGGGCTCCCCTGAAGGCCGGCCGCACGAAGCCAACGGACCGGCTCACCGACACGCGCGAGTATTATCGCCGGCAGTCCGTCGGCGGCGTCTGGAGCCCCGACGGGAAGCACTTCGCCTGGGTGAGCAACTGGAACGTGATCCCCGACCTTTTCATCGACCAGACCCCCCTGCTCGGGTGGGACCGCAGCATGGACGGCAGCCGGCTCGTCTCGATTCCCTCGTGGTCGCCCGACGGAAAGCGGTTGGTCGTCGTCGAGCAGCGCACGCACAAGGACCTGCTGCTCCTGGTCGACGTCGACGGCGGCTCGACCTCTTTCGCGCCGGACGTCGACGAGGTCGCCGATCCCGTCTGGTCGCCCGACGGCAGGAAGATCGCGTTCGCCGGGCTGAAGGACGGAACGAGCGACATCTACGAGCTGTTCCTGGACGACGGCCACGTCGAGCGGATCACGAACGACCCGGACGGCGACCTCAGCCCGGCCTATCGCCGCGACGGAAAGCTCGCGTGGATCAAGGAGACCGAGGGCCGCACGAATCTTTACGTCGACGGAAAGCGCGTGACGAACAGCTGGGCGTTGATGAGCCATGTCTCCTGGGCTCCGGATGGGAAGTCGCTGGTCGTCTCGGCCGACGTGGACGGCATCTATGACGCCTTTCAGGTGGACCCGGAGACGGGCAAGGCGAAGCGGCTGACGAAGTTCCTGGGCGGCGTCGCCTTCCCCTCCTGGCATCCCACGGACGGGACGCTCCTGGTCACGTACTTCGAGGGGCGAGGCTTCGACCTGTACCGCGTGAAGCCCGAGCCTCAGGACGAACCGGGCTTCGACCAGGAGGAGCGGAAGCCCTGGTACCAGCAGTTCAAGAAGCCGGAGCCGCAGGGGAAGCCGGAAGACAAGTCGCGCGTCTTCGGCGTGAACTGGCTCCAGTTTCCGGTGACCAGCTATTCGCTCCTGCTTCCCGGGCTGGAGTTTTCCGTCGGGGACCGCGACTCCGAGAACACGCTGTCGCTCGCGGGCTACGGCCTGGGGAGCCGGTTCTGGAATGCCGGCGCAACGATCGCCAACACGCGCTGGCGGCCCACGATCGGCGTCACCGCCGGCGCGGCCCGGTCGAACGATATGCTCGAAGGAGTCGCGACCGCCTTCGTCAACGTCCCGCTCTGGGAGACCCTCGAAGTCGGCGGGGGCTGGACGGTGCGGCAGCGCTCGGAGTACTTCGCCGATCCGCCGAACGCCTACATCTTCGATTCCGGCCCGACGGTGGCCGCCCTCTACACCAACCAGCGGGGGGTGCACCCGAGCGATCCCAGCTGGGGGTTCTCGCTGGGGGGCAGCGCGTCGGTGTTTTCTGAGGAGTTCGGCGGCGACCGGGAGCTGAACGAGTATTACACCTTCCTGGAAACGTCCACGAATCTGATCGACCAGGACCTGATCCTCTGGGCCCGGGCCACCTGGCAGCGGCTGGTGGGGCGCCGCTTCCTGGACGACGAATTCTCCAAGATGGGCCACATCGTGCGGGGGGCGAACAACAGCCTCGAGGGCCTGGAGACCTACGGGGGCCACGTCGAGTTGCGATTCCCGATCTACCGCGACCTCCTGTGGGAGCCGCTGGAGCTGATCGGTCTGGGCGAATGGCTCATCCTCAAGGACCTGCGCGGTTTCGTCTTCGGCGACGTGGGCTGGGAGGTGACGAACGTCGGCAGCTTCCGCGAGGCGAACCTGGCCTACAGCACCGGGATCGGGCTGAGGCTGGATCTGTCGTTCATGCTCTGGCCGATCGTGAACGGCCGGGTCCCGATCCGTCTGGAAGGCTGGTGGGCCTTCGTCGGCCAGCCCTTCGACGCCAACCGCGGGGTCGTCGGGGGCGGCTTCACCCTCGGCTTCTGAGGCCAAAAACAACCGGGAGGATTGGAGCGGTTGTTTTGTGCATTCCCGGCTGGAAACCCTGGGCGGACTGTCGTATATAGGCGGTATGAAAATCAACGCCGTCGCGCTCCTGCTCTCCGCCGCGTGCGCCCCCGCCCTCGCCGCGGCCCAGGACACGAAGGAGCTGTGGACCGACCTGGCGGAGACCCGGCCGCTCGCCCTCCGGCAGGAAACCGGGGGCCAGGTGGTCGAGGAATGGTACGGACCGCGGGTGCGCGCGTCCCTCTCCGTCTTCGCCCGGGCAAGCTTCCCCAGCAACACGGAAGTCACGATCGACGGCCTCTGGTACTCGGACTTCTTCGACTGGGCCGGCGGGTTCAGCGCCGAGGCCGACCTGCTGTCCTTCATCACCCCTCAAATAGGCGTCGGCGGCTACCTGTCGGTCGGCTGGGACCGCTTCTACGGGAACCGTCTGAACTTCTTCAACGGCGATTCCCTCAGCGTCGGCGACTGGGACATGGAAACCGTCATCATCGGCGGCAAGGTGGTCCAGCACGTCAGCCCCTTCGTCGTCTGGGAAGGCCGGCTCGGGGTCGGCTGGGTGCATTACAACCACTGCCTGTGGTCGGGCGTGGACACCGGCGTGCCCTTCAGCGATGAGGAGTTGTTCCGGGCGATCAACCGGGCGGTCTTCGAGCTGGGCGGGCGCATCGGGGTCGGCAGCCGGAACTTCCAGGTGGATTTCGGCTTCGGATTCCGCTATATGGGCGCCGCCGCGCGCGGCAGGGATGTCACCAC
>DASQOM010000272.1:0-6059 GCA_035644495.1 Planctomycetota bacterium | reverse complement strand
GGCCGCGCGTCGCTCATGAGGTGGCCTCGAGGCGCGCCCATTGATTGGTCCCGATGGACCGGTAGGCCGCTTCCACCACCTGCACGGAGGCCAGCGAGTCCTCGGCCGTGATGATCGGCTTGTCCTTGCCCTTCAGACAGTCGACGAAGTTCTGGTGCTGCGCCGCGAAGGCTTTGGTCTTGTCGTATCCCGTGCCGAACGGCACCCACTTCGAGGAGCCTTCCTGCGCGTACCGCGACCCCTTCCAGCCGACCTGCAGCGTCCCCTCGGAGCCGAAGATCTGGATGAAGTTCTTGGAATCCTTGGTCACCGTCCACGACAGGTCGAAGGTGCCCATGACCCCGGTCCGCGTGGAGAACAGGACGCGAACCGTGTCCTCGACTTCGAGGCCCTGGGACTTCAGGCCGATCTGCGCCTGGACCTGAGACAGCGGCCCGAGGAGGTACCGCGCGATGTCGGCGGAGTGCGATCCGTTGTCGATCAGGACGCCGCCGCCGGAGACGGTCTTGTTGGCGTTCCAGCGATCGGCCATGTTCACCCGGCTGCAGAAGCTGTTCTCGTACATCACGACGCGGCCCAGGATTCCCGATTCGACGATCGCCTTGGCTTTGATGATGTCGTCGACGTAGCGGAATTTCGACGCCATCATGAGGACGGCGTCCTTCTGCTGGCTCAGCTTGACCAGGTCCTGCGCGTCGGCGGAGCTGATGGTCAACGGCTTCTCGCAGAGCACGCCGATTCCGCGCTCGAGGAAATGCCGCGCGATGCCGTGGTGGAGATCGGGCGGCGTGCAGATGATGACGGCGTCGACTTTGTCGAGGATCGCGGGGTCCTTGTAGTCCCCGTACAGGGTGCACTTGTGCTCCGCGGCGACGGCCTCGCCTGCGGCCTTGCGGGATTCGATCGCCGCCGTCAGCTTGGCCTCGGAGATGGTGCCCAGCGCCTGCAGATGGGACTGCGCGATCCGGCCGCAGCCGACGATGCCGAAACGCACTCCTTCGCCCTTGCCGACTTTACCCACGGTCGCTCCCTCCTCGTTTCCGGTACCTGTTCCTAGACCAGCGCCTTGGCGGACTCCCTGATGGCTGCGGCGATGAACTCCACGTGCTCCTCGGTGTACCGCTCGTTCCACGGGAGCACCACCACGCCGGCCAGCGCCTCGATGGCGCCCGGGGTGTCCTCCTTGCGGTAGACGATCTCCGGCTCGCCCTTGCGCTGTTCGCCGACGTAGGGGAAGCGGCTCTTACCGAAGGTTCTCTGGTCGCGGAGCACCTCGCACTCGAAGGCGAGCTTCTGGATGTAGCGGGGGGCGCAGAAGATGCCGGCTTCCTTCAGCTTGGCCCCGAGCGCGTCGGCCTTCCCCTTCAGGGGGCCGTCGACCCGGATGGCGTATCTCCAGTAGACGGGCGCGCAGCCCGCGGTCTTCTTCGGCGGAAGCACACCGGGGGTCCCTTCGATCTTCTGGTTCAACAGCTCGGCCATCGCGACGCGCTGCTTGATCATGGCGGGCAGCTTCTCGAACTGCGCCAGCGCCACGGCCCCGACAAGTTCCGTCATCCGGTAGTTCAAGGCAAGGAAATAATGGTCGGGCTTGGGATCGCCGTAGCCCCAGGCCTTGTCGATGAACAGCCGCATGCGGCGCGACAGGGCCTCGTCGCGGGCGACCACCATGCCGCCTTCCCCGGCGGTCATGTGCTTCGTCTGCTGCAGGCTGAAGGCGCCGATGTCGCCGATCGAGCCGACCAGCTTGCCGTTGTAGGTGCATCCGAAGGACTGAGCGCTGTCCTCGATCAGGGGCAGGCTCCGCTTCTTGCAGAGGTCCACGATCGGATCCATGTCGCACGCGTTCCCGAACAGATGCGTCACGATGACCACCTTCGTGCGCCGCGTGATCTTCTTCTCGATGGTCTCCGCGGTCATGTTGTAAGTCAGCGGATCGACGTCGGCGAAGACGGGGATCGCCGCCTGGTAAAGGATGGGCGTGATCGCGCCCATGTCGGTGATCGGAGTCGTGATGATCTCGTCGCCCGGCTCCGGATCGACGGCGGCGACCGCGGTATGGACCGCAGCCGTGCCGGAGGTCGTGGTCCGGCAGAACGGAAGGCCAAGCCACTTGGCGAAGCGCGACTCGAAATCGCGGACGACCGTCCCCTTCGTGCAGTTCAGGGTGCCGGAGGCGATGACCTTCTTCAGGATCGCCAGTTCCTCTTCACCGAAGGAACGCCCGGTGCTGTCTCCCTCGGACGGGAGCGCGATCTTGGCTTTCGGCGTGCTCATGCAGAATCTCCTTGTGCCACCATATTCCCTTTTCGTGATGCGGATTCGGAAGCCTGGCCGGTGTCCGGCTGGAACCCGTCCGGCCGCGGCCCGCGGCCCAGGCGGTGCAGAATCGCGCGGCGGATCCGGTCGCTCGCCAAGCCGTCGCCATAGGGGTTCGGCAGCGGGGGTGTCCCGGGACGCCGGGACGGCCGCTCGAGCCGGCGTCGAAGCGCGGCGAGAACCTCGTCCCGCTCCGTGCCGACCAGTTCGTTGTAGCCCGCGTCGACGGCTTCCGGGCGCTCGGTGGTCTTCCGCGCGACCAGCACGGGCACGCCGAGCGACGGGCTCTCCTCCTGGATGCCCCCCGAGTCCGTCAGCACGACCGTCGCCCGTACGAGCAGGTCGACGAAGGGGAGATGCGGAAGCGGGGCGAGGAGATGGACGTTCGGCCGGCCGCCCAGGATGCGCCGGGCCGGCTCCTGCACGTTCGGGTTCGGATGGACCGGATAGACGAACTTCGCCTTCGGAAACTCGGCGGCGGCCGCGGCGACGGCGGACAGGACCTGCTCGAGGGGCGATTCCCCCCCGCCGGGCGGCCGCATCCAGTTCTCCCGCCGATGCAGGGTCATGAGCACGAGCGGATCGGTCGGGCCGATCGCCAGGTCACGGACCCTGAACTTCTCCAGGAGATCCGGACGCTTCAGGATCTCCAGCAGGCTGTCGATCACGGTGTTCCCGGTCACGACGACATCATCGCTTGGGATCCCCTCGCGGGCAAGGTTCGCCGCGGCGGACGCCGTGGCCGCGAGGTGCAGGTCGGCGACCCCGGAGAGCATGCGGCGGTTGCTCTCCTCGGGGAAGGGATTGAAGCGGTCGAAGCTGCGGAGCCCGGCCTCGACGTGGCCGACCAGGATCCGGCGGTGGAACGCGGCGAGGCCCGCGGCGAAGGCGCTCGTCGTATCCCCCTGCACGAGCACCAGGCGGGGGGCGAGGTCCTTATAGAGCGCCTCGAGCCGCGGGATGACCCCGCAGACGATGTCGTTG
The DNA here is from genome assembly GCA_035644495.1 of Planctomycetota bacterium. GTDB lineage: Bacteria > Planctomycetota > MHYJ01 > MHYJ01 > JACPRB01 > JACQFK01. The sequence continues at coordinate 2,756 of DASQOM010000272.1, read as the reverse complement.
AGCGACTGATCGGGCCGCATGATGTCCAGATCGTAGTCCGGCTTCACCCCGAAGGGGCCGAGAATCTGCTCCACCATCTCCCGGTGCTGGCCCGTGGAGACGACCCCCAGACGCAGCTGGGGCTCGACCGAAAGAGACCGGATCACGGGAAGGAACTTGATCGCCTCGGGGCGAGTCCCCATCACCACCAGGACCGGGGCCCGATCACTCAAGCGCCAGCTCCCGGCTGATGCAGCGGGCTCCGTTGGGGGACCGGACGCCGACGGTCTTCGCATGCGCCTCGAGCGGGACGACGTCGAAGGATTCCTGGATCGCCGCGAGAACTTCATGGACGAAGTCGAGTTTCTTCTCCGTCGGGAGATCCATGCCGGGGAAGAACGCCAGCTCGCGGACCCGGTCGCCGCCCAGGAAGTCCAGCGGGTGGAGGAGGTACGACGGCGAGATCCCGGTCATCCGGCAGACGGCGAGGCAGGTGCGCAGGTAGGTCCAGGCGGCCGCGCGGGAAAAGCGGCGGAGATAGAGCAGGTAGCTGAGGTGGAACGGCACGCGGAACCCGGGCATGGTGGTCACCGGCAGCTCGACCAGTTCCCTGCCGTCGACCAGCCACGTGTACGGACGCAGCGGCTGCATGCCGTCCTTGAGGGTCCCGTAGAGTTTGCTGCGCTTGTGCCGCTCTTCCGACGACATTTTCCCGGAGGTCCAGAAGTAATAGGCCCGGGCCAGGGGGCCGAGGAAGGTGGGCAGCGAGCTGCAGTCGTAAAGGTAGCCCCGGCGGACCAGCGTTCTCAACGTGTCCGGGCTGAAGCTGTATCCCGGCCCGCGGAATCCCCGGGTCCGCTTTCCGGTCGCCGTCTCGATCGCCTCCTCGGCGCTGCGGATCTCGATTTCGACTTCAGCGGTGGTGTAGAGATGGAACCACGGCTCGTGTCGGAAGGAATGGTTTCCGATCTCGTGCCCCGCGGCGGAGATCGACGAGAGCGCGGCGCGGTTCTTTTCCAGCGCGGCGTCCTGCCCGACCACGAAGACGGTGATCGTGAGACGATGTTCGCGGAGCACGTCGAGCATCATCGGCACGAGCGTGTCGAGGTAGCTCGGATAGGCGTCCCAGCCGGCGTCCCCATGGATCTTCATGTAGGCCCAGAGATTGTCAAGATCCAGTCCGAGGCTGAGCATGGGGCGCCGGGGACTCATGGGGCTTCCACGCCGCTGGTGTGAGGTTTCCGGGCCGGCCCGGGCAGGGGGGCGGCCGGAGTCGGCGTCGACGCCGTCGGCGGCGCCGGCGGCCCGGGAACGGCCGGGGCGGCGGGACCGCCCCCGCGCATGCGCAGGCGCACCAGCTCTCCGATCAGCCCCAGATGGCGGTAGATGGTCCGCAGGATCTTCATCTTCGACTCGCCGAAGAGCCGCGAGGCGAGCGTCGTGGGATATTCGGCCACCCGGCCCCCGGCGAGCCGGAGGCGGATCAGCATCTCCGCGATGCCCAGGAAGCCGCCCTGCTGGATGGGAAGGTTCTCGACGGCCGATTTCCGGTACACGCGGAAGCAGCTCGTGTAGGTGTGGATCTTGGAGGACAGCAGCAGGCTGTAGATGCCGGAAAGGGTCCGGGACAGGAAGAGCCGCCACGGCGGCACGTTGTACACTTCGCCGTCGGGATGGTAGGGCGACGCCGTGACCATCTCCGCGTGGTCGATCATCGGGATCATCTTCTCGAGCTCGCCGGGATCGTAGGAGCAATCGCAATCCATCGAGGCGACGATGGGGGTCGTCGAATTCCGGATCCCGGTCAGGATGGCGGCGGCGACCCCCGAGTTTTTCTCGTGACGGATCACCCGGCAGCCGGGCAGCGCGGCGAAGCGCGTCTTCAGCTGTTCCCACGTGCCGTCGGAGCTTCCGTCGTCCACGAGGATGAACTGGACGCGGAACTTGCTCCCGAGGCGGCGTCCGAGATCGACCAGGTTGCCGCGGAGATAGGGGATGTTGGTTTCCTCGTTGTAGAGGGGCACCACGATCGTCACCGAAGGGGCGTCGACGGGGAGCTCGGGGGAATCCGTCAGGATTTCGCCGAGCGGCCGGGCCGCCCGCGGCGCGACGGGGGCCTCCCTCCACGGAAGGCCGAGGTAGTCGCCGATGGGCTGGAACTCGTAGATCTTCGCGTACTTCCGCATGACATGGCGCGTCTTGCCGATCCGGCGGTAATGGCGCATGCGCTGGAAGGTCGACAGCCCCTGGATCTGCGGCTGCTCGCAGTCGATCTCCCACGGAAAGAAGTAGAACAGGATGGGCGTCGACCGCGAGCGGTCCCAGTTCGAGATGGCGGAGCTCATGAGCCGGTGCGGCAGCTGGCGCAGATAGTTCCCGCCGGAGATCGGGATCCTCATCCCGAGCAGGTTGGTGGTCGAAACCGGGAATTCCCAGATTCCGGGATTCGCCCCGGGCTCCGGATGTTGGTGCGCCTCGAAGAAGCGCGGCTGGGCGCGGAAGCGGCGGAACAGCGGGTTCACGCTGGAATCGTAGGCATATCCCTGAGAGGCCAGGACGTCCAGGACCCAGAGCTCGTCGGGCTGCATGATCCAGCGCCAGTGGCGGTATCCGTAGATGCGGTTCGAGCCGGCGCCTTCCAGCGCCTCGCGGGTGCGCTGGAGGTTTTCGCGCAGCGCCTGGGGGCTGCGCACCTCGCCCTTCCCGTACCCGCGGCTGGCGATCTCATGCCCGGCGGCGCGGATCATCCGCACGATCTCCGGCTGGCGCTCGGCGAT
>DASQOM010000271.1:0-9418 GCA_035644495.1 Planctomycetota bacterium | reverse complement strand
CCCCCGAAGCTTTAGCAGATGAGCAGCGGTCTCTTAAGCCGCAGAATCAGGTGCGATCCCTGACGGGGGGACCAATCTTGGAAAACTTCGCGGACTGCAAGCTCACGGCCGCCGTCGCGGCGGTCTCGGAGCCTCTCCGGTCCGCGATAACCTTTTCCCATCCGGTTCCGTGGCGCAATCAGCAGACGCGGCCGCCTCAAGAGCGGCTGATCCTTCGGGATCCTCTGGAGGTGCGACTCCTCCCGGAACCACCAATCCGGGCCCGTGGTGGAACCAGCAGACACGACCGTCTCAGAAGCGGTCGCCCATCGGGCGTGCAGGTGCAACTCCTGCCGGGCCCACCAACATCCTTCTGCGGGAGGGCAGGCGCAGTCGCCTCGCGTGTCTCATAAGCACGCAAGCTCCGTGCAACTCGGAGTCCCGCATCCAATATCCGTCCGGTTCTTCCAACAGCAGGATGCCTCGCTCACATCGAGGCGATGGGGGTGCAATTCCCTCACCGGGCATGCGATCGTGGTGGAATCCGGTAGACACACCCGGTTGAGGGCCGGGCGCCGCAAGGCATGGAGGTTCGAGTCCTCCCGGTCGCACCAACGGAGACATGGGGAGGCAGCGCCCCACCTGTTTCGGGAACAGGCAAAGGCTCAGTGCAAGTCTGGGGTCTCCGACCAAAATTCTCCCGGTCCCCGACCAGGCCGCGTCCGGGGGACCGCGGCCGTGAAGCTCAACCGGAGGCAAAACGGGCGGCCCTCGGGGTCCCCGCACGCGTGCCGCGCGCCCGGCGGCCCGGGTGGGCCTTCGAATCCCCCGATTTCAATCGTCCCGGTGGTGTAGCAGACCGCATGCCCGCGTCCGAAGCGGGAGGGGAAGGCGCGACTCCTTCCCGGGACGCCAGACCCCCGTGGTGTATCAGATGGCATCCGACGCTACGAACGTCGAGGGCAGGGTGCGACTCCCTGCGGGGGTTCCACTTCCCGCGCTTCGTTTCCGGCCCGATCCTTTCGAGGGGATCATGAACGGCGACTTCGTCCTGCAGCGGCCGACGCTCGTGCTGAACAAGCGCTGGGCGCCGATCCGCACCGCCCCGGTCCAGGAGGCCATCGGCCTCGTGGCCAAGGGGTCGGCCCTCATCCTGGAGCCGGGCTCGTTCGCGACCCACGACCTGGCGTCGTGGAACGATGCGAGCCGCGCGAAGCTCCGCTTCGGCGACGCGGTCATCCGCTCGCCGCGCCTGGCGCTCGTGCCGCCGGAGGTGATCGTGCTCACGACGTACGAGGGCCCGGGGGGACGCTCCGTCGTGTTCTCGCGCAAGAACCTCTTCAAGCGCGACCGCTACACGTGCCAGTACTGCGGACTCCAGCCGGGACCGGAGGAGCTCACGGTCGACCACGTCACGCCGCGCAGTCGCGGCGGAACGTCGACGTGGGAGAACTGCGTCCTGGCCTGCGTGGAGTGCAACAAGCGGAAGGCCGACCGGACGCCGGCGCAGGCGGGTCTCCGGCTGCGGAAGGCGCCGAAGAAGCCGTCCTGGAAGGCCCTGGTCCAGGTCCCCGCCCGCGAGCGCCGGGAGTCCTGGGAGATGTTCCTGAGCCGGGCGTACTGGGAAGTCGAGCTCGATCCGTGAACCGCCTTGCGGGGTCCATGACGGAGGGGTAAAATCCTCCGTCATGAGACTCTGCCTTGCCCTGCTCCTGCTCTGTCCCGCGCAGGAAAGCGGCGCGGTCAGCGGCAAGGTGTCCTCCACGGAGGGGGCCGCCCAGAAGAAGCTGCGGGAAAAAGTCAGCCGATATGCCGGTCCCGGGGTGGCCAACCACAAACCCGCCGATCCCTCCCCCGCGGTCGTCTGGCTCGAAGGCGCCGCGCCCGCGAAAATGGACGCGAAGACCCTCGACGTCCGCCAGGAAGGGATCGAATTCCGTCCGCGCATCCTGGCGGTTCCGCTCGGCTCGACGGTGAAGTTCCCGAACGGCGACGACGTCTTCCACAACGTCTTCTCCTACTCCAAGGCCGAACGCTTCGACCTCGGCAAGTACCCGAAGGGGGAGTCGAAGAGCGTGGAGTTCAAGACGAAGGGGCTCATCGACGTGCGCTGCGAGGTGCACGATCACATGCGCTGCTACATCCATATCTTCGATCATCCGTACTACGCGATCGCCGGCGAGGACGGCAGCTACCGGATCCCCAACGTGCCCCCGGGCAAGTACACGCTCGTGGCCTGGAAGGAGTTCTTCGACCCCGTCCGCCAGGAGATCGAGGTGAAGGCCGGCGGCGCGCAGGTCGATTTCAGCCTCTCCCGCCTCCTGGACCGTCCCGCCGACGCGGTCGTCGGCGCGGCCTGCTGCGACGCCCGGTGAAATTCAGAACCAAGATCTTCCTGGCCATCATCCTCCCGTCCTCCGCTCTCGTCGCGGTGGCGGTGGGCACGGCCATGGCGAACATTTCGGCCCGCTACGAGGAATCCGCCGAGGGTCTCCTGGACCGCACGCACAAGGCGTTCGAAGGGACGCTGAAGGAACAGCTCAATCAGCTCAAGAATCTCAGCAAGTCCTTCAAGGGGGCGCGCTTCGACGCGGCGATCTCCGAAGCCGTCCTCAGCGGCGACATGGTCACGCTTCGCAAGGAGCTGGAATACCAGTTTGAGCTCGTCGGGCAGGTGCCTTCTTTCTATGAGCTCCGCGACACGGGCGACAAGGTGCTGCTGCGGAAGAGCGTGGACGGGCCCGGCAAGCCGGGTCCGGCTCAGAAATGGAAGGATTCCGAGAAGGCGCTGACGGAGTTCGACGGCCAGCCCTTTCTGGCCATCCGCTTCGAGCATGAGCGCGGGACCCTGGTGATCGGGAATGCGATGACGCCGACCCTGGACAGCCTGAAGGAAAGCTTCGCCATCGACCTGGTCCTGGTTGGACCTTCGGGTCCCGTCTACTCCTCCCGGAAGGACTGGCGGCCGGAAATGGGGACCGAGGGAACGGTCTATATCGGGAAGGACCGCTTTCTCGCGGTCAAGGGCGCCCCGGCATTCTCCGAGCTGGTCCCGGTGATCTTCATGGCCGACATGAGCGTCGTCGACAAGGAGCGGAGGGGGGCCCTGGTCATGGGCTTCGGCGGACTCGCGGTCGCCCTCCTGGTCGCGTCCCTGGTCAGCATCCTGGTTTCCCGCGGGATGTCGAAGCCCATCGAGACGCTCATGGAAGCCTCCCGCAAGATCGCCGCCGGCGACTATAAGGTCGTCGTCCAGGTCGGGACCCGCGACGAGATCGGCCGCCTGGGCGCCGCGTTCAACGAAATGACCGACGGCCTGCGGAAGCGGCAGGAGATCATGGATAAGACCCTGTCGCGCGACGTCGCCGAGGAGTTTCTGAAAGGGACGGACCGGCGACCGGACCGCCGCGTGGTGACCATCATCTTCATGGACATCCGGGGATATACGAGCGGCACGGAGGGGATGGATCCGGCGGACGTCGTCGTCATGCTGAACGAGCTGATGGACCTGCTCTCGGGGGCGATCGTCCGGAACGGCGGCATCGTGAACAAGTTCCTGGGCGACGGCCTGATGGCGATGTTCGGCGCGCCCAAGCCGCTCGAGGGCCATGCCCTCCGGGCCGTGCGCGCGGGTCTCGAGATGCAGAAGTGGATGGCGCGCTGGAACGACCGCCGCATCGCGCGCGGACTGCCGGCCTTCTTCAGCGGCATCGGGATCAACACCGGCATCGCGATGTGCGGGAAGGTCGGCGCGCAGGACCGCATGGAGTACACGCTGATCGGCGAAGAGGTGAACCTCGCGTCGCGGATCTGCGGCAAGGCGGCACCGAAGCAGGTGCTGGTGACGAAGCAGACCTGGGACCTGGTCAAGGACGTGATGAAGGGCCGGGAGCTGGACCCCGTGAACGTGAAAGGCCTCAGCTATCCCATCAAGGTGTTCGAGGTGACCGAATGATCGCGCTTGCGCTCTGCCTGGGGCTCGCCCTGCAGGATGAACCTGCGGGGGCCTTCGACTGGGCGCGCGCCCTGGACGATCTGGACCTCTCCGTGCAGTGGGGAGACTTCAGCGCGGAGCTGACCGGCGCGCTGGAAGTGGACCTCCTCGCCTTCAACCAGGAGGCACCCGGGACGACGCTCGAGGACCCCGTCCTCCGCTCGAATCACTACCAGAGGACCCGGGTGGAGGACGGCCCCGAGGGGCTGGCGCGCTTCAGCCTCTTCCTCGACGGCCGCTTCCAGAACTGGCTGACCTACGAGGTGGAGGGCCGCGTCGACCGGGGCGAGCCCGCCGAGTCGGGCGAGGCGGTGGGGGCGCGGCTCGAGCAGTACTGGATCCGTGGCACCCTTCCGGATTCGCTGCTCCTCAATCTGGAGCTCGGAAAGTTCGCGGCCCCCGTCGGCAATTTCATCCCGCGCAGTTCGGCGCGCAGGAATCCGCTGACCACGTTCCCCCTGGTCTACGACCAGGTCACGACCTTCATGAAGAAAAGCGACACTCCCGCGACCGTGCTGGGCCGGCGCGACCGGCCGGCCGTCAAGGACTGGCGCGTCCCCATCTACCGCGAGCTGTACGGCGTGGGGGGCATGCTCTTCGGCACCTGGAACAACCTGACGTATTCCTTCGCCGTCATGAACACCGCGCCCGCGTCGTGGGTCTTCCAGTGGCCCCTGCACGCCTCCGACTTCCGGGATCCGAACTGTTACCTCCACCTGGGCTACGTCGTGGACGCGAGCCTGACGGTGGGCGCGTCCCTGTCGCGCGGTCCCTACGACCGGCACGACGCCGGCGGCATTCCGGCAGGGAGGGACACCGGCGACTTTCCCCAGACGCTGGCGGGCGTCGACGTCCAGTACGCGATCGGCGCGGTCGAGATTTGCGCGGAGGCCTATTGGACGCGGATCAAGGCGCCGCTCATCGACGACCTGGACCTCTGTTCGTGGTACGCGGAGGTGAAGTATACGTTCCTGCCCGGGCTGTTCGGCGCTCTGCGCGTGGCGCAGATGATCTTCGGGGAGATCGACGACGCGGCGGGGGTCTCGCACCAGTGGGACCGCAACCTGACGCGGGTGGAGTTCGGCGGGGGATACTTTTTCACGCGGAATTTCTTCCTCAAGGGGACGATGCAGCTGAGCTACACCATGGGGGGGCGGGAGCCGCACGACAACATGTTCATGGCGCAGATCGGCCTGACGTTCTGATCCCGATTTTTCGCCCCATGTGGAATGGGGCGGCTACAATTCCGTAACCAACATTTCGAACAGGGAGGATTCATGCGCGTCCTGACCCGTGGAGACCTGGACGGGCTCACCAGCGCCGTCTTCATCAGCCTCGTCGAGAAGGTCACCGAAGTGAAGTTCGCCCACCCCAAGGACGTCCAGGACGGGAAGGTCCCCTGCGACGCCGAGGACGTGGTCGTCAACCTGCCTTATGTCCCCGGCTGCGGCCTCTGGTTCGACCACCACGTCTCCGAAAAGGGGAAGCTGGCGGGCATCGGCCAGTTCAAGGGCGCGTTCGAGGTCGCTCCGAGCGCGGCCCGCGTCGTCGCGAACTACTACAAGAGCCCCGAGTTCAAGAAGTACGACGTCATGCTCAAGGCGACCGACAAGCTCGACGCCGCCAAGCTGACGAAGAAGGACGTCACGGAGCCGAAGGGCTGGATCCTGCTGGGCTACACGATCGACCCGCGCACCGGGCTCGGCCCCGAGTTTCAGAAGTACTTCCGCTGGCTGGTGGAATACGTCAAGGAAGTCCCGCTCGCAAAGATCCTCAAGCACCCCGAGGTGAAGAAGCGGGCGGACCGGGTCCTCAAGGAGCAGGTCGCGTATAAGAAGCTTCTCAAGGCGCACTCCAAGGCGGACGGCACCGTCATCGTGACCGACCTCCGCAACGTCAAAGCCGAGGTGGTCGGCAACCGCTTCCTGGTCTACACGATGTATCCCAAGTGCAACGTGGAGGTCCGCGTCTTCCGCGGCAAGGGGGGCGAGACCGTCAACTGCGCGATCGGGCACTCGATCTTCAATCGCACCTGCAAGGTGAGCGCGGGCGATCTCTGCGCCTCGTACGGCGGCGGCGGCCATTTCGGCGCGGGTACCTGCCAGCTGCCCCTCGCGACGGCCGAGGCCCAGGTCCAGGAGATCATCGCGAAGCTGAAGCAGAAGTAGCCGGAGGAGGTCGATCCGTGAACCCCGGGTACCGGGCCATCGCCCGGGTTCTCTGCGCCGCGCTGCTGCTCTCCGCCCTGGGCTGCGCCGGCGGCGTGGAGCGGGCCGAGCACGAACGCCAGTTCCTCTATCCCGGGATGACGATGCAGGAGGTCGCGGATCAACTCGGGGAGCCGAGCCAGATCATCCAGGGCGACCCCGGCACGGAGACCGCCTGGATCTACCGCTATGAGGGAGGGCCGGGCGCGGCGGCCACGGTGTTCCTAGTGATCTTTTTCGTCCTCGTCATTGCCGCCCTGGCGCTGGGCGGGGGTGGCGGGAGCATCAGCGGCGGGGGAGGGGGCGGCGGCGGTCCGCCCTGCCAGATCCGGCTGCGCTTCGATCCCGACGGACGCCTGCGCGACGTCTCCCCGCCGCATCCGGTGCCCGGCACGTAGTCAATACAGCAGGACTTTTTTCCGCGCGGCCTTGAACGCGTCGAGGTCCGCCTGCCACGAGCGCTCGATCTCCTCGACCGGCCTGCCCGCCTTCAGGTCCGTCTCGATCGACCGCAATCCGATCATCCCGCAGCTCTTCCCGAAGCTGAAGTTCTTCGGGTGAAGGCGGCATAGGGCGTCGAGGACGTGGAGCGACGCGGCCACCGGCCGGAACGCGGCGCGGTCGGCGATCTCGACTTCGAAGCCGGCGCAGGCTTGGTCGGTGTGGGGGTACAGGGGCATCCCAGGCTGCTTCGCGGGGGTGAAGGTCACGGGCTTCCAGCGCACGCCGGGAAGCCTGCGGGACTCCAGTTCGCGGCAGAGCGCGGGGCCGTCGATCCACGGCGCGCCGTACCAGACGAACGGATGGTCGGTGCCGCGTCCGACCGAGAGGTTCGTGCCCTCCAGCGCTCCGAGCCCCGGGTACGCGATCGCCGCGGCCGTCGAGCGCAGGTTCGGCGACGGATTCACCCAGGGAAGCCCGGTGTCGTCGAAGGTCATCGACCGGGTCCAACCCGACATCTTCGTCACCTCGAGCCGGCAGCCGATCCTGAACTCGGTGTTATAGAGCCGGGCGAGCTCCCCGAGCGTCATGCCGTGCCGCGTCGGCAGCGCGAAGTATCCGATGAAATTGCCGCGCAGTCCTTCCTCGAGGACCGGGCCCTCGACCAGGTCACCGCCGATCGCGTTGGGGCGGTCGAGCACGAGGAGGGCCTTCTCGTTCTCCTTCGCCGCTTCCATGACGAGCGCGAGCGTGGTGCAGTAGGTGTAGTACCGCGCGCCGACGTCCTGGATGTCGAAGACGAGGAGGTCGACGTCGCGGAGCATCTCGGGGGTGGGCTTCCGCGTCTTCCCGTAGAGGCTGTGGACCGGCAGGCCGGACTTCTCGTCCTTCCCGCCGGAGACGTTTTCGTCCGCGAGGCCCCGGAGGCCGTGCTCGGGGCTGAAGAGGGCAGTCACCGTGAAGCCCTTGCCGGCGCAGAGGAGGTCGATGATCGACGTCCGCCGCGAGTCGATGCCGCTGTGGTTGGTGACGATGCCGACGCGCTTCCCCTGGAGCGGCGCGAATCCGCCGCGGACAAGCTCTTCCAGGCCGCTGCGGACCGGTTCCGCGGGCGGGAGCGCGAGCAGGAACGCCGCCAGCAGGCGGAGCGCCATTATCCGCCGCCGACCTCCGCGCGCTCCTCGGTCCACGACGCCTCGGGGGCCAGGGACCCCGGCTGCACGACCGTGCAGCTGTACACGATCACGTCGTGGACGGCGCCGGCCAGGTCGATCGCGTGCTGGGGAAAGGTCGCGATCGGAAGGAAGCCGGCCGCGTCGAAGAGGTCCCGCGCGTCCGTCTGGACGTCGAGGACGGACGCGTTCAGGATCGCGACGCCGATCTCGGGCGCGATCCGGACGAACTCCTGGACCAGCATGAGGGCCAGGCCGCGTCCGCGATAGTCGGGATCGAGCGCGATGCGGATCTCGGAGACGTGGCGCGACCAGCCGCGCCGGTCGCGGTGCAGGGTCGCGTCCGCGATCACGCGGGGCCCGTCGAGCACCAGCATGGGGAGGATGTTCGAGTAGTCGAGGTTCTGGATCCAGCCCTTGATGACGTCGGCCCGCGTCACGTTCTCTTTGAACAGCTGCCGCTCGTCGACCGGGATGCGTTTGAAAAGGCCGGAGAGCGCCGTTTCGTCGTCGGCCCGCATGGGACGGATTTCCAGGCCCCCGTCGAAGCTCCTGGGGTATCGCGAGAGAAGGTCCTGCATGAGTTCCCCTCCTACCTACCTATCCAGGTTCGCAGACCCCACCATAGTCCTTTCACTCCGCGGGTGCAATTGACTTGTCATGAAGGCGCTGCTAAGATCCGCGGCCATGTCCCGGGACTTCCTGCAGAAATCGCGTCGCGTCGTCGTCAAGGCGGGGACCCGTTCCCTCCTCGACGAGGGTCAGAAGCCCGATCTCGTGATGATCCGCCGCCTGCTGGAGGAGATCGTCGCGCTGCGGGCCGAGGGGCGCAGCGTGATCTTCGTCTCCTCCGGGGCGATCGGCACCGGGCTGGGCCCGCTGGGGTTCACGAAGCGTCCGGACTCGATCGAGGAGCTGCAGGCGGCGGCGGCCGTCGGCCAGTCGAAGTTGATGCAGGTCTACAATGCGATCCTGGAGCCGATGGGCTACTCGGTCGCCCAGATCCTGCTCACCCACGAGGATTTTCAGGACCGCCGTCGCTACCTCAACCTGCGCAACGTCATGGGCGTGCTCGAGGGGCGCCAGGCGCTGCCGGTCATCAACGAGAATGACACGGTCGGCGTCGACGAGATCAAGTTCGGCGACAACGACATCCTCGCGGGCCTGGTGGCCAACGCGGTGGACGCGGAGGTGACGATCCTGCTCTCGGACGTCGACGGCTTCCTGATGGACGGCAAGGTCCAGTCGGAGGTTCGCGAGGTGACGCCGGAGGTCGAGGCGGCGGCGGGGGGCACGACGGGGCTGGGCAGCGGCGGGATGATCTCGAAGATCCGCTGCGCGAAGACGGTCACTGCGGCGGGCGGCTCGCTGCTCCTGATCAATGGAAAGAAGGTCACGCTCCGGGAAGCGCTGAAGGGGGCCTCGGGCACCCTGTTCCTTCCCAAGGGGACGCGGCTCGACCACCGCAAGCGCTGGATCGCGCACACGCTGAAGGCGGCCGGGACGCTGACGGTGGACGCGGGCGGCGCGACGGCCCTGCGCGAGAACGGGAAGAGCCTGCTGGCGGTCGGCATCACCGGCTGCGAGGGGAGCTTCGACGTCGGCGATCCCGTCGAGATCCGGGA
>DASQOM010000270.1:0-4168 GCA_035644495.1 Planctomycetota bacterium | reverse complement strand
CCCCGCGCCCGAGGCCGTCAAGCTGATGGCCGTCCCTCCGGGCTTCAAGGCCCACGTCTTCGCCGCCGAACCCGACATCAAACAGCCCAACGCCTTCTGCATCGACGACCGCGGCCGCCTCTGGGTCGCCGAGAACTTCTCGTACACCGGCCCCGGCGGTCCCTGGAAACCGTCCGGCCGCGACGCCATCCTCATCTTCGAGGACACCGACGGTGACGGCAAGTTCGACAAGCGCACCGTCTTCGCCGACAACCTCAGCTTCATCAGCGGCCTCGAGGTCGGCTTCGGCGGCGTCTGGGTCGGCTCGCCCCCCAACCTGCTCTTCATCCCCGACAAGGACGGCGACGGCCGCCCCGACGGCCCCCCGCAGGTCATCCTCGATGGCTGGGGCCACCACGACCAGCACGAGACCCTCAACAGCTTCGCCTGGGGCCCCGACGGCTGGCTCTACGGCTGTCAGGGCGTCTTCACGCACTCGAAAGTGGGCAAGCCCGGCACTCCGGACGACCAGCGCGTCACCGTCAACGCCGCCATCTGGCGCTACCACCCGACGAAGGGCGTCTTCGAGAAGTACGCCGAGGGCACGAGCAACCCCTGGGGCGTCGACTGGGACGACAACGGCCAGATGTTCATCGAGGCCTGCGTCATCCCGCACCTCTGGTACGTCGTCCAGGGCGGCCGCTATCAACGCCAGGGCGGCCAGCACGAGAACAAGTACACCTTCGACGACATCAAGACGATCGCCGACCACAAGCACGACGGCATCCAGGGCCGCAAGGGCGGGCACGCGCACGGCGGCTGCCGCTTCGTGCTGAACGACGTCTTCCCGCCCGAGTACCGCGGCAAGTTCATCGTCGGCACCATCCACCACCACGGCATGTACACCGAGTCGTTCGAGCGCCAGGGCTCGGGCTATGTCGGCAAGCACGTCGGCGACTTCATGATGGCGAACGACCCGCTCTACCTCGGCTTCAACCACGAGTTCGGGCCGGACGGGGCGCTCTACGTCATCGACTGGTACGATCCGCGCGCCTGCCACGGCCAGACGCCGGCGCACATCGACACGGGCCGCATCTACAAGATCACCTACGGCGAGTCGAAGAAGGTCGACGTCGACCTGGCCCGGCTCCCGAGCACGGAGCTCGTGAAAATGCAGTTGTCGACGAACGACTGGTACGTCCGCCATGCGCGGCGGCTGCTGCAGGAGCGCGGGAAGGACCCCGTCGCGCAGCAGGCGCTGATGTCGATTTACAACGGCGCGACGACCCCGCAGAAGCTGCGACTGCTGTGGTCGCTGCACGACGTGGGCGCCGCGACCGAGTCGTTCCTGCTCGACCAGCTGAAGAGCGGCGAGGAGTATATCCGCGGCTGGGCCATCCAGCTGCTGCTCGAGGACAAGAAACCGTCGGCGGCGGTGATCAAGGAGCTGGTGAGACTGGCGACGACGGACGAGTCGGCGGCCGTCCGCCTCTACGTCGCCGCGGCGGCGCAGCGGGTTGCGCCGGCCGACCGCTGGGAGATCGTCGAGGCGCTCGCGGGGCACGCGGAGGACGGGGCCGATCACAACCTGCCGATGATGCTGTGGTACGCGACGGAGCCGCTGGTCATGGCGGACAATGCGCGCGCGGCGAAGTTGATGACGTCGTCGAAGTTCCCGCGGCTCCGGGAGTTCATCACGCGGCGGATGGTCGCGGGGGCGGGCGGCAACGCGGCGCCGCCGCCGGCGGTCAAGGTGGAGCCGGCCAAGTCGGTGCCCGACACGGGCCTGGTGTTGAAGCTGAAGCCCGGGGAACTGACGCCGCTGGTATCGAAGGCGAACGTGGACATGGGCGGCCGGCTGGGCTGGACCGTCAACAACCATCCGATCGAGATCCCGAACAAGGACGACTTCGTCTTCAAGCTGTCGGACAGCTTCACGCTGTCGATCTGGGTGCACCTGACGGAGGTTCCGCACGATGGGTGGAAAGGGGCGCTGACGCATTCGCGCGACGCCAAGCCGTGGTACGGGATCTGGATCGAGGGCGAGGGGAAGTGGTGCTTCGGCGGGCCCAAGAACGTGACGGGCGGGCCGGCGGCGACGGGCTGGCAGCACGTCTGCGCGGTGCAGGAGGACGGAGGCGCGCGCAAGATCTACGTCAACGGCGCGCTGACGGGGACGGGCGCCGCGGACGAGGGGACCGGCACCGGCGACCTCTGGATCGGCGGCGCGAAAGGCGTCAGCGAGACCCTGGAAGGGGTCGTGGGCGAGATCCGCATCTACCGCCGCGCCCTGGATCACTCCGAGGTGGTCTACCTCGCCCGCAACCCGTAGCGCGGGTATCATAGACGGGTGATCAAGGTTCAGCCGGCGCGCAGCCGCGTCGTCAAGTCGGAGACCCCGGACCGCATCACCCTGCGCATGCCCCCCCGGGGGCTTCGGGGTCTGGGAGGCCTGCTCGTCGGGGGCTCCCTCCTGTGGATGGCCCTGACCGCGTACCTCCTTGTCGCCGCCCTGCACCGCGGCAGCGTCGAGTTCGCCACCATCGTGGTCGTGATCGGCTTCCCCGGCGTCGTCTGCCTGTTCGCCGGCCTCGCGCAGGCGCGCCGGGCCTGGTCGCTGGAGCGCGAGGAGAACTGGCTGACCGTGCGGCGACTCGGGTTGTTCGGCCTCCGCGAGCGGCGCTGGCCGGCAGGCGACATCGCCTCGTTCTACACCCGCGACGCCTATACGGGTGCCGACCTGACCCCGGACGCCGTCCTCGTCGTCGGGTTCCGCAACGGGCGCAGCGAGGACCTCGTCCAGGAGGCCGACGACGAGGAGCTGCGCTGGGTCGCGGCCATGCTGACGGATCCCCGCGGCGCCCGGCGCGCCGTCTCGCCCATGCTCCTCGCCGCCGAGCCGGAGCGGCGCCGCGTCGACCCGGCCATGGTGCCGGCGTCGCTCAGCGCCCGCAGCTTCGAGGGCGGCGTCGAGCTCACCTTCCACCCGCTGCTCCGCTCCGCCGGGCGCTGGTGGAAGCTCGCCGCCGTCGTCCTGCCGCTGACGTTCGCCCTCGGCGGCCTCGCGTTCGTCGCCGTCATCCCCCCGGTCTTCCCGCGCCTCGCCCTCGCCGGCCTGCTGGGCTTCACCGCGTGGCGGCTCTGGACCCTCAGCCGCACCGCCAAGGTCTGGATCGAGCAGGGGATCGTCAGCGTCCAGGAAAACCGCGCGAAGGACGTCCAGCAGTTCGGGGTCGCCGACGTCGAATTCGTCCAGACCTACCGGCTCGGCCGGCTCACCGAGCTGCAGTTCCTTCTGCGCGACAAGCCCAAAGTCCGCCTGCTCGCCGGCCGGCCCGCGCCGGAGCTCGAATGGGCCGCGCGCTTCCTCCGGGTCGCCATCAAGGGCCGCACTCCCATCCCCGAGAACGCGCCGATGATGGTCGACGCCGCCGAGGGCGACTGCCAGGTCTGCCTCGAGAAGATGAACAGCCGCGTCGTCTATTGCGCGAAATGCCGCACGCCGGCGCACGAGGAGTGTTGGAGCTATATCGGGACGTGTTCGACCTACGGGTGCCGGGAGATCCGCTTCGAGAGGAGCTGACATGATCGCGCTGCTGCTCGCGCTCCAGACGTTCACGGTCGAGAAGGCCGCCGACGCGGTCGTGGTCCGGTCGGGCGACCAAGAGGCCCTGCGCTACCAGCTCGTGAAGCCGGAGGGCAGCCCGCTGACGGCGTCGAGCGCCTGCTACTTCCACCCGCTGACGACGCCGAAGGGCGCGGTCGTGACGGACGTGGCCCCGTCGGACCACAGGCACCACCGGGGGATCTTCCTCGCCTGGGTGGAGCTGCACGGGAAGAAGGACGCGGACTTCTGGGGCTGGGGGCAGTATGCGCCGGTGAAGGACCGCGTCATCCTCAATAAGGGGGTGACGGGGCTGAAGGGCGGCGACGCGGCCGCCTTCGAAGTCGCGAACGACTGGGTCGCAGAAGGGGAGGTCCTGCTGCAGGAGGCGCTGCAGGTGTCGTTGTCGATGAAGGAGTCGGCGACCGTGTTGACCCTGGTCTATACGCTGAAGGCGGACGCGGACCTGCGGCTGCCGAAATGGGCGTTCAGCGGCTTTTGCGCGCGGCTGCGGAAGGACGGGCAGGCAACGATCGAAGGGCCGGACGGCGAGGTGAAGCTGCCCGCGCCGAACCACATGAAGCC
>DASQOM010000269.1:0-10059 GCA_035644495.1 Planctomycetota bacterium | reverse complement strand
CGAGGAGGACCTGATCGCCGCCGGCGGCATCGCGGACGCCGGGACCTGGCTGGGCAACGTCCGCTTCCACCGCGGAGTCTGGAACCAGAAGGCGGGACTGGACGCGACGCCGGACTTCGAGCAGGCGGAGCGCGACCTGACCCCGGCCGACAACCCCGACCGGCTCATGCGGCGGGGCCGGGTGCGCGCGTTCCAGAAGCGCTTCGACCTGGCCGAGTCCGACTTCGCGGAATGCGCGCGGTTGGGGTCGACCAGCGTGTGGGGCTGGACGTGGCGAGGGAGTGCGCGGCGGGCGGCGGGGGACCTGGCGGGGGCGGAGGCGCACCTGTCGAAGGCGATCGAGCTGGATCGGGAGTTCTCGGAGGCCTGGGAGCAGCGGGGGAATGTCCGCTTCGAGCGGAAGGACTATCCGGGGGCGGTGGCCGACTTCCGGGAGGCGATCCGCCTGAACCCCTCCTCGGAGCCCCTGGTGGCCGCCCGCCTGCAGGAAGCCCAACAAAAGTGACCGTCACTTTAGTTGTGGAGTTCCGATGTATCATTTGTGTAAGGAGTAGGGGGCCGGAACAGGGCGGGCCTCCGGGGAGATTCCCATGAAACAGCGGCAGGATCGGGGTCTGGCGCTCATCCTCGTCATGACCGTCGTCATGGCGCTCGCCATCATCGCCACCCCCTTCGTCCTCTCCATGATCCTCCAGGAGCGGACGGGGACCAGCGCCCGCTATCTCTCCCAGGCCGACTACGGCGCCGATGGCGCCAAGAACTACGCCATCTGGCGGCTGATGCCCAGCCTGGACTCCCTGGAGCGCCGCAGCCCGTCGGGACTCAGCTCCTCGTACACCTACGACACCGAGAAAGAGTTCGAGGTCAACCTCGACGAAGAACCGATCAAATCCAAGCTCAAGATTTCCGATCCCAAGGGATCCATCTGGGGCATCACCGTCCAGGACGAGCAGGGCAAGCTCAATACCAGGACCTGCAACCCTACCGCCCTCGAAAACCTCAGCCGGATGGTGGACGGCCGCGTCATCAACCTCAAGGACTACCTCACCCTGTACTCGGGCCGCGACGCGACGTGGGTCTGCCCCCAGCGCATCCGCCAGGTCGGCTTCAACAGCGGCACGCCCAGCGGAGGCGTCACCGTCGACAACCTCCTGTACCTGGGACCGCAGTCCCGCGTCCGCCTCTCGAAGAGCGGGATGAAGTCGATGGAGACGCGCATCGCCGGGAACGCGATGCTCGGCAGCGGCGGTCAGGACGGTTTCTCGACGGCCCAGTCGGCCGCGGGCTACGTCGACGGCGTCATCGAGGTCGAGCAGCGGCATCCCGTGAACATCAATACCGCCAAGAAAGAGACCCTGATCGCGATGTGGGAGGGGCTGAACCTGTACCAGGTGCCCGGCAGTACGGTCGACCGCGGCGACGCCCAGCAGCTCGCCACCCGCTTCTTCAACCGCGACATCCCCCGGCTCGAGCAGTTCCTCCTCCAGCTCGCGTCGACGTCGATCAGCCAGCCGAAGAAGCTCGCCGTCGCCCTGAACGCCGTCTGCCCCAACGCCGCCCTCCTCAACGGCAGTGGCACCGTCCCGATCTGCTTCAAGTCCTACGACGTCTACACGCTCGAGGCGTTCGCGTCGATGAACAACCCCGCGGGCTCCGAGGTCGCCGGGCGCGGCTACCGCGAGGTGGTCAGCGTCTCGCCCCCGACGACGCTGAAGCTCTACTGCGAGAGCCAGTACGACTTCAACCAGATGTACTCCCAGGTGCAGACCGCGCTGATCAACATCAACCCGAAGATGGCCTTCAGCGGCTATCCGTACGGGAGCCGGATGCTGACGTATCCCCGCCCCTACACCCAGCCGGCGGATACGGCGCTGAAACCGCAGACCGGCCAGAACGAGGCCTATGTCACGGTGCTGCCGACGGAGGACAACCGCGGCGAGCTGACCGACGGCCGTTTCGAGCAGCAGCTGACGGGCTGGACCGACCCGCACAACCGCAACCACTACGGGACCGAGATGGACGGGAAGAAGTCGAGCGGGCCGGAGAGCTTCGACTGGACCCAGTTCTTCGCGCTGAACAACGTGCCCGAGGACGACCTTCAGCCCGCGCAGGAGCGGCCGGACACCGGGTCGGGCGGCTTCGAGATCTGGGCACGCTGGAAGTCCGACCCGGGAGGCGCGACGATCTTCGACATCAAGGAGGATCAGACCACCAACCGGGTCTCGCTCCGCGTCGAGGGCACCGACCTCATCATGACCGTCGCCGACGCCACCATCCCGAACGGGGCCGACGCCAACTGGAAGATGGCCAACGGCGTCGCCGAGCTCCGCTGGCCGAACTTCAAGATCGCGGGCGACACCTGGACGCACTTCGCCGCCTACTGGAAGAGCAACCGCTACGCCGACATCGCGATGCTCGTCGACGGCTTCTCGGATCCGCAGGCGAAGTTCATGCACTACACCAACTCGGGCGGCGGCGAGCTGATGACGAAGCTGACGAGCGCCCTGACGAACAACTCGACGACCGTTTCCCTCAAAAGCAACGCGCTGCTGCCCTCGGGAACGGAGCTGACGCCGCTCCTCGTCGGCGAGGAGATCGTCCTCTACGACACGAGCGGCGGCGCGGCCATCCGGGGCGCGCGCGGCACGCTGGCGGCTTCGCATCCGTCGCAGGCCAACGTCCAGCTCTTCGGCTACTCCAGCAAGATCCGCAACGGGCAGGTCATCGCCCAGTATCCGGGCATCGGCTACAGCGTGTCGATGCAGTACGACCGCATCCCGAAAACCAACGCGAACACCCCCTACAAGTTCGGCATGGCTCCCGCGGCCGCCGTCTGCGGCGACAAACAGGATCCGATCACGATGCAGTGGCAGATCGACGCAACCCAGAACCAGATCGGGGTGCTGGAGATCGCGCCGTCGACGATCATGGACTACCCGGACCAGGGCTATATCCGCGTCGACGACGAGATCATCTACTACGCGACGCGCGCGACGGGCGGGGTCGCCGGAACCATGCCGCCGTCGACGGCCAAGTTCACCGGCTGCCTCCGGGCCCAGATGGGCAGCGTCGGGGCGATCCATCGCAGCGGGGCGCAGGTCCACCTGTGGTCCGTGGCGACGACCGACTTCACGGGCTTTCCCTCGCCGACGATCATTCAGATCGGCGACGAGTGGTTCGGCCCGGTGCAGAAGGACCCGAGCGGGAAGAACTTCTGGGTCGGCTTCATGATGGGGACGACGCCCATCAACTTCCGCCGGGGCAACGCCTGCTTCGCGTCGATCCCGCAGAACCATTCGCCCTCCGACCCGCTGCTGCCCACGTTCCTCGGACAGGACGTCAACAACTGGCCGGCGAAGGGGAACAGCATGGGGGCCTTCGACCGCGTCACGCTCACCGACGCGGCGAACCAGAAGATGCCGGCGCAGATCGGGCGGTGCAGCCCGTATCCGCAGCCGCCGGGTCAGCCGGCGATCTGGCCGGGAAACTTCTCGATCCAGAATGCGACGCAGGTCGCCGCGCTGCGGCAGCCGGCGTCCCGCGACTGGATCGCCGACGACCTGCACGTCCGCGTCCTCAAGTTCCCGTCGGGCGAGCTGCTGAGCCGCGCGTATCTCAACACCGCGTCGCCCAAGGTGACGATCGGGCCCGTGACGGACGGGCAGATCGACGAGCTGAAGGGCTTCGCGGGGACGAAGGGACGGCTGCGGCTCTTCGGTCCGGCCGGGGTGGGGGACACGACCCTGCAGATCACGCAGACGGGCATCCCGTTCTTCCAGAACGGCGGCCTGATGAAGGTCGGCGACGAGTACATCGGATACGGCAACTGGACGCAGAACGGCACGCAGGGCAGCGCCCAGCAGGCGAAGCGCGGCTGGCTGAATTCGACGGCCGAGCTGCACGACCAGGGCGACGCCATCTTCTATATCCCCTGGGTGCCGGTGGCGGCGCTGGCGGGGGACGTGTCCACGGACGACAAGGTGATCCGCCTCAAGCAGCGGATGTCGGGAGATCCTGCGCGCTACAAGTCGGGCTACGTCCTCCTCGACAACGAAATGGCGCTGTTCCAGTGGAATGCGGACGACGGGCTGACGCTGTCCATGCCGCCGCGCTGGGACGGCCAGAAGGGCCTGTATCGCGGGATGTTCGGGACGCAGGAGACGAACCACACGTCGACCACCTGCCTCGCCTACGGCATGCCGTTCCGCGTCTGGGACACCTATAAGGCGCGCGAATACGACAATTCGATGGTCTATTTCCAGTGGTCGACGAAGCTGGACCTCGCGCACTGGAACACGTTCATGTGGCGGCACGACATCCCGCAGTCGGACAAGAACATCCTCGTGCATGCCCTGGCGAGGATCGACGGCCGCGGAGAATTCTGGGACGCGCCGGGCATGAGCGACCTGACGCTGCTGGTCGATTCGATTGCGGGCAATTCGAACGTCAAGCTCAACCGCACCGGCCACCTGCAGGATTCGGGCCAGCTCGACGTGCGCTTCTACGTCGAGTACAAGCAGGGCGCCTTCGACGCGCAGAATCCGCGGCAGTCGGAATCGTGGAAGCGCTGCCCGAAGATCAAGGAGATCCAGGTCGATTACGACCGGCCGGTCCAGACGCTGCATCATGAAGATCAGTAAGGCCGCAAGCCCCGGGCCCCGGGCCACGGCAGGCATGACGCTGATCGAGCTGCTCGTGGCGTTCGTCATTCTGCTCATGCTGATCACGGCGCTGGTCACGCTCACCACGCGGAGCCTGGAGACGTGGACGTCGGGGGAGGCGCGGAAGGACGTCTACGATCGGGCGCAGGTCGTAATGGACGTCCTCTCGGCGGACCTGCGGAACCTCTACGCCGAGAACGAGTGGTATCTGGACGGGGTGAAGCCGCTGCCGGCGCCCGCGCTGCAGTGCGACCTCGACAAGAACAACCGCCCGCGGATCCGCTTCGTGCGCGACGGCAATCCCGCCGTGATCAAGGCGCCGGTCGTCAATCCGCCCACGATCCTGCCGCAGAACTATTATGGCCCGACGTGGGAGATCGCCTACGTGCTGGACCCCGACCAGGCGAAGAACACCCTCTACCGCGGCATCCGGGGTTTCGACCGGCGCCGGTCGGGCACGCTCCTGAACCCGATCGAGTACAGCTCGGGGACCGACTCCGTCTTCACGAATTACTTCACCCCGGTCGAGTACGGGATCCTCTACGTGGGATACAAGTTCTGGACGCAGTTCACGACGACGTGGGACGAGACGGTCCCGATCCGCGAAGTGTCGAGGACGCGCGCGAAGCAGTCGTCCGGCCCGGAGAAGCGCTGGGACTCCACGCGGAAGGAGGACCGCAACTTCCATTTCTATCGGAAGAGCAACGACCTGAAGGACCCGGACTTCGTGTACCCGGCGATCGTCCAGATCACGGTGACGGTGGAGTCGGGCACGCCGGATCTGACGGGCGTGAAGCTGGGCGATCCGGTCGACGAGCGGACGACGTACCTGCACCTGACGCACACGCGCGGGCTCACCGACGCGCCGGGGATGGTCAAGATCGACGGCGAATGGATCGAATACGGCGACAAGACGTCGAGCGATCTGAGCCAGCTGCGCCGGGGCCAGCGGAACACCAAGGCGGCGTCGCATGCCGTCGGCTCGGCGGTGCACTTCGGCGAGACCTTCACGTCGGAGGTGCGCATGCCGGTGTCGCGGGAGGCGCAGGAGCCGTGACGACGCGCCGCGACCGGGGCATGACGCTGCTCGAGGTGCTGATCTCGATCGTGGTGCTCGTGCTGGCGGTGTCGACGATCCTGCCGCTGTTCGCGGTGGGGAGCGCGTCGCACAAGCGGGGGATGGACCAGGCGCAGCTCGCCTGGCTGGCGCCGCGCGTGGCCGCGATGCTGCAGGACCGCCTGGTCGACACGAACCCGGACACGGTCAAGGGCTTCGTGCGCGAGCGCGAGGACGGGAGCCTGCTGATCGACGACGCCGGCTCCCCCGGCAAGCTGAAGGATGACGGCGGCTCGGCCTACCGGTTCACCGCGACCTTCACGCCCGCGGTCGCGGGAGGGGCGAAGGATGCGCTCGGGCCCACCTGCTTCCTGCTCCGGGTGGAGCTGAGCACGAGGGAGGGGGGCGAGGACCGCACGGAGACGTACGAGACGGTGGTGCTGCGGCGGCTTCAGCGCTAGGCTGCCCGGACGCTCCCCTCATGAACTGGACCCGCAGCGCCGTGACGGCCCTCCTTCGCGAGCGCGGAATCGCGCTCAAGAAGTCGCTCGGGCAGAACTACCTCGTCGACGGGAACTTCCTCGAGGCGCTGGTCCGCGACGCGGAGATCGAGCCGGGGGACACGGTCGTCGAGATCGGATCCGGGCTGGGCAATCTGACGGAGAAGCTGGCCGGCGCCGCGGCCCGGGTCGTCGCCCTGGAGCTCGACGAGACGATCCACGCGCTGTCGAGGGAGCTCGTGGGCGGGCTGCCGAACGTCTCGCTGGTCCGCGGCGACGGCGCGGACTTCGCCCGGCACGTCGACGGTCCGATACGGCTGGTGTCCAATCTCCCTTATGGCGACTGGCAGCGGATCCTGCTGGCGATCCTCGCGGCGCCGGTCGAGATCCGGTCGTGCACGCTGATGATCCAGACGGACGTCTACGACCGGATCAAGGCGGCGCCGGGAACCCGGGAGTACGGGCCGATGCCGGCGCTGATCCAGGGGACCTGCTCGATCAAGAAGCTGCGCAAGGCGGGGAAGGGGCTGTTCCTGCCGCCGCCGAAGGTGGAGTCGACGGTATTCCGGCTGCTGAGGCCGGCGCCGGTGGCGGACGCCCTCGCGGTCGAGGCGGCGCTGCGGGCGCTCTTCTCACAGCGGCGGAAGAAGTCGGCGGCGGCGGGCGGCCGCCGGGTGGAGACCCTGACGCCTGCGGAATTGCTCCCGCTTGCCCGGCTGTAGCGTCCCGGTCCGGGTCAGAAAGCTCCCATCACGGCGAGGGCTTACACTCGTCTAACAAGAGGGCATTTTCGCTTGACTTGGATGGCTCCGTAGGTATCCTTTTTCATCCGCGCGGGAGGGGTGTGTGGCGCTGATCGCCGACGAAACGGTTCTGGAAGTCAAGCGATCGGTGGACATACAGGAAATCGTCGCCGGATATATCCCTCTCAAGCGCGCCGGCGCAAGCTACAAGGGGCTTTGCCCCTTCCACGAAGAGAAAACCCCTTCGTTCATCGTCACTCCCCAGCGCCAGACGTTCAAGTGCTTCGGCTGCGGCAAGGGGGGCGACGCCATCAGCTTCGTGATGGCCCACGAAAACGTGGATTATCCCGAGGCCATCCGGATTCTGGCCCAGAAAGTGGGCATCCCCGTCAAATACAAGGAGGGGGGGAAGGAAGGCATCGGCCGCGACGACCTCTACCGCGTCCTGGAGTGGGCGCAGGAGGCCTTTCGCGGGCTGCTGTTGAAGGCGCCGGAGGCGGAATCGGCCCGGTCGTTCCTGGCCCGCCGCGGCGTCAACGACGAGACGAGCGATCTTTACAAACTGGGATTCTCGATGGAATCGTGGGATTACCTGTTGCAGCGCGGCCGCAAGGCCGGCTACGACGACAAGACGCTGGCCGCCGCAGGTCTCGCCATCGAACGCGAGGGCCGCGGGGGCTACTACGACCGCTTCCGCGGCCGCGTCGTCTTTCCGATTCACGATCCCCGGGGCCGGACCATCGGGTTCGGCGCCCGGACGCTGAAGGACGAGCAGCCCAAATTCCTGAATTCGCCCGAAACCGCCGTCTTCTCCAAGGGACGCGGCTTCTACGGCCTCCACCTGTCCAAGGAGGAGATCGAGAAGACCCGGACGGTCTATATCGTCGAGGGCTACCTCGACGTGATCGTCCCCTTCCAGGCCGGGGTGAAGGGTCTGGTCGCCACCCTCGGGACGGCGCTGACCAAGGACCACCTCAAGATCCTCCGGCGCTACGCGGACAAGGTCGTGCTGGTGTTCGACTCGGACGCGGCC
The DNA here is from genome assembly GCA_035644495.1 of Planctomycetota bacterium. Lineage (GTDB taxonomy): Bacteria > Planctomycetota > MHYJ01 > MHYJ01 > JACPRB01 > JACQFK01. Next base: position 2,065 of record DASQOM010000269.1, on the reverse strand, counting down.
GGTCAGAAGGCGAGCGAGCGGGGGCTCGACCTGCTGCTGTCGGAGAACGTGGACATCTTCGTCGCGAGCCTGCCCGAAGGGATGGATCCCGACGACGTGGTCATCAAGCAGGGTCCGGACAAACTGCGGGAGTGCCTGCAGAATCCCCGGGAGATCTTCGGCTTCCTGATGGACGCGCTGGCGGCGCGGCACGGGACGACGACGCCGGCGGCGATCGGCCGGATCGTGGAGGAGATGCTGGAGCGCATCAACCAGATCCCCGACCCGGTCAAGCAGGAGATCCTGGTGCAGCAGCTGGCCGCAAAGTTCGGCATCGAGGAGCGGACGCTGCGGGGCAAGCTGGCGCGGAAGCGCGAGGGCGAGCCGACCGCCGAGGAGCGCCCCGCGGCACGGGCGGCCGCGCCCCTCCCGGCGTCCCCGATGCTGGAGAAAGCGGGGCGGGAACTGCTGGCCTGCGCGCTGGCGGACAAGACGGTCGCAGCGACGATCCGAAGCGAGGCACCGGCGGAGCGCTATCCCTCGGAGGTCCTCCGGAGGATCGCCGGCACGGCCTACGGGCTGCTGGACCGGAACGGCGAGATCAATCCGGGCGACCTGGTGGCGCTGCTCCAGGACGCGGCGGCCATGGAGGTCGCGGCGGGGATCGTCGACTTGGACATCGATCCGGCCAAGGCCGGGGAACGGGCGGCGGGTTGCATGAAGTCGCTGGGACTGGCCGAAGCCCGGAACGAATATCAGGGGAAGCGTGGCCGTTTAAACGAAACCAGCGACGACATCCAACGTGAAGAACTGAGAAAATTCCAGGAGACGAAAAGGGCCAAGGCCCGGGACAACCCCCGGGCCATGCCCGGACGCTAAGACATGGACATCCGCGCCAAGGGAGAACCTCCCTCGAACGAGAAGATGGGCCCCGAAGAGGCCGAGGGCGACGCCGCCGAAGGCGCCGGCCGCCTCAAGGGAGTGGTCGGCGACGCCGCCGACAAGCTGAGCCCCGAGGTCAAGAACCTCATCGAGGAGGGCAAGAAGCGCGGCTTCGTCACCTACGACGAGCTCAACAAGGTCCTTCCGGACGACATGGTGTCGCCCGACAAGCTCGACACGATCCTCCAGATGATGGACGACCTGGGGATCGAGATGGTCGAGACGGCCGCCGAGGGCGGCGAGGCGAAGGAGGGCGCGGGATTCGAGCCGGACGACGACGAGCGCGAGTTCGAGCAGCCCGAAGAGGTCGAGACCAAGACCCGCGGCGTCGCGTCCGAGAAGATCGACGACCCGGTCCGCATGTATCTCACCCAGATGGGCGAGATCCCGCTGCTTTCCCGCGAGGACGAGCTGCGGCTGGCCAAGCGGATCGAGATCACGCGCAAGCGGTTCCGCACCAAGGTGCTGGAGTCGCCGATCGCCGTCATCGAGGCGATCCAGATCCTGGAAGACGTCAAGAACGGAGAGCTCGCCTTCGACCGCACCCTGAAGGCGGACAGCGCGATCGACGTCTCCAAGTTCGAGGTCCTGGACCGGCTGCCCCAGGTCATCGACCGGATCCGGTCGACGGTCTTCGACTCCCACGAGTGCTTCGACAAGCTTGAAAACAACCGGATGAACGGGAAGCAGCGCGAGAAGGTGCGCCTGCGTCTCCGCGAGAACCAGCGCCGCTGCGTGGTGATGCTCGAGGAGATGAACATCCAGTCCAAGAAGATCAAGCCGATGATGGAGAAGCTGGAAAGCCTCTCCCGCAAGCTGGACGAAGTCACGACCGAGATCGAGGACATCAAGGCGGGCAAGGGCAGCAAGGTGCGCCTGGCCGGCCTCAACAAGGAGCTCGAACAGATCCAGGCCCAGACGCTCGAGGGCTCGGAGCAGCTGCGCGCCCGGGTCCGCGACATCCGCGAGCGCTTCGAGGATTACGAGAAGACGAAGCGGAAGCTGTCGAGCGGCAACCTGCGCCTGGTGGTGTCGATCGGGAAAAAATACCGCAATCGCGGCCTGTCGTTCCTGGACCTGATCCAGGAGGGCAATACGGGCCTCATGAAGGCGGTGGAGAAGTACGAGTACCGCCGCGGCTACA
>DASQOM010000268.1:0-5767 GCA_035644495.1 Planctomycetota bacterium | reverse complement strand
GAACATGTTCCAGACCAGCTTCGACCAGATGAAGGGGCGGGCGGACAGCTGCGCCCAGTACGCCTCGTGAAACAGGTTCTGGTACTCCTCCGGGTGCCAGGGCCCGCCCGGCGACGGGGGCGCGGGATCGTCCTCGTGCTGGTTGATGCTGGCCCCCGCCCCGTATTCGCTGACGCCGAAGCAGGCCGTCGGATGGCCGGCATGATAGGCGTCGGCCCAGCCGGCGATCTCGCCGGCGCTGCCGTGATACCAGCCGGCGTACTTGTTGACGCCGATCACGTCGGGCTTGAAGGCGTTCGGCACCGAGTCCTGGAACTCCTGGGTCGCCGCCGTCGTGGGCCTCGTCGCGTCCTCCGCGTGGGCCAGCGCCACCAGATTGGCGACCAGCGCCTCCGACGTCGCGTCGTCCCCGATCTCGTTGTACATCCCCCAGAAGAAGACCGAGGGATGGTTGTAGTTCTGCCGGATGAGCTCGCGCAGCTGCTGCCGGGCGTTGTCGGTGAACGCCGCGGAGTTGTTGGTGCTGTTGACGTACGGGATCTCCGACCAGGCGATGATCCCGGCGGCGTCGAGCAGCTCGTAGGTCCGCTGCGGATGCTGGTAGTGCGCGAGGCGAACGAAGGTCGCGCCGACCTCCTTCACCAGGGCGACGTCCTCCTCCTGGTCGGCGTCCGAGATGGCCCAGCCCTTGTTGATCCGGTCCTGGTGGAAGCTCGCGCCGTGCAGATCGAGCGGCGCGCCGTTGAGGGTGAAGCCGGTGTCCGGGTCGACGTGGTAGAAACGGAATCCGAGGGGTTGCGTGACCTCGTCGAGCAGCTTGCCTGCGGCGAGCACCCGGGCCCAGACGAGGTACTGGTAGGGGTCGGCGCGGCCGTTCCAGAGGTGCGGGGCGGCCAGCGTCATCAGATGCACGGAATCGAGACCGGAGACTCCGGGCACGGCTTGCGGCAGCGTGGACGTCAGGACGGTGTTGCCGTCCGCGTCGAGCACCTTCACTTCGACGTCGACGTTGGCGAGGGCGACCGTGTCGTTCCGGAGCTTCACGGTGACCTTCAGGTCGGCGGAGGCGGCGCTGACGTTGGACGGCGTCGCGTAGACGCCGGGGCCGGCGTAGTCGGTGAGAGTGATATGCACCGGGGACGTCGAGGTCAGCAGCACGTCGCGGTAGATCCCGCCGCACTGGTTGAAATCGCCCGACAGCGGCAGGCGGTTCGAGTCGCCCGCATTGTTGACCTTGACGGCGAGGACGGTGTCGACGCCGACCGCCATCAGGCCGGTGACGTCGAAGGTGAAGGCGGAGTAGCCGCCCTTATGGACGCCGGCCGACGAGCCGTTGATGAACAGCTCGGCGGTGGCGTCGGCCCCCTTGAAGGTGATGAAGACCCGCTTGCCGGAATACGAGTTGGCCAGCGTGACGTGGCGCCGGTACCAGCCGATGCCGCGGGTGTACGGCGTCCCGCCGTCCTGGCCGTCGAACGCATTCCAGGTGTGAGGGAGCGTGACGGCCGCCCACGCCGAGTCGTCGAACGCGGGCTGCTGCGCGTTCGCGACGTCGCCCAGGTGGAAGGTCCAGGGATCGTCGAGATTGGCGACCTGACGCGGCGAGCAGGCCGCTGCGGCGAGCGCCAGCAGCAGCCCGGCGATGGCGGCAGACTTGCGAACGGCGGTGCGGACCATGATTCCCTCCCTGTCCCGGTGTTCCCCTACGATAGGATTCGCTTCGCGCCGTGCAAGCTTTCGAAGAACCGGATGTCTTCCCGAAAAGGCATTCTGAGAGCAGGGCCCTTACATCCAATCAAAGCGCCAGAAACGGAACCAGCGATCGAGGCGCCTCGATCTAGTGCGGATGCTTATCACTTCCGACTCCGGCAGCCACCCTTCCCCCTCGGGGTCGTCGGGGAAACGATCCACCCTCACCCTTCCAGGTTTTCCCCATACCCCGTTGTGGGACTGGATGAGGGTCCACGACCCCATACGACCCCATTCCTCCACCCCCATCACCACTGCATACCTGCTGGAATCCAGGGGAGGCTCGCCTGCAAACCTCAGGGAACGAAGCGTGATTTCGGGACATTCTCGCACGGCATTTCCTCCCCCATCCCCGATATCAGAGTCGGCGACCCGGCGAGAGATTAGTCCCGCAGGCTTGCCGTTCACTACGGTGAAGTACAGCCCACGAATATCCTTTCGCCAGTATCCCTGGACAGCAGTCCCAAGAGCGCCCTTCTGAACCTCCAGCTGAGCCGACTGGATCGCGCGTAGCCAGTAGAGTCCCGTCAGCATCGGCGAGGAATCGCAAGCGGAGGACGTGACCGCAAGCGGCAGCAGGGCCACCCCGCTCACCCCCAGGAAAGCCGCCAGCAGCCAGAAGACGGACGGGGAGACTCTACGCAGGCTTGGAGGCTCCCGCCTTCCAGCAGATCATGAACGCCACCGCATTCAGAACGAACAGGGCGGCCGCCCCGTAGGTGATCATCGGGATATAGGTGTCGAGGCCCCCGATGGCTTCCAGGCTTTTGGCGATATCGAATTCCGGAGCCGCCTTCTCCGGCTTGCTCACGATGACCTTGCGATCGAGGAGCTCCGTGAACGTGCTGTAGCTGTGAACCCGGTGGATGTTGCACACCATCATGCCGGCCCAGACGACGGCCAGGGCAGCGGCAAGGTTCACGAGCACAAAGACCCACTTCATATGGCCTCCTTCGATGCGACCGCTGAAGTCTACAGGCAAACCGGCCCTTTGGCCTTCCCCGAAGCAGGGGACGCCTTTCGCCGGACGGTCGGTTCGCGCTCATGATGGGCGGGCGTTGTCGTCCGGAAGGGTTCGTTCGAGGATGGGAAGCCGAGCCCTCAGCGCTTTTCGGTCGGGGCGGCGGCGGGGAAATACCGCTCCTTGAGGGACGCCTCGACTCCCAGGCGCTCCATCTCCGAAAGGCTCCGGTTGTAGAGGACGATCTCGGCGATGCGTCCCTTCAATCCGGCGCCCACGCGGTTCCGCGTCCGGATCGTCTTCCGCGGGATCAGCAGCGTCCCCGTGGCCACGGCCGACCCCCGCTTGTACAGGCGCACCTCCCCCGACGGGTCGTGGAGGGCGCTGATGTCCTCGAACTCCTTCACCGGCGGGATGCCGGAGACGAACGGACGCGACTGCTTCTGCAGGTCCTCGGCCGCGTAGACGACCTGGTCCGAGTCCCGCTGCCGGCCGAGGAGCATTTCGACGCGGGCCGCCCCTCGCGAGGGCGTCGCCAGGAGAATGAAGGACCATTCGTCGACCGGTTCCGTCATCGGCTCCCCCACGACGAACACGCTCAGGCCGGCGCTGAAGTCTTCGAACCCGTCCGGCAGGCGCAGCTCGTCCTCCTTGCCGCTGAAGAGGATCGCGGGAAGCCCCCGGATGGCGGAGGCGACCAGCTGCGGCCCGGCGGCGGGGTCCTTCGGGATCGCATCGGACTTGCCCTTCGACTGGTCCTGCCAGCGCGACACCGTCGTGCCCGTGACCTCCACCCCGGCGTCGGCCCGGAGCCAGAGCAGCAGCCCCTGGGAGGGGATCCGGCGCGCGAAGAGCGGCTCCGCCTCCTTCTCCAGGCCCGATTCCCGATAATCCTCGCGGGCGCCCTCGTAGTTCCCCTGCAGATAGCGCGCATCCGCCCGAACCTTGACCCAGACGCTGTCCTTCCGCCGGGTCAGCGCCTCCGACAGCGTCCGCTCGGCGGACTTCGGAAGAGTCCCGTAGAGCCCGGCGATGCCGACCAGCCCGAGCGCCGTCGCGTCCCAGGGGGTGAGCTCCGTGTACTCCTGCAGGCCGGCGTGCGCGTCCCGATATCGACCATCCAGCAGATGGATCGCGCCCCTGGCGAACTTATGGAACGCCGGGCTGTGCCCCGACGCCTCCCTCAGATCGGCCAGAATCTTCTGGGCCTCCTCGGCGCCGCCCTGGAGACGGCCCGCAGGTTCCAGTCGAAGGGGAAGCCAGCCCGTCGAGGCGTCCACCGGCGGCGGGACGCGCCGGTCGACGTGTCGGCCAAGCGCTTCCTTCGCCCGTTCAAAAAGCGCCGGCGGGTATGCCGGCCGGCGCCGCAGCGCTTCCTCCCACGCCTCGGCGGCGCGGACAGACTGACCCGACACCACTTCGGCCCGGCCGATCAGGACCCAGAGTTCCGGGTCCCGGGGATCGACCTGCGCCGCCTTCCGGAATTCCGCCAGGGCGCGCTCCGCGTCCCGCTGGGTCCACAGGGTCATGCCCTTCCGGAACGCCTCGTCGTAGTGTTTTGCTTTTTCCTGCGACCAGAGCAGGTAGGCGATGCCCCCGACGAGGAGGACCGCGGCGGCCGCGATGATCGGCACTCGGTATCGACCCAGTCCCGTGCGGGCCCGGCTTGCGGCCTTCTTCTTTTCGATGGGTCTTCCCTCCAACCAACATCGACGCCGTCGCGAGGGCAGGATAGAACCTATTAGAACAGGTGGCGGATCGGGGGACAATCGACTTCGACGATGAAAGTGCTCCGCCTTAGGGGGTTCTTTTCATCCCGTCACGAGGACAGCCCGGCAAAGCGGGTTCACTTCGACTCGAGCCACTTCAGCGTGCTCGCCAGCTCAAACATTCCGCCGCAGGCGCAGGGAGCGCCCGGATTCTCGCTGCCGGCGATGTCGCATTTGGCGCAAATCGTCCGCGTGTGGATGCGCGCCAGTTCGCGCCGGCTATTCCAGAGGTAGAGAATGAACCCGACGGGCAGGAACGCGAGGGCGGCGATCGGTAAAGCGGTCCAGAAGCCCGGCGCAGTCGGCCGGGACGAGGCCGCAACGGCGAAGCGGCTGTAGATCAGACGCGAGCCGCTCGAGGTCAGCAACGTCATCAGGGCCCACACCGCGCCCCCCATCCTCAGGCCGTGGTGGCGGGCCTCCTTCAGCGCCGACCGGAGCCACTGCTCCCGCTCCTTCGGCGCCCGCGGAACCCACATCCCCCTACTCTATCACAGCGCGCATCCCCAGGGGTCCCCGGGAGTGCCCCTCATTCCCAACCCGAGAAGCGCAGCCGCCACCGGCTCAGCCGGGCCTCAATCTCACTCCGGTGGGTCTTGTAGTAGATTGCTCCGAAGACGAGGGTTGCCCCCAGCGCCAGCACCGACGAGCCCACAATCGTCATCCGCAGCGTCCGCTCCATATACATCACCGACTTCACGAAGATCACGACCAGGTCCAGCATCAGCGCGCAAAAGCCCAGCGCCGCGTAGAGGCGGATGTGCAGCAGGCCGCCCAGCGCCATCGCGCCGAGGCACAGCAGCAGCACCGCCAGGTTGTGCATCAGCGGGACCTTCTCGTCGAGCAACGCCGACCAGCCCGCGCTCCCGATCATCCCCACGAGCACGACCGAGCGGACGATGTTCCGCGCGTCCGGCGCCACCCGCTCCTTGAACAGCTGCAGCAGCACCAGCACCCCGATCCCCACCGGGATCACGTACGCGTACGCCACCGCCAGGTGCAGCGTGCCCGCGAAGAGCAGGGTCACGAACGCGACGAAGCCGCCCACCGCGATCAGGTGGTACGGCGATTCGCGGTCATCCTTGCCCATATAGGAGAAGGCCGCGCTGTGCAGGCCGATCACGACCAGGCCCAGCTCCGTCCCGAGGTGGTGGAAGAAGACCCACGAGACGGAGAAGACGGGCAGCGCGAGCAGCGTCGAGCGCAGCGGGATCCGGACCTTGAGCGGCTGGTCGTCCATCAGCTGCTTCGCCCCGACGAACGCGAAGAAGGCCAGCAGCGAGGCCCA
>DASQOM010000267.1:0-22683 GCA_035644495.1 Planctomycetota bacterium | reverse complement strand
CAGTCCGACTTCAGCTCGGCGAGCTTCGCCTGCATCAGTTCGCCGGACTTGGCCCATTCCTGCATGCCGTTGGCGTTGCCCATCGCCGTGAACGCGTTGGCGACGGCCGCCGCGCGGTTCGCATCCCGGGCGGAGACGTGGGCCTGGAACTCCAGCTCGAACGATTCGCGGACGTAGAAGCTGTCCGGCTTCTTGGTACGCAGGGCCTGGGCCGCGGCGATGACCCCCTGGGTGCTGCCGTTGAAATAGTGGCAGCGGACGATGTTGATCGCCGAGAGCTGGCGCATGAGCTCGGTCGCCCGGGTGTCGGACGCGACGCGCTCGAAGCGCTGGATCGCGGACGCGAAGTCGTTGTTGGCCATCGCGGCCTCGCCCTGGGCGAAGTCGAACGACTTCTTGCTGTTGCTCGGGATCACGTCCTGGATCAGACGGGCGTCCGCGGGCTGCTTGGCGAGCGAGCCGCCGACGTTGATGTCGATCTCGACCAGCTTGTAGGTCATGGTCGCGATGTCGCCTTCCATGTCGGGATTCTTGTTCGGGTCCTTGAATCGGATGATGTCCTGGGCCGCGAGTGGGGCGGCGGCCGCCGCCAGGAGAATCGCCGTCGTCAGCAGTCTCTTCATGGCGATCATCTTATCGATGTCCTCCCCGTGGCTTCAAGCAAATCCCTGTCGATGGGGTATGGGACGCCGGTCCCGGGCCGAACCCCTCACTTTTTCCGAAGCAGGGCGTGCAGGAATCCGTTGAGGCCGTCGAGCTCCTCGCGGACGCCCCGGAGCTCGAAGACCGAGACAAAGGCGCTCCGGAGCTCCGCGCCGGTGAAGAAGTGGTCGTAGTGGTTCCGGTGCACCAGCCAGTTCCGCGTCCGGGGCTCGCCTTCGTAGTGGCGGAACTTCATCGAGAAGACGGACAGCATCAGATGGCCGCCGGGCTTGAGGACGCGGGCGATCCCGCGGCGGTAGCGGGCCCAGTCGCGCTGGACGACATGGTGAAAGCAGCCGTAGTCGAGGACCACGTCGAAGGCGGCGTCGTCGAAGCGCAGGGCCAGGGCGTCGCCTGCGACATAGGCGGCGTCGAGTCCGGCGCGTCGCATCGCGGCCCGCGCCTTCTTCAGCGCGAGGGGCTCGAAATCGAACGCGGTGACGTCGTAGCCGCGGCGGGCGAGGACGAGGCTGTGGCGGCCTTCGCCGCAGCCCAGGTCGAGGGCGGTCCGGCCGCGGCCCGGGCCCAGCCGGTTCACCCAGCGGACCACGTCGGGCGTCGGCGCGACCTCAGGCCAGCCGTGGACGCCGGTTTCATACGCCTTTCGGAAAAACGTCCGCTGCTTCCGGTAGATCGTCATGCAATAGGGGACTCCGAGTTCCTTATTGCAGCCCCGCTAACTAATAGCTGCGGGCGGGGCTGCGTTCCCCCTTCCAGGCCGCCTCGAGCAGGCCGTCCTGCAGCTCCTTGGGGACGTTGACACCGAACGCGACGCCGGTCTTCCTCCTCAGGACGGGCGCCGTGAGCTCGGAGTCGGGCAGGAGCACGCGCTTCATCAGCCGGAACGCCTGGGCCTGGAATTCGATGGCGTCCTCCTGCGTATCCCACTCGGTGATCCAGAGCACCAGAGGCGGGGCGTCGCCCTTCTCATAGACCGCGAACGCGTCGCCTCCCCATCCTTCGGAGACGCTGGTCAGGTCCTCGCGCGGAAAGTGGGTCTCCAGCAGCAGCGCCACGCCGAGCTCGCCGAGCGTGTTCTTGTAGACCGGCAGGTAGCCCTTCGAGGCGAGGAATTCGTCGACCGGGGCCGCGTCGATCGTCACCGGCTTCTCGTCCTCCGCATACTTCGCCGGGTGAAGCACCTGCTCGGTCGACGCCGGCGGCCGAGCATAGGCGGCGTCCAGGGTGCCCCGGACATACTGGGTGAGGGCGAAGACGGCGCCCCGCCGCCAGGGGAATTCGGCGCCGCGCACGAAGAGGCGCGGGGCCACGGCGCTCGCCAGCCTGCTGTCGCCCTTCTCCCACGCCGCGACCTCGTCCGCCACTTTCTTCACCGTCTCGTCCGTGATCTTCCCGGAAGTCCAGATCAGGTGCTTCACCACTTCCGCGTCGCCCATGCGGAGCGCCGACCAGGCCATCTGCGCATCGAAGGTCGCGGCGGCCGGGGCGGGATGATGCTGGTCGACGAGGGCCAGGTCCATCTTGTTCAGGATCCACTCGTCGCCGGCCTGGAGATCGAGCAGGAGCACCTCGCCGCCCGACGCATAGACCTTCACCCCGAAGCCGGCGGTGGCGGTGATGGCGACGTCCAGCCGAAGCTTCGCAGGGATCAACCCCAGCACCTTGAGGCCCTTGCCGGCCGCGGTCAGGTCGGCACCATAGACGCGTTTCGCGTTCTCGAGCACGTACTCCGCGTAGCCCCGGCGGCTGCCTTCGCGGAGGACGACGGGCGACTTGAACGCGAGGCCCCGAAGCTTCTCGAGGCGCGCCGAGAGCTCGTCGCGGCGTTTGTCGAGGTCCTGCGGCAGGAGGACGAGGAGGGCCAGGACGGCGGCGAGTCTCCCCATCCGCGGCTACCGGTCGGGGTTGAACTCCTTGCGGATGACGCGGGCGGCTACGTCGAGTTCGTCGAGGATGTCCTTCTCGGTGGTCTTCTCGGGCAGGGCGCAGAAGCCCCTGGTCTTCTCCCCGACGTCGGCGTAATAGTCGATGTAGATCTGGAGCTTCGCGGCCTTGTCGCCGGCATGCTTCTCCTTGAGGAGGCGGAGCGACTGGAGGACCTCGTCATAGCGCCCCTTGCAGGGTATCCTCGCGCGATAAGCGGCGATCAGTTCATCGTGCGCGGTGCTCCACGACCTGTAGAGGAGGCGGAGGGTCACGACGGGATCGACCCCCGGGGCCTCGGGCGCGGGCCGGGGCGACTCGAGTCCCGGCGACCTGGGGGTTGCGGGGACTTCGACGTTGTCGGAGATCAACGGGGAATCGGCGGGCTTCACCGGCGGGGCTTCGGGTTTTGCTCCGGGGAACTCCGTCAGGAATTGTTCGTTGGAGGGGTGGAAGTTCGACTTCACCTCGCGCTCGTTCCGTTCGAAGTCGGTGAGGAAGGCGCCGCCCCAGGTACCCTTTTCCAGGTCGGTGAGCCAGCCGGAGTAGCGCGCGATATAGGGGTCGAACGGGACCTGGTTGCCGGCGGGCACGCAGGACTTCATGGTTTCGAGGCAGCGGATGATCTGGGCCATCGCCTCCCGAGCGCCGAGCTGGTTCTGGCCGCGCGTGTCCAGGTTGCGTCGGACGTTGTAGTGGGAGCGGGTGAGGAGGGCATAGGCGTTGTCGTAGGCTTCGGCGGGCGTCCTGGCCTGTCCGTTCATGAGCCGCGCGCCCGTGGAGCCGCCCAGCTCGACCGGGGGGATTTCGGCTCCTCCGCTGCATCCCCAGGCCGCCGCGAGCATGAGCGCGAATCCCGGGGTGAGGAGTTTCATGTGGGACTCCGCAAGATTCGGGTAGTATAATCCCGTCAAAATAGACGGTCAACATGATCCTTCCCGTCGGCGACCTGAACAAAACGCGAACGGTCGCGATCATCAACTGGCTGTTGATCGCCGCGAACTGCGCCATCTTCGCCGCTTACTACTTCCGTCCCGAGCGGGCCGAAAGCGTTTTCATCAACTACGCGATGGTGCCCGACCAGTGGACGTGGAAGACGATCCTCACGTCGATGTTCCTCCACGGCGACCCCGCCCACCTGCTGGGCAACATGCTGTTTCTCTATATCGCCGGCGACAACGTCGAGGACCGCCTCGGCCACCTGTCATACCTGATCTTCTATCTCGCGGCGGGCATCGCGGGCGGGATGACGCACGTCGTCTATGCCACGCAGTTCGGCTCGGGGGCCGGCATCCCCACGGTGGGCGCGTCGGGGGCGATCTCCGGCGTCATGGGCGCGTACCTGATCTTCTTCCCCAAGAGCCAGATCCGCTTCATCCTCTGGCTGCTGATCTTCGTCCGCACGTTCACGCTGCCGTCCTGGGGCGTCATCGGCTTCTGGATCATCTCGCAGGTCATGATGGCGCGCAGCCAGTGGCACGGGACGGCGGAGAAGGAGGCGGCGATGGTCGCCGTCTTCGCCCACCTCGGCGGCTTCGCGTTCGGAGCGATCGTGGGGATCTTCGCGCGGATGTCCGGCAAGCCGCCGAAGCGCGGCCGCGACAGCGACTAGGGCGTCACCGACCGGTCCGCGTGGTCGAAGCCGAGCTTCATGCCCGTGAAGTAGCCGACCCCCGCCAGGAAGAAGAGGCCGAAGCAGGCCATCAGCCAGCCCGCCTCCCGCCATCCCGCGCCGAGAAAGGGGATCTTGAAGATCAGGGAGACGATCCCGGCGGCCAGGAAGATGCCCGTGCCAGGCCCCGCCGCGCGAGCGGTTCAGGGTCAGCCCCGCCGCCGCGCCCAGGGCCAGGTCGAGCGGCACGGTCCACATCGCCATGAAGCCGGTGCTGCCGTTCATGAAGAGGTTCACGACCAGGGCGCCGATGATGGCATGGGTGGCCCGGTAGCGCTTCAACCAGGCGAGGTGCTCGAGGGTTCCGGTTCTCATCCGGTCGAACACCTTCTCCTGTTCCTCCCGCAGCGGCGGGGTCAGGGCGTCCCACTCCCGCCTCTTCGCGTCGGCCGCGGCGGTCTCCTGCAGCGGAGTCCGGCAGTACGAACAATCGGTGTCGTACGGGCGGTTCGTCAGACCGCACTTCGCGCAGTTCAACATCGGGCACAGTATAGGTGACAGGTCCGGGGGCTTGTGCTAAAATCCCCCGACTCATGGCCAAGGCCGACCCGCTCGATCTCCGGGGCCTCAAGACCTACTCCATCGCCCGGCGCCGGAACCTCGTGAACCTCCGCGACTTCGGCGTGCTCGCCGACGGCGCGAAGGCCGCCGATCTCATCAACTCGTTCCCGTCGATCTACGCGGGCCGCGACCTTCGCGTCCTCATCAACGACATCGTCCGCGCCCATAAGAAGAAGAAGACCGTCGCCGTCGCCATGGGCGGCCACGTCATCAAGGTCGGCTGCGGTCCCGTCCTGGCCGACCTGGTGGAGCGCGGCGTGATCACGGCCATCGCGATGAACGGAGCGGCGGCCATCCACGACTTCGAACTCTCCCTGATCGGGGAGACCTCCGAAGACGTCGCCGAGACCCTGCAGGACGGCAGCTTCGGGATGGCGCGCGAGACCGCCGAGGCCTTCGCGGAGGCGGCGCTGGTGGGCGCGACGGGGTCGGGACTCGGCCGCGCGATCTCGGAGCGCGCGCTGCGCAACAAGCACCGGAAGTTCTCGCTGCTGGCGGCCTGCGCCCGCAACGACGTTCCCGTCACGGTGCACCTCTCCGTTGGCGCCGATATCACGCACATGCATCCCCAGGTGTCCGGCCGGGACCTGGGGGAGAGCACCTATATCGACTTCCGCATCCTCGCCGGCGTCGTCTCGCGGCTCGACGGCGGCGTCTGGATGAACATCGGCTCCGCGGTCATGATGCCCGAGGTCTTTCTGAAGGCGGTGTCCGTCGCGCGCAACCTGGGCCACGTCCTGAAGGAGTTCACCACGGTGAACCTGGACATGATCCAGCATTATCGCCCCAGGGCGAACGTGCTGGCGCGGCCGAAGGGGCGGGCGATCGCGATCACGGGCCACCATGAGATCCTGCTCCCGCTGCTCCGGGCGGGAGTGGTCGCGGCGCTGGGAGGCCGCGCGATCCGCCCATGAACACCCGCCTGGTGGAGATCGTGGGCCGGCTGAAGAAGCCCCGCGTCTTCGTCCTCGGCGACCTGATCCTCGACAAGTACGTCTGGGGCTCCGTCTCGCGCATCTCGCCCGAGGCGCCGGTGCCGGTGGTGAACGTCCGGGGCGAGGAGTACCGTCCCGGCGGCGCGTCGAACGTCGTCACCAACCTCGCGGCCCTGGGCGCCCGGGTGCACTGCGGCGGCGTGGTCGGCCGCGACGAGGCGGGCGCCGTGCTGCTGAAGCTGCTCCGCGCCCGGGGCGACGTCTCCGCGGTGCTGCGCGACGGGGGGAAGCCCACGCCGCTCAAGACGCGCATGCTCGCGCACCACCAGCAGATGCTCCGCGTGGACCAGGAGCGGACGGAGCCGATCCCGCCCGCCGTGCAGGCGAGGCTGCTCGCGGCCGCGCTGAGGCAGGCGGCCCGCGCGGACCTCGCCATCATCTCCGACTACAGCAAGGGAACCCTCACGCCGGGGCTCTGCTCGAAGTTCATCCGCCGCGCCGGCTGTCCGGTGCTGGTCGGGCTCAAGGGCTACGACCACCGGAAGTATGCGAAGGCGGCCGGCGCCTCGCTCAATCGCTCCGAGCTGCGCACCCTGACGCAGCAGGATGACGTCGACCGCGGCGCGCGGAAGCTGATGAAGGAGCTCTCGCTGCGGTTCATGGTGGTCACGCTCGGCGAGAAGGGCATGCGGGTCTATTCCCGCGACGCCGACCCGATCACCCTGCCCGCGGTGGCGCGGCAGGTCTTCGACGTGACGGGAGCGGGCGACACCGCCCTGGCGGCGTTCGGCGTCGGCTACGCGTCCGGCCTCTCGCTCGAGGAATGCGCGATCCTGTCGAATGCCGCGGCCGGCGTCGTCGTCGCCAAGATCGGCACGGAGACCGTGACGCGGGAGGAGCTGATCGCGTCGGGGTCGGACGGCGACGGCCACCGGAAGATCGTGACGCTGCCGGCGCTGCTGAAGGCCCTGGACGGCGAGCGGGCGAAGGGCCGGAAGGTCGTGTTCACGAACGGCTGCTTCGACCTGGTCCATGCCGGGCACGCGTCGGCGCTGCAGTTCGCGCGGTCGCGGGGGGACGTGCTGGTGGTGGGCCTCAACTCGGACCGCTCGACGCGGGGGTTGAAGGGCGAAGGCCGGCCGGTGGTGCCGCAGGCCGAGCGCGCGCGGCTGCTCGCGGCGTTCGAGGCGGTGGACTACGTGGTGCTCTTCGACGCGCCGACGCCGGCGGAGCTGGTGAAGCGCGTGCGCCCGGACGTCCTCGTCAAGGGCGAGGACTATAAGGGGAAAGAGGTGGTGGGCCGCCGGCACGCGGGGCGGGTCGAGCTTGCGCCGCTGGTGAAGGGGATTTCGACCTCCGAGATCATCCGCAGGATCCGACAGCTATGAACATGCGCCAGAAAGTCGAGGACGGCCTCGCCCAGAGTGCCTTCGTCAAGCTGCTGCTGCTCCAGCGGCACTCGGCGCTGATCGAGAAGATGGGGACGACGCTGGCGAAGGTCCTCAAGTCCGGGAAGACGGTCTTCATCTTCGGAAACGGCGGGAGCGCGGCGGATTCGCAGCATATCGCGGCGGAGCTCGAGGCGCGCTTCCTCAAGGAGCGGCGCGCGCTGCGCTGCCATGCGCTGACGACGAACACGTCGACGCTGACCGCGGTGGGCAACGACTACGGCTACGAGTACACGTTCTCGCGCCAGATCGAGGCCTACTGCCGCAAGGGCGACGCGGTGATCGCGATCTCAACGAGCGGCAATTCGCCGAACGTGCTGGAGGCGGTGAAGCGCGCGAAGAAGCTGGGCGCGACGGCGCTGGGCATGACGAACGAGAAGGGCGGCAAGCTGAGGGGGCTGGTCGACCTCTGCCTGCAGGTGCCGTCGATCGACACGCAGCGCGTCCAGGAGTGCCATATGGCGGTGGGCCACATTCTTTGCGATATCATTGAGTCGACCCTGTTCGGATAGAGGTTGAATGCCCACAAATCAAACCGTTTCGTTTGTGGGTATGGGGTAGGCGGATATGGACTGGTGGCCCTGGCTTTTCTACCTGCTGGGCAACTGGTACTTCTGGCCGATCTACGGCGCCATCCTCTACGGCATCGCGTCGCCCTTCATCCGCAGGTTCCGCACCTGGCAGGCCAAGACCCGCTTCATCCGCAGCCAGGGGGCGAAGCTGCAGAATCCGCAGAACGCCGACGCGCGCTTCCAGCTGGCGAACATCTACGCCGAGGGCGGAAGCTGGCGGAAGGCGCTGGAGTACGCGACCGACGCGGTCCGGGTCGCCCGGGAGAACCCGCTCTTCGAGGGACAGGCGCCCTATCACCTGCTCCGGCTGCTCGGCGACGTGCAGTATCGCAGGGGGAATGACGCGGAGGCGATCGACGCCTACGAGCAGGCGCTGAAGGCCAAGTCGGATCTCGGCCACGGCGACGCGCGCTTCGGCCTGGGCCGGAGCCTGCTGCGCAAGGGCGATGCGGCCAAGGCGTTCGACGTGATCAATCAGTCGCTCGAGGACAATGGGTCGAACCTCGAAGGCTACTTCCGACTCGCCCAGGCGGCGGTCGCCCTGGGCCGGGACAAGGAGTGCGATCAGGTGAAGCGCGAGTTCTGGCGCGTGTCGAAGCTGCTTCCCGCGTTCGCGGGGAAGAGCCGCCTGCGCTGGCGGATCGCGTTCATCCTGTTTCCGATCACCCGGGGGCTGCTATGAAGGCCGTCTTCCTCGACCGCGACGGGACGCTGATCGTCGAGCGCGGCTATATCACGGTGCCCGAGGGCGTGGAGCTGATCCCCGGCGCCGCGGCGGCGGTCACGCAGCTGCGCAAGGCGGGCTGGAAGGTTTTCGTCGTCACCAACCAGGGCAGCGTCGCAAAGGGCATGATCACCGAAGAGGAGCTCGGCCTGATTCACTTCCGGATGATCTCGCTGCTGGCGGAGCAGGGGGCCGAGCTGGACGGCATCTACTATTGCCCGCATCATCCCGACGGCGACCAGATCCAGTATTCCGTCGAGTGCGACTGCCGGAAACCGCGGCCGGGAATGCTGGAGCGCGCGGCGAGCGAGCACGGCCTCGACCTCGACGCGTGCGTCATGATCGGCGACACCGTCCGGGATATTGAAGCCGGCCATTCGACCGGCGGGAAGGCCGTCCTGGTCCTCACGGGACACGGTCCCGACTCGGTCCAGGAAGAGCACGGGGCGGACCACGTCGCAGACGATCTTGCAGCAGCGGCCCTCTGGCTGCTGGCGCTCTAGAATAATTGCTGCATCGAGCTTCTTTTAATCTTGACATATTCATGATTACTAAATATATCTAATTAACGTCAATTAGCGTTAAGTATGAAACTTCTGGGGAGTGAGGAAGCGCAGGAGAAGCTCGGCATCAGTCGGCCGACCTTGTACCTGTGGGTCCGCCAGGGGAAGCTGAAGCCGCAGCGGGCCGGGCGGGCGCTGCGCTTCGAGGAGACCGAGATCGAGCGGCTCCTGGGTCAGGGTCCTCACGTCGCGGTGTGGATTCGAGGGGGGAGGCTGGAGGAGGCGCGGCGGGAGGTGGCCCGCTGGACGCGGACGAAGGTGCGGCCGCTGTTTCTTCTGGAGTATCTCGCGCCGCCGACGGCGGTCTTCGCGAGAGGCCGGGTGTTGTCGAGCGGCGACGGCTCGGAGCTGCAACCGCCGTCGCCGGGAGGGAGGCTGTTCGACGCGCTGCTGGAGTCGATGAAGCGGCGCGAGCACGTGTTCTTGAGCCACGAAGAATCGGTGTGGGTTCTGCAGGACGTGCGGGGGGAGACGAGTCCCGGGGGCGATCCCTATATCGCGGTGGATGTGTCGAAGCGCGAGGGCCCTGGAGAGGGGGACGAGCGGGATCGCCGGCTGCGGGATTTCGTCGGCACGATGCGGGCGGGTTTGACGGGGAGGGTGAAGCCCTGGACGAGGAACGAGCTCCATGAGCGGGGTCCTGATTGACTCGGACGTGCTGATCCGGGCGTACCAGGCGGACGATCAGGACCCGAGGGTCGCGCGGGCGAAGGACGCCGTCGAGGAACTGGCGCGGCGGGGCGAAGGATTCGTAGCGCTCCAGAACCTCGACGAATTCGCGGCGGTGCTGCTGAACCGGTCCGTCCCGACGGTGGCCGCGGCGCGGGTGCGCGCGGCGATCTCGGGTCTCGAAGACGTCTTCGGCGTCCTCCGTCCCGGCGCGCGGACGCTCGACTCCGCCCTGCACGGGGTGGAGAAGCACCGGCTCGGATTCTGGGACTCGATGATCTTGGCGGTCGCGCACGAGAACGGGATCGACGAGGTCCTCACCGGCGAGCCGCCGCCCCATCCGCTGATCGAAGGGGTGCGCTACCGCAATCCGTTCTCGTAGGAAAAGAGCCAGATCCGCCTGGAGGGGAATCGCCGGGCTCAAGGGGACTCCCTATCCCCATCCTACCCTGCGGGACGGGGCTGTCATCGCTCCTTCGCGCCGAGCTTGGCGTAGAGCGCCTTGAGGCGCGGGCCGACCTCGGGATTGGCCGGCTCGACCCCCCGCGCCTCCCAGAGCGCCGCGACCGCATCTTCCAGCCGGTCCTCGACCTCGTAGTACTTCGCGAGGCGGATCCAGAGCGGGGCGCGGTCCTTGACGTGCACCAGAGCGCGCTCCAGCAGCAGCATCGCCTTTTTGACGTCGCCGATCTTCTCCTGCGCTTCCGAGGCGCCGATCAGCGTCGCGACGTCGTCGCCGTCCGCCGCCACCGCCTTGTCGTATTCCTCCGCCGCGTCGGCGAACCCGCCGCGCTTCGCCAGGATCCGCGCGATCCCCGCGTGGCCCGGCGCGTGTCCGGGCTCCACCGCCACCGACGCCTGATAGGCCTCCATCGCCTTCTCGGGCTCGCCCTTCCGCTCGTAATACGCGCCGAGGCAGGAGCGCGGGAAGCCGCTGTGCCGGTCGGCCCCCGCCGCCTTCTCGAGCAGCTCCAGGGCCTCGGCGTCCTTCCGCTCGTCCGCGCGGATCGATGCGAGGCTCACCAGGGCCCGCGCATTGTCGGGGTCGAGCTTCAGCACCTCGGCATACTCCGCCGCGGCGTCGTCCTTCTTCCCCTGGTCGTGATAGCAGACCGCGAGGTTGTAGCGCGCGCGCACGTTCGACGGAGTGTCCTGGATCGCCATCCGGTACTCGCGGATCGCGTCGGGCAGTTTGCCGTCGTCGTAGAACTCGACGCCCTTGTTGTAGTGCGAGTCGAGGGGGGTATAGGTCCCGCAGCCGGCGAGACAGAGAAGCAGCAGCGCGGGCCGCTTCATTTGCTTTCTTCCTTGTCGTAGCGCCGCGCGCGGCCCTTCAGCCGCAGTTCCGTCTCGTCCGTCCGCTTCAGCTGCTCGGGCGTCTCCTCGGCGCCGAAGATCAGGATCGACGGGTTCGCGCGGATCCGCTTCGCGGCGAGCTCGAGGTGATGCATGGTGTCGCGCAGGCCGCGCAGCGTCTCGTAGAGATTCTTGTTGTTCTGGACGATCAGGCCGTCGGAGTCGCGCAGCAGCTGGTCGATGCCATCGGCCGACTTCGACAGCCGCGCCGTCAGCTCGTCCAGCGTCTTCGCGATCTTGTCCGTCAGGACGTCCGCGTCCTTCGTCAGGTGCAGCGTCAGGACGTCCGCGTCCTGGAGCGTCTTCGTCAGGGGCTCGCGGGCGGCCTTCACCGTCTCGTGCAGCTCGGCCAGGACCTGGGTGGATTTCTCGCCGGCCTTTCCGACGACATCGCCCAGTTTCGTCACCTGCTCGTTGAGGGTGGCGAGCAGGACGCGCGACTCGGTCAGCAGCCCCGCGATATCCTTCCGGAACTGTTCGCTCCCGAGGATCGCGTTGAGGTTCTCGAGCAGCTTGTCGAGCCGCAGGAGCGGGCCCTCGAACGCCGGCCCGAGCTCGACGAACGCGGTCGGGACGATGCCCTGAAGGATCGCGCCCGTCTCCGCGCGCTTGGAGCCGGTCGTCCCGGGGGAGATCTCGAGGTACTTCGGGCCGAGGATGCCGTCCTGCTTCACCGTCACCACGGAATCCGACTTGACGGGAAGGTCGGTGTCGACCGACAGGCTGATCTTCAGCTGGCCGTGGCGGTCGGGGGCGACCTCGATGTTCTTGATCTCGCCCACGCGGTAGCCGCCGAAGGTGACGGGGTCGTGGGTCTTCATGAACTTCGCGTCGCTGACGTAGGTGGTGTAGAGCACCGCCGGCTGGAGCCGGGCGCGGAAATTGCCCACCGAGAAGATCAGGATGGTCAGGGCGACGATCGCCATGATGACGAAGACGCCCGACCGCAGCTCCGACGATTTGACCGCCATGGGTCCTCAGTTCCTCCCGTAAGCCGCGGACATCTTATCGTGCTTTCTATAGATTGAGCAGATCATTGTAGTAATCGCCCTCCGTGCTGCGGAGCTCGAGGGGGCCGGTCGCGCTGCCGGTGATGAACTGGCGCACCAGGGGGTCCTCGTTCTGGAGGATCTCCTGCACCGTGCCCTGCGCGGCGATCCGGCCGCGGTGGAGCAGCACGACATGGTCCGCGATCTCGAAGGCGCTCTGGATGTCGTGCGTGATCACCACGTTGGTCAGACCCATCTTCGACTTCATGTCGTTGATGAGCTGGCTGATCACCGCGGTTGCGACGGGGTCGAGTCCGCTCGACGGCTCGTCGTAGAAGATGATGAGCGGGTCGAGGGCGATCGCGCGCGCCAGGGCGGCCCGCTTCCGCATGCCGCCCGACAGCTGCGACGGGAGCTTCTTGTCGGCCTCGCGGAGGCCGACGAGCTCCAGCTTCATCTTCACCATGATCTCGATGGTGCGGTCCGGGAGGTTCGTGTGGTAGCGGATGGGGAGGGCCACGTTCTCGCCGACCGTCAGCGAGCCCAGGAGGGCGCCTTCCTGGAACAGCACGCCGAACTTCCGGCGCACCGTCTCCATCTCGTCCTCGGTCGCCTTCATGATGTCCGTCCCGTCGAGGACGACCTCGCCCGAGTCGGCCGTCTCCGCGCCGATCATGATGCGCAGCAGCGTCGACTTGCCCCCGCCCGAGGAGCCGAGGATGACGAAGGTCTTGCCCTGCTCGACGGTGAAGCTGACGTCCTCCAGCGCGACCTTGGTCCCGAAGGTTTTCCGGACGTGGCGGACGTCGATCAGCCCCATCAGGTCACCGCCTGGATCAGGGCCGCCACCAGGCCGTCCACCACGATCAGCAGCACGAGCTGGGTGACGACGGACAGCATCGTATTGCGGGCGAGGCCTTCGGGGCCGCCTTCGACCTTGAAGGCCATATAGCAGGACACGATGCAGATCACGATCGCGAAGAGCACCGACTTCGCCACGCCGCTGATCAGGTCCTCCAGCTGGAGGAAGTGGATCGAGTCGTCAATATACGCGTAGGGGTCGAGGTGGAACGTGAGGCCCATCGCGCAGCCGCCCGCCATGCCGACCACGTTCGCGAAGATCGTGAGGCAGGGCAGCATGACCAGGATCGCGATCAGACGCGGCGCGACGAGGTAGCCCACGGGGTTGATCGACATCGTCCGCAGCGCCAGGATCTCGTCGGAGATCTGCATGGTCCCCAGGCCGGCGGTGAAGGCGGCGCCGACGCGCGCGACGAGGACGATCGCCGTCATCAGCGGCCCGAGCTCGCGCGTCATCGTCACCGCCACGAGCCCCGCGACCTGGCGCACCTGGCCGTAGCGCTCGAGGATATAGCCCGTCTGGATAACGAGAATGACGCCGATCAGGAACGCCACGAGGGCGACGATGCCGAAGGACTTGTTCCCGATCGCCTCCATCAGGGGGAAGGTGAGGCGGCGGTGTTCGGTCTTCTTGCGGAACGGGGCGAGGAAGGTCCAGTAGACCGCTTCGAGGAGGAGATGGGCCATCCCGCCGGCGTTCTCGAAGAAGCCGCGCAGGGTGCGGCCGAATTCCTCGACTCGGGAGCCGACCATACCCTACTGCTGAGGCGGAAGGTAGTTCTTCCCGGAGACCTGGAAGAGCTTGTCGACGCGGGCCATCTCGAGAACCTGCTGGGCGGGTTTGCTGATGTCCTGGAGGGAGAGGATGATCTTCTCCTTCCGCGCCTCGTTGATGCCCTCGATGAGGACGGCGACGCCGGCGCTGTCCATCTTCGTGACGGCCGAAAGGTTGATGATGATGACCTCGGGGCGGCGCTGGATCGCGGCCAGGATCTGGTCGAGGAGGATGGGGGCGGAATTGACGTCCACCTCCCCGCGCACGTTGATCCGCTTGCTGCGGATGTTGTGCGAGGAAGCCTCGAATTCCACTTTGCTCACGTCGTCCTTTTTCGTCACGGCGACCCCGGCCCGGGGCGTCCTCCGTCGGTTCCAGCGGGGGTTGAACGCTCCGGCGTAGCGTAATGCCCCATCCCGGGGATGTCAAGATCGGGCGGTCGGGCCGTTCACTCCCGCCACGCGGTACGCAGTGGAATCGAAAACGTCCCCGGGATTCGCGCAATAACCCTTCCCGATTGCCGACGTTCGTGCCATTCTATTCCCGGCCGCGGATGCGGCGGAGCGGCCGCGTCCGACGTCCAACAGGGATTCAGGGGATGGGTTACGAGATCGTCTACTGCGCCTCCTGCCAGGTGCAGATCCGGGGCGCCGATCTCGAAAAGCGGCTCGCCATCCGCATCGACGACCACGCCTATTGTTCGAAGTGCGCCCCCGGCATCCTGAAGTCCCTTTCGCCGGAGAAGGCCGACGTCGTCCTGGGCCGCGTCCCGTCGCCGCCGCCGATCCGGAAGGGAAGTACGTCGCGGATCGCGAAGGTTCAATCCAAATCTTCCGGACGCCTGGCAGCCCAGCAGACCCCGTCGCCGCCCCCGGCACCGCCGCCGCCGGCCCCGAAAAAGAACGGACTCCTGATCGCCTCGGCGGCCGGCGCGGCGGTTCTCGTCGGGGCCGTCATCGTCGTCATGGCCACCTCGGGAACTCCAGCGCCCGGGCCCGCCGAGAAGCACCGCGAAACCGCGGTCGCGGCGGAGCCGAAGCAGCCGGCGAAGCCCGCTGAAAACCTCGCCGGGCAGAAGGCGCTCGTCGATCTCGAGCAGCTCGCGTCCTCGTCGTCCCCGGATCCGCTGGAGATCCTGATCCGCTGCGACGAGATCAAGTCGCTGGTCCGGGGGACGCCCCAGGAGGGGCGCTGGCGGGAGATCCAGGACCGGGCGATCGAGGCGAAGAAGGTGCGCGACGCCGACCAGGCGATCACGCTCGGGCTGGAGCAGGTGCGCTCGCTGCGGAAATTCGACGTCCGGTTCGAGAAGCAGCCGGAAATCGAGCGCCTGCTGGAGCGAATGAAGGGGCTGGGGGGGCCCGCGCCAGGGGGAAGTGGTCCAGGTGAAGGACGACTATGCCCGGGATCTGGCCGAAGGGAAGGTCCTCTTCCGGGACCTGGCGGCCTGGTACCGCTTCTCGATCGCCGAGCGCCTCGGCGCGGACGATTCGGGGCGCAACAGCAACGCCATCTCGATGGAGGGCGTGACCTGGAACGGAAGCTTTCCCGACGGCGGCGCGGGCGCGCGATTCAGCGGCAGCGGGGTGATCGCCGTCCCGGTCCCCGTGCGCGAGGATTTTACGATCGCCTTCTGGCTCCGGACGACGCAGCCTCCGATCGGCGACAACCAGTGGTTCCAGGGTCCGGGCCTGGTCGATGCCGAGGTCCCCGGCGTCGTCGAGGACTTCGGGACGGGGCTCCTGCGCGGCAAGGTCGCGTTCGGCGTGGGCAAGCCCGACACGACGTTGCTGTCGCGGTCGGACGTCAACGACGGCCGCTGGCGGCACGCGGCGGCGACGCGCGACAGCCGGTCGGGGGAGATGAAGGTCTACGTCGACGGGGTCCTGGAAGCCACGGGCCCCGGGCCGAAGGGGACGCGCAGCGCGCCGAACCGGATGACGATCGGCGGGCTTCAGACGGAATCGCTCCGGTTCGTGGGCGAGCTCGACGACCTGCGACTGTATTCCCGCGTCCTCCCGGCGTCCGAGATCGCGGTGCTCGCCCGGAGGCGGGACGGCCGCTAGGGAAGGCTCCAGGCTCACATTTTCACTTTTTTTCCCCGGCAGCCGCCCGACCCGCTCGATATACTCCACTTGGATTTCAAGAGCGACCGGGGGGTTGGGTTCTCTCTGAACGGGTTCCCGTAGCACGGAACCCCTCGAGAGGGGCGGAGATCGCTGATGCCATTCCGGAAGCGGCGCTTGGGTACCAGACCCGGCGGTCCGATCGTCGGGGTCCTGGCTCTCCTTCTCCTTGCCGCCGGCCGCCCCGCCGCCTTCGCCCAGGACGCCGCCCAGGAACCCCGGCAGGACGTGACCGAAATCGACCTGGACGACCTGCTTAAGGTTCACGTCAGCAGCCCTTCCAAGAAGGACCAGTCGCTCAACGACGTCCCCGCCGCCGTCACCGTCCTGCGCGGGGAGGACCTGCGGCGCATCGGCGCGACCACCATCGCGGAGGCGATGCGCGCGGTCCCCGGCTTCCATGTCGGCCGCACCAAGTCCAGCGTCTGGGCCGTGTCGCCCCGCGGCTTCAGCGACGAGCTGTCCAACAAGCTCCTGGTCCTCATCGACGGCCGGAGCGTCTATTCGCCCCTGCACTCCGGCGTGTACTGGGATGTGCAGGACGTGTTCCTGGACGACGTCGACCGCATCGAGGTCATCCGCGGCCCGGGCGGCACGCTGTGGGGCGCCAACGCGATCAACGGCGTCGTCAACGTCATCTCCAAGCCCGCCGGCGACACCCAGGGCGTCCTGGTGACGGCGGGCGGCGGCACCGAAGAGCGGGTCTTCACCGGGGCCCGCGCCGGGTTCAAGGCGGCGGACAACGTCGACGTCCGCGTCTTCGCCAAATACGCGCTGCGCGACGACGCGCTGGACGGCGTCGACCCCCAGCACCGGGCCTATGACGGCTGGAACCTCGGGAACACCGGGTTCCGGGCGGACTGGAAGGCGTCCGCCTCCGATCGCGTCACGGTCAGCGGAGGGTACTACGAGGGGCAGGTGAAGGAGCAGTTCGCGAGCGCGACGCTGACCGCGCCCTTCGTCGAAACGATCCGGGACCGGATGGACCTGAAGGGCGCGAACGCGCTTTTCCGCTGGGAGCGGACCTTCGATCCGACCTCCAGCATCTCCGTGCAGATGTACTACGACTACACCTTCCGCGACGAGGCCGTGTTCAAGGACGTCCTGCACACCGGCGACTTCGATTTCCAGCACCGCTTCACCCCGACGGAGGGGAACGACGTGATCTGGGGCGTGGGCTACCGCATCTACCGGAGCACGACGGACGGGAGCTTCACGTTCAACGTGAATCCTCCCGGCCACACGGACGATGTGATCAGCGCGTTCATCCAGGACGAGATCCTGCTCTTCAAGGACCGGCTCCGCCTGACGCTCGGCTCGAAATTCGAGCAGAACGATTACAGCGGATTCGAGTTCCAGCCGACCGCGCGGCTGGCGTGGACGCCGGAGGAGACCCATATGGCCTGGGCGTCGCTGACCCGGGCCGTGCGGACGCCGTCCATCATCGACAACGACGGCCGCCTGACCCCGACGGTGATCGGCGGCGGCGCCGTCCCGATCGCCCTCTCGATCTTCGGCAACGAAGACTTCCAGACGGAGACGCTGCTGGCGACCGAGGCGGGATACCGGGTGCGGCCGGTCGACCCGCTCTCGCTCGACCTGGCCCTGTTCATGAACCACTACGACCGGATCCGGACCGGGTCGATCGGGGCGCCCTTCCTCGAGACGACTCCGCCGCCGCTGCACGCCGTGATCCCGGTGAACCTGGACAACCGTCAGCACGGGCAGACGCGCGGCGTGGAGCTGGCGGCGAACCTGCAGGCCGCGCCGTGGTGGCTGCTCCAGGTGAACTACACCTACCTCCATATGAACATGAACACGGACACGACGAACCGCCGCAGCCCGCACGAACAGGTGTGGCTCCGCTCGGCCATGGATCTGCCGGGGAATTTCTCCGTCGACGCGACGGCGAGATACGTCAGCGGCCTTCCCGCGTTCGACCTGAAGTCGTATGTTGAAGCCGATCTTCGCCTCGCGTGGCGGGATGCGAGCCGCCGCTTCGAGGCCGCGATCGTGGGTCAGAACCTGGCCCACAAGTCGCACTCGGAGTTCGACGTGGCGTCGAAGCGGAGCGAGATCCAGCGTGGAGTCTATGCCAGCCTGACGTGCCGGTTCTGAAGAGCGAAGCGTCCCGGTCGACTTGTCGCGGCACCCCGTTGGGGGCGGGCGCGCTGATCCTTCTCTGCCTCGCCGGCAGGGGGCTCGCCCAGGACGCCCCCGATACCCTTCCCGAATACGTGATCAAGGCGGGATTCCTCTTCAACTTCGCCAAGTACGTGGACTGGCCCGCGTCCGCCTTCCCGCAGGCCGACTCGCCCATCCAGATCGGCATCGTCGGGAAGGATCCCTTCGGCGCGGACCTGGAGAAGACGCTGAAGAACAAGACCGTGAAGAACCGGACGTTCACCGTCGTGCACTTTGCCGAGCCCGGGGACATCCGCAGCTGCCATATGCTCTTCGTCTCGAAGTCCGAGAAAGGCCGCCTTCCCGAGATCCTGGAGCAGGCGGGCCGCTGGCCGGTGCTCACCGTCGGGGAGGACCCGGACTTCGCGCGCTCCGGCGGCGCGACCACCATCCTGATCGAGCAGGAGAAGCCGAGGCTGGAGGTCAACCCCGAGGCGGCGGAGAAGGCCGGCCTGACCATCAGCGCCAAGCTCCTCAAGGCGGCCACCATCGTGAAAACCGGGAAATAACCCATGAAATCCCTGATGATGTTCCATGACCTGCCGATCCGGCAGAAGCTGCGAAGGATCATCCTCATCATCAGCGGCCTGTCGGTCCTCGGATCCTGCGCGGTCTTCGTGACGTACCAGTGGATCTCGTCCCGCAACGTGCTCGCGCGGCAGCTGGAGATCCTCGCGGAGATCATCGGGGACCAGAGCTCGGCGGCCGTGGAATTCAACCAGCCTGCGCAGGCCGCCTCCATCCTCCGCTCGCTGAAGGCCGAGCACCAGGTCCTGGGGGCCGCGATCTACGGGACCGACCGCAAGCTCTTCGCCCGCTACCTGCGCGACGACGCCGATCCGATGTCGCTACCGGCCCTGGCCGGCAACGACGGACGGGAGTTCGACGGACGGGGCCTGCTGGTCTCGGTCCCCGTCCGGTCCGGCTCCGACCGGGTGGGGACGTTCATCGTGCGCTCGGACCTTTCCCTGGCCTCCCAGCTCCTCACCATCGACCTGCTCACGGTTGCGCTCGTGCTCCTCGCCTCGACGGGGGTCGTGCTGTATCTGTCCGGACGCTGGGGGCGGATCATCACCCACCCGGTGACCCAGCTGGCCGAGGTGGTCCGCCAGGTGTCGAAGGACCGCAACTACTCGCTGCGCGTGGAGAGCGGCCGGAACGACGAGCTGGGCGCCCTGATCGCGGGCTTCAACGACATGCTGTCCCAGGTCGAGACGCGCGACGCGGCGCTGGCGCTCGCGAAAGACGAGCTCGAGGTGCGCGTGAACGTGCGCACGCACGAGCTCGCGGCGGCCAACAAGGAGCTGGAGAGCTTCTCGTACTCCGTCTCCCACGACCTGCGGGCGCCGCTGCGCGCTATCGGCGGCTACGCCCGGATGCTCGTCGAGGATTTCGGCGGCCAGATCGACGAGAAGGGGCAGCGCTATCTCGACGTCATCCAGAAGAACGCGGGCAAGATGGGGCAGCTGATCGACGACCTGCTCTCCTTCTCCGGGCTCGGGCGCAGGACGGTCGAGCCCGTCCGCATCCACCTGGAGACCATGGCCCGCGATGTCTTCGAGGAACTGGTGCAGACGAATCCGGATCGGAAGCTCGAGATCCTGGTCGGAGCGCTGCCGCCCATCCAGGGCGACCGGGCCATGTTCCGCCAGGTCCTCATCAATCTCCTGTCCAACGCGGTGAAGTATTCGCGCGGCCGCACCCCGGCGCGGATCGAGGTCGGCTCGAGGATCACGGAGACGGAGCTCCAGTACTTCGTGAAGGACAACGGCGTCGGCTTTCCGATGGAATACGTCCAGAAGCTCTTCGGCGTCTTCCAGCGGCTTCATACGCCCGAGCAGTTCGAGGGGACGGGCGTCGGTCTGGCGCTGGTCCAGCGGATCGTGCAGCGCCACGGCGGCCGCGTCTGGGCGGAAGGCCGGCCGAACGAAGGCGCGACCTTCTCGTTCGCGCTGCCGAAATCCGCGGCGTCGCCGCCGGCGTCGTCGTAAGATCCTCCTCATGCCGGTTCTTGCGGCCCTCCTGCTCTCGCTCGCCGTCCAGGATCCGCTGCCGAAGGGCG
Source organism: Planctomycetota bacterium (assembly GCA_035644495.1). Lineage (GTDB taxonomy): Bacteria > Planctomycetota > MHYJ01 > MHYJ01 > JACPRB01 > JACQFK01. The sequence goes on along the minus strand of DASQOM010000267.1, from coordinate 2,600 downwards.
CGGAGCTGGCGTTGGACGAGACGTGGTCCGGCGGGAGGATCGAGCCGGATCGCTGGTATCTCCCCCGCAAGCGCTGGGGGCAGGGCAACAACGGCGTCATCCCCGAGAACGTCCGCGTCGAGAAGGAGGGGGATCACTTCGTCCTCGTCTGCGAGGCGCACGGCGACCAGTATGACGGCGCGGCAACGGGCTTCGACGGCGCCAAGCCTCGCGTGGGCGGCGTCGCCGTCTCGAAGCGCTTCTTTGCATCCGGACGCTTCGAAGTCCGCGTTCGCATCGGCTCGACGCAGTCGCACGACGGCGGCCCGGGCGACCCGAAGCGGCCGGCGGGCGCGGTGCCGGCGATCTGGACCTACGCGTACCGCGCGGGTCCGCCCGAGCTTCTGTCGGAACTGGATTTTCCCGAGTTCGGGAAGGGCGGCAATTTTGCGAAGGGCCTCTATAACGCGTATTGCCAGACGAAAGAGGATACGTCGGAACTCGATGTCGCCGCGGTGATGGACGGCGCCTTCCACACGTTGACGACCGAATGGCGCACCGCGCTGGAGCCCCTGGACGGGATCGCGGACGGCCAGGTGGTCGAGCAGTCGGGGTTCTGGTGGATCCGCGACAAGGCCGTGCCGTTCGAGCGGTACTTCGGCAATCCGCTGAAGCGGCTCGAGAAAGACAAGTACTCGGTCCATCGCGGCGTGAAGGCCGTGCACTGGATTGATGGGAAGAAGGTCGGCGAGAACACCCGCGCCATCCCGTGCATGGCCGCCCAGTTGACGCTGGGGGTCTGGCTTCCGGCCTGGGGCGGGCCGGCCGCCTGGAAGATGTCGACGGTGACCTTCGGTCCCATCAAGGTCTGGCAGTACCACGACCCCGGCGACGTCGGCGGCATCCTCATGGACGACCTCAAAGACAACTTCCACTGATTCCCACAAACAAGCCAGGCTTGTTTGTGGGGGACTGTGACCCTATGGTTACGGTGACATCGTAACCGGTTACAGATGGCGCGATGAACAGCGGGCTTGAGTATTTAACAGTCTGATTACGAATAAGTTATATTGCATCCCCTGGCATGCAAGCTGTTTCAAAGCGGCCACATAGCATGGGGATGCGAATGAACCGCTTCACGCTGCTGACGATGCACTTCAAGGGCGGAGCGAAGGACGAAGTCTTCCTCAAGGACGGGGTGCACTTCCTCGACTATCCGTCCAATGGGGACCTGCCCGGTTCGAAGCGGGCCGACGGTGTCATGCGGCAGGGTCAGATCCGCGTGATCACGGTGCCGGTGATGAACGACGCGATCCTGGAACGGATCGTCCTGAGCAGCCCGGGCTACGGCACGGCGGCCGCGACGGCGGCGATCAGGGTGGAGCTGGCGCGCTAAGGTCCAAGATCCCCCGTAACCTCGGCCCCCGCGCCGGCTCCAAACTGCATGGTCAGTGCCAATACCACCGCCCGGCGGGAACTGCATGCCCGTACCGTCGTCTGCCTCGACGACGATCCGCAGGTCCTGACGGCGATCCGGCGGCTCCTGCGCCGCGAGCCGGTCGACCTGCTCACCACCGACAATCCCGAGACCGCGCTGGACTGGGTCCGGAAGCGCGACGTCGACCTTCTGATCACCGACCTCAAGATGCCCGCGATGGACGGATCCGACGTCGTCCGCATCGTCGAGGAGCGCTCCCCGAGGACGAAGTCGCTGATCCTGACCGGGTACCCCGAAACGGCGCCCGTGACGCCCCGGATCCGCGCGGGACGGCGCCAGTTGCTGACCAAGCCGTGGAACGACGACGAACTGAAACAGGCGATCCGCGATCTCACGGAGGCCGACAAGCCCTCTCAGCGGATCCCCTACGTCCTTCTCCTGCCGCCGGAGCCGAAGGTGCGCCTGGTCGCGGTCGGCTCGCTGACGGCCGTCGAGCATCTGACCCCGGACTGGTTCGACGTGGTCCGGGTCCAATCGATGGAAGAGGGGCTGGCGATCGTCCGCGAGAGCGATCCGCCGGTCGATATACTTTTCGTCGCCTCCAAGGCCGCGGACGCCGCCGTCGCGAGGGAGATGGCGGGGGTCTATAAGACGGTGCTGGTCGATGAGGCGACGCCCGGACAGCTGAGGGAGTGGTATGACGCGGGGTTCGACCAGATCCTGAGGCGGCCGATCGCCGATCGCACGATCGCGGATATCCTCCGGCGCTGCGTGCCCGCGGCAAGGACGCGGGCGCTGGAGGCCCGGGAGAAGGCGGCCCGACCGCCGGAATCCCGCGGTCGGCGTCTCCTCGGGAATCTGCGCTCGACCTGGGAGGCTCCCCCGGGCAGCCGCCAGGCGCGGATGCGCTGGTGGGTGTCGTCGCTGACGCTGTCGCTGCTCATCGGCATCCTGCTCGCGGTGACCCTGAACGGCCTGGCCGCGTTGGTCCTGCCGGGACCCCGCGACGGCAGTGCCGATGGACTCGTGGATCGCTGGATGAGGTCGATGTCCCAGGATTCGATGATGCGACGATGGATGATGCAGCAGCAGCTCGATCTGGGCCGGGACATGAACGATCAGACGCGTCGCTTCTACGACGAGCAGTTGCGGCGCCAGGCGCTGGAGAGTTTGAGGCCGAGGG
>DASQOM010000266.1:0-29818 GCA_035644495.1 Planctomycetota bacterium | reverse complement strand
GTTCGCCTGAGCTCTTGAACCGGTCCGGGGAACAATCGCATGAATCCGTCCAGGAATTCCGAAGCCGTCCCGTGGCGCCTTTCCGATCCGTTGTGGCGCCGCATGGAGCTCATCCTCGACGCGGTGGATCCCCCGAAGACGACGGGCCGCCCGCGCGCGGACCGGCGCCTGATCCTGGAAGGCATCCTCTACCGCCTCCGGAGGGGCCTCCAGTGGAGAAGCCTGCCGAAGGCCTACGGGGACGACAGCACCGTCCACCGGACCTTTCACCGCTGGGATGAACAGGGAACCTTCGACAAGATCTGGGACCTGCTGATCGAAGAGCACCCCGAGTTTCGGGAGATTTCCTGGAAATGGGAGCCTCCCCCCGGCACGCTCCGACGGCTCCGCCTGAAACAGGCGCTGTGATTTTCAAAACCCCTTTGTAAGGAAACGTCCGATGTCGACTCTCTTGCGCGCCCTGGTCATCGACTCCGACCCCCGGGTCCTGGCGAACATCGTCCACGTACTGGCCCATACGGGCTTTCACGTCGCGACGAGACTCGGCCCCGACGATTCCCTGAATTACGTGCGCCGCTCCCGGCCCGATGTCGTGCTCCTCGGCCTTCCCTTCTGGGAGCAGGGCTGGGGTTCGGACATCCTCGCCGCCTCGCCCGATACCGTCGTGATCCCGGTCGTCGGGTCGTCCGACGCGCCCTGGCAGAGAGACGTCGCTTGAACCCGACCTTCCCTCTTTAAGGAGAAACGCCATGTCCGATCCCGTGCACGCGCGTTCGCTGCCCCGCATCGGGGATGCTGCACCCGACTTTACCGCCCCGACGACCCACGGAGAACTCACGCTGTCGAAATGGGCCGAAGGCAAGTGGGTCGTCCTCTTCGCGCATCCCGCCGACTTCACGCCGGTCTGCTCGACCGAACTCACGGAGTTCGGCCGCCGCGCCTCCGAGTTCGACCAGCGCGACGTGAAGCTGATCGGCGTCTCCGTCGACAGCATCCACTCGCACCTCGCCTGGACCCAGAACCTCAGCAAGATCCTCGGGGTGCGCTTGCCGTATCCGTTGATCGCCGACTCGACCCGGGCCGTCAGCGAGCTCTACGGCTTGATCCATCCGGGTGCCTCGCAGACGGTGACGGTGCGGGCCCTCTTCGTCATCGACCCCAAGCGCGTGATCCGCGCGATCATCTATTACCCGCTCAACGTGGGCCGCAACGTCGACGAGGTTCTCCGCGTCGTGGAGGCGCTGCAGACCGCGGACGCGAAGGGCGTCGCCCTTCCCGTCAACTGGCGCCCCGGCGACAAGGTCATCGTCCCGCCGCCGAAGACGGAGAAGGACGTGGACGAGCGACTCGCCCTGACCGGCGTCGAGCGCCTGGACTTCTACCTCACGAGGAAGGCCCTCTAAGTGTGGAATCTTCGTCGTATCGTCCTCCCATGCCCCTCCCGGCGGCCCGATCCCGGGTGTATCCCGGGAGCCGCCGGCGGGGGTTGACATTCCCTTCGGTCTCCCGCAGCGGCTCCCCTTCCGATTCCAGGATGCCTGACCCTTTTCCAAGGAAGGAACGAGCCATGAAAGTCACGATCCTGATCGCGCTGCTGCTGAGCCTCCCCGCTCCCCTGAGGTCGCAGGAGCGGAAGGACGACGGCAAAGCGGCGCTGACGCTTCTGAACGTCTCCTACGATCCGACCCGCGAGCTCTACAAACAGATCGGGGACCGCTTCGCCCGGAAGCAATTGGCCGAGACCGGCCGGGTCGTCGCGGTAAACAGTTCCCACGGCGGCTCCGGCGCCCAAACCCGGGCGGTGCTCGGCGGCCTGAAAGCCGACGTCGTCACCCTCGCCCTCTCCCAGGATGTCGACACGCTGGCCGACAAGGGGCTGCTGCGGCCCGACTGGGCGAGCCGCTTTCCGAACAACTCGTCGCCCTATACGTCGACGATCATCTTCGTCGTCCGCAAGGGCAACCCGAAACGGGTGAAAGGCTGGGATGATCTCGTGAGGGAGGACGTGTCGTTCGTCACGCCCAGTCCCAAGACCGGCGGCGCGTCGCGGCTGGTCTTTCTTGCGGCCTGGGGTCACGTGACCCTGAACGGGGGCACGGAGGCCCAGGCGACCGACTTCATCAAGCGCTTCTACCAGCGGGTTCCGGTGCTCGACACCGGCTCGCGGGGATCGGCGACGACGTTCCTGCAGAAGAACATCGGGGACGTCCTCGTCACCTGGGAGAACGAGGGGCTGCTGGCATCAAGGGAGCTGGGAAAGGAAGTGATCGAGCTCGTCTATCCGGCGGACACCATCCTGGCCGAGCCGCCGGTGGCCGTGGTCGACAAGAACGTCGACACGAACGGGACCCGCGGGGCCGCCGAGGCCTTCCTGGCCTATCTCTACACCGAGGAGGCCCAGGAGATCGTCGCCGCCGCGGGGTACCGGCCGTCGAATCCGGAAGTGCTCGGGAGGCACCCGGAGACCTTCCCCAAGATCGGGCGGCTGTACACGGTGAAGGAGGTCGCCGGGTCCTGGAGAGACGCGCAGAAGAAGTTCTTCGCGGATGGGGCCGTCTTCGACCAGATCTATTTGACTCGATAATGGAAGGAGAAACAGCCATGAAACCGTTCCGACTCGATGTGCCGATTTCCGGGGCCACCCTCCGCCATCTGCGGTCGGTGCTTCAGCGCGCCCTCGCGCCCCGCATCCTGGGATTGCGCGCGAAAAAGACCCGGATGGTCCAAGGCTAGACGCCCATCCGCCGCGGACCGGTCCCGGGGCTCGTACCCCCCGCTCCGGGGCCGGTTTCGCGACCTGACCAAAGGAAAGGAGAACGCCATGCCCGCCGTAGCTCCCCTGGCTCTGATCATCGATCACGACTTCGGCTTCCTGAGTGAAGCGGCCTCGGCCCTGTCCCGGGCCGGCTTTCAGGTCAGCGCCCGGCTCTCTCCCCGGGGCCTGGCGGAATTCCTCAGCGCGTGCCGACCCGACGTGATCCTCCTCGGCCTTTCGTTCTGGGATCAGGGCTGGGGGGACGTGCTTCGCTCCTTCTCGCCTGATTCGATCGTCTATCCGGTCTCTCCGGAGACGGAACATCCGGGCGTGGCCGATCTCGACCGGCTTTCCACCCTGCTGATCGGGCGGGGTCCGGACGCCGGGCGCGGAGAAGAATCGCATGCGGCATAGTCGCCGTTCCGACCGTCGGTGGGACGCGGCTCTTGTCGCCGCGCTCTGGAGGAATTCCCGCAGCGGGGATTCCCTCTCCGTCGTCGTTCCCACCCTGCCGATCCCAGCCCGGCGCGGGAGGCTTCCGGACCGGATCTCGTCCGGGAGCCCCTGCGCCCCTGGGGTCCCGACCTCCATCCGAAACAATATACACATGCGTGTATTTTTTCGCTTGACAGCCCGTTTTCGTCGTAGTACAACCATGGCCATGCACGACGTGAAGAGGATGCCCCTCACCCCCGGCTGCCGGTGTTGTTGCTGTATGCAGGGAGCCGATGGCAGGGGTCTTCACGCTGCCGCCGGGGCGTAAACCGGTCCCGCCCCCACCCGCCGCTGAACCCGACCCGCCGAACGCTCCCCCCGCCCGTGACGGAATCTTTTTTTTGACTCCGGACCGAACCGAAAGGAAGACGCCATGAAGTTCATCGGATATGTCGCGATCGCTCTGCTGGCCGGATCGCTCCTCCTCCCGGCCCAGGCGCAGGACAAGAAAGATCCCATCACGCTCACGAACGTGTCCTACGACCCGACGCGCGAGCTCTACAAGGATGTCGGCGAGCAGTTCGCGAAGTACTACCAGTCCAAGACAGGCCAGCGGGTCACCGTCAGCAATTCCCACGGCGGCTCCGGCGCCCAGGCGCGCGCGGTGCTCGGCGGTCTGAAAGCCGACGTGGTCACTCTCGCCCTGGCCTCCGACATCGAGGCGCTCGAGGACCGGAACCTGATCAAGCCGGGCTGGCAGGCGAAGTTCCCCAACAACTCCTCGCCCTATGTCTCCACGATCGTGTTCCTCGTCCGGAAAGGCAACCCCAGGAACGTCAAGACCTGGAACGACCTCACCCGCACGGACGTTTCCGTGATCACCCCGAACCCCAAGACCTCGGGCGGCGCCCGCTGGAATTTCCTGGCCGCCTGGGGCTTCATCACCCAGAACGGCGGCGGGGAGAAGGACGCGACGGACTTCGTCAAGAAGCTCTTCGAACGCGTCCCGGTGCTCGACACCGGCGCCCGCGGTTCCACCACCACCTTCGTCCAGAAGAAGATCGGCGACGTGCTCATCGCCTGGGAAAACGAGGCGATCCTCGCCCTCAAGGAGGAAGGCGGGAACCTGCTCGAAGTCGTCTATCCCGAGCAGACGATCCTGGCAGAGCCGCCCGTCGCGATCGTCGACAAGGTCGTCGATCAGCGCGGCACTCGCGCCGCGGCCGAGGAGTTCATCAAATACCTCTATACCGACGACGCGCAGGAACTCATCGCGAAGTGGGGCTATCGCCCTTCCAACGCCGCGATCCTCGAGAAGCACAAGGACACGCTGCCTCCCTTCAAGAAACTCTTCACGATCAAGGACGTGGCGGGCTCCTGGCGCGAGGCGCAGAAGAAGTTTTTCGGCGACGGCGGCGTCTTCGACCAGATCTACCAGCCCCGGTAGGAACGGGACCCCGAACCCGAGAAGAGTGCGATGAAGCGCAGGAACATCCCCGGTTTCAAGACGACGATGGGCGCGACGCTCGCGTGGCTCGGCGTGATCGTGCTGATCCCGCTGTCCAGCGTGGTGTGGACGTCCTGGTCGCTCTCCGGCGCGGAGTTCTGGCGCATCGTCTGGAGTCCGCGGGCGGTCGCGGCCTACAAGCTGACCTTCGGCGCGGCCGCCGCGGCGGCCGCCATCAATGCGGCCATCGGCCTTCTCATTGCGTGGGTACTGGCCCGCTACGAGTTCGCCGGGAAGAACTTCATGAACGCCCTGATCGACATCCCCTTCGCGCTTCCCACGGCCGTAGCGGGCCTGACCTACTCCTCGCTCTACGCCACCAACGGCTGGTTCGGCCGCTTCCTGGAGCCGCTCGGCATCCATGCCGTCCACAGCCGGCTGGCCGTCTGCATCGTCCTGACGTTCATCTCGCTCCCCTTCGTCGTCCGCACGCTCCAGCCGGTCTTCGAGGATCTCGGAACGGAAGCGGAGGAGGCGGCCCACAGCCTCGGGGCAAGCCGCTGGCAGACCTTCCGCCTCGTCATTTTTCCCAGCATCCTCCCCGCCTTGCTTACCGGCGTGGCGCTGGCCTTCGCCCGCGCGGTCGGCGAGTACGGCTCCGTCGTCTTCGTCTCCGGCAATCTCCCGATGAAGACCGAGATCGCCCCGCTCCTCATCATGGGCCAGCTCGAAAACTACAACTTCGCCGGCGCTTCGGCCATCGCCTTCGTTCTGCTCGTCGCCTCCTTCGCCATCAACGGGGGGATCAACCTCCTGTCGAAATGGAGCCGGCGTTATGAGTAGGACCGACGCGCCCTGGTGGGTCCGCCATTTCCTGATCCTGTCGGCGGCGGGCTTCGTCGCGGTGTTGCTCGTCGCCCCCGCGGCGAACGTCCTTTATGAGGCGTTCCTCAAAGGCCCTTCGGCATACCTCAAGGGGATCGCGGACAAGGACACGCTGCACGCGATCTTCCTGACGTCCGTCGTCGCGCTCATCGCCGTCGCCATCAACCTCGTCTTCGGCGTCGCCGCCTCCTGGGCCATCACCAAATACCGCTTCCCCGGAAAATCGCTCCTCATCACGCTGATCGACATCCCCTTCTCCGTCTCTCCCGTGGTTTCCGGCCTCATCTATGTGCTCACGTTCGGACTCCAGTCGAAGCTGGGCCAGTGGCTGGACAACCAGAACGTCCAGATCCTCTACGCGGCCCCAGGCATCGCGATCGCGACCACCTTCGTGACGTTCCCGTTCGTCGCCCGCGAGGTGATGCCCGTCATGGAGGCCGTGGGGAGCGACCAGGAGGAGGCCGCGCTGACGCTCGGCGCCTCCGCCTGGCAGACCTTCTGGCACGTCACCCTGCCCAACATCAAGTGGGGCGTCATCTACGGCGTCATCCTCTGCGGCTCCCGCGCCATGGGCGAGTTCGGCGCCGTCTCCGTCGTCTCCGGACACATCACGGGCCAGACCGACACCATGAGCCTCCGCGTCGAGAAGCTCTACCAGGAATATCAGACCCAGGCCGCGTTCAGCGTGGCCTCCCTCCTTCTCTTTCTCGCTTTCGTCACCCTCGGCATCAAAGCCGCGGTGGAATGGAGGCTCCGGCGCCAGTTGACCGACGCGGCCCGGAAGCCGGAGCCCGCATGAGCCGTTCCCTCCGCGCCCGTCCCGCCTGCTGTTGTTGTACCCGGGGAGCCGCCTAGAAGGCTTCGGGGTCGCGACTCGCACGCACGCTGATCCGGTCCGTTTCGCCTCCCGCGCCCGTCTTCGCTGCTCCCCTGAAAGCGACATCGGGTTGGATCGGAAACCGGGATCGGCTGGACAAACGAGGAATTTATGATCGGAATCCACAAGATCGGGGTGATGGCGGCGATGGTGCTGTTCTATCCCGGCATCACGGTCTTCGCGCAGCAGGACGCGGCCAAGCCCGCGCCCGCCGAATCGAAAGAGGGGCAGACCAAGCCGCCCGCACCGACGCCGACGCCCGTGGATCCGTCCCAGAAGGAGCCCGGGACGGAACCCGTCATCAAGGTCTCCCTGAAGGACGGCGTCCACTTCAAGAGCGACGACGGGAACTTCGACATCATCCTGGGCGGCTATCTCGGGATCCATTACCGGGTCTTCGCCCACCGGCCCAACGACAACGTGAAAACGTCGCCGGACACGTGGTATGTCCGTCAGGCGCGGCCCGAACTTTCGGGCTTCATCTACAAGGACTTCGACTTCCGCGTCCAGCTGGATTTCCCCACCGGCGCTGCCGCCATCAACGGCACGATCCAGGATGCCTATGCCGGCTGGCGCCGCATTCCCGAGTTCTCGCTCCGGGTCGGTCAATTCAAGGAACCGTTCGGCCAGGAGCAGACGTCGCCGGACCGTTATCTCGACTTCGACGAGCGCTCCGAAGGCGACAAGTTCACCCCGCAGCGAGACCTGGGCATCGGCGCCTACGGAACCATCGCGAAGGGCTTCTTCACCTATGAGCTCGGCTATTTCAACGGGCAGGGCCGGGCGGTCCTCGACACGAACAAAGGCAAGGAGGAAGCCGGACGCCTGCGTCTTCAGCCCTTCGCCGCAAGCGACGACAGTTTCATCTTCAAGTATCTGCGCTTCGGCGTCGCGGGAACGGTGGCCGCCGTCCAGAAAGCCCCGGTCGCCGCGTTCACCTCCAATACGGCCTACCTCAACGTCAACTACCTGACGACGGCCGCCGTCGCGACCAACCTGCTCGACGGAGAACGGACGCGCTGGGGCGGCGAGTTCACCTGGAATTACGGTCCCGTCGGACTCCGCGCCGAGTCCTGGAGGAGGACGGACACCGTCGACACCGCGACCACTTCCAAGGAAAAGCTCCGCACGACCGCCTGGAGCGCCCAGGCCAGCTGGCTGCTGACGGGGGAAAAGAAACCCATCGAAGGCCGCGTCCTGCCCGGCAGCCCGTTTAATCCCGATGCCGGAACTTGGGGCGCCTTCGAAGTCGCCGCCCGGGTGGACCGGGTCCACATCGACGACGATATCTTCAGCCTCGGGATCGCCGCCCAGGCGGGGAACGCCAACGTCGTCACGGGATACTCGTTCGGTTTCAACTGGTACCTGACCCGGAACATCCGGATTTCCCCCAATGTGTATTGGGAGGTGACCGACGATCCGATCACGTTCGCGGGCAATCACACGGACGCCCACTTTTTCGGAGGCATCCTGCGATTCCAGCTGGAGTTCTAGGCCGGAACTGACATAATCTCCCTGGGAGCGGCGGACCCTCCTCCACGGAGGGTCCGCCGCGTCCCGGAAAACATCAATTCGAATGAGCATCGAAGCCCGAAACGTCACGAAGAAGTTCGGCACGTATACCGCCGTCGACAACGTCAGCGTCACGATCCCCTCCGGGGAGCTCGTCGCGCTGCTGGGACCGTCGGGCTCCGGCAAGACTACCCTGCTCCGCATCATCGCCGGCCTCGAGGTCCAGGACGAGGGCACCGTGTGGATGAGCGGGTCGGACGTGACGGTGACGCCCGCGCGGACCCGAAACGTCGGCTTCGTCTTCCAGCATTACGCCCTTTTCAAGCATATGAGCGTGCGCGAAAACATCGCGTTCCCCCTCAAGGTCCGCGGGGCCCTCGAGGAGGAGAAGCAGAAGATGGTCGCGGACCTCCTCAAGCTCGTCCGCCTCGAGGGCTTCGAAGCGCGGTATCCCTCGCAGCTGTCCGGCGGACAGCGGCAGCGCGTCGCCCTCGCCCGCGCCCTCGCCGCCAAGCCCAAAGTCCTGCTCCTGGACGAACCCTTCGGCTCCCTCGACGCCAAAGTCCGCCTCGAGCTGCGCCAGTGGCTGCGTCGCCTGCACGACGAGATCTCGGTCACCAGCGTCTTCGTCACGCACGACCAGGAGGAGGCCCTCGAGGTCGCCGACCGCATCGTCGTCATGAACCACGGCAAGGTCGAGCAGGAGGGGACGCCCGAGGAGATCTTCGAACATCCGAAGACGCCGTTCGTCATGAGCTTCCTGGGCGACGTCAACATCTTCCACGGCCGCGTCGAGGGCGGCAAGGCGGTGTTTCCCGGCATGGAGGCCGCCCTGCCCGAGAACACGAACGACACCGCGAAATCCGCCCGCGCATACACGCGGCCGCACGAGCTCGACATCGACCGCACCCCGCGCGCCGAGCGCAGCCTGGCCGCCACCGTGCGCCATGTGAACCTGGCGGGCGCCGTCGTCAAGGTCGAGCTGCTCCTGCGCGACCAGCAGACCGTCGTCCAAGCCAACCTGAGCCGCGAGCGTTACCAGGAGCTCAAGCTGCAGGAAGGCGAGGCCGTCTACGTCGTCCCTCGCCAGCTGCGGATCTTCGTGGCGGACGACGAAGGACCCGCCATTCCGGTGCAGAGAAAGGAGTGAATCCATGAGCCCGACCGTGCCGTACCGGTTCGCCGACTTCATCGGCGACCTTGAGCTGATCACGTCCGTCGGCTCGACCGACGAGGACAAGATCCGGCTCATCCAGAAGAAGCTGCGGCTCCTGATCTCGACGGGCAACTTCCTGCCGTCGGAAGCGAAGACGCCGGCGCTGCAGCGCTACGCCCGGCACCTCGTGCACGAGGACCCGAAGAAGCGCTTCATCGTCGTCAGCCTGGTCTGGTCGCCCGGGCAGGGGACGCCGATCCACGACCACTCGACCTGGGGCGTGGCGGGCGTCGTCGAGAACGAGCTGCGGATCGTGAACTACGACCGGATGGACGAGGGCGACAAGCCCGGCTATGCCGATCTCCGCGAAGCGAGCGCGATCGAGGCGCCGGCGGGGACGGTGACGTACATCCTTCCCCCGAACGACGTCATCCACCTGATCGAGAACCCGACCGACCGCACGACCGTTTCGCTGCACGTCTACGGCCGCAGCGTGGTGGAGTGCAACCAGTTCGACCTGGCCGCGAAGACGTACACTCCCTGGAAGCTGACCTACGACAAGCCCTGCGCCTGTTGACCCTTAAAAGGAACCGCGAATGTCCTGGTTTGACGACCTGAGCCCCTGCGACTACTTCGGCGCAGAGCATGCGGCGCGGTTCAAAGCCGTCGGGTGGCTGGAGGACGGGCGCAAGTTCCACCGCGGCAAGGCCGATCCGCGCTTCGTGCACAAGCTCGTGCTCCTGCTCGGCGAGCCCAGCCCGCTGGAGCGCTCGACGGATCCCCACTACTGCTCGCTCTGCGCCTTCTCCCGCGGGCCGTCGGAGTTCAACCTGTTCCAGAGCCCGGGGATGCCGTCGGTCCCGATGGGCAACCGTAATCTGTTCCTCCCCGGCGCCGGCTTTCTCTATATTGCGCCTTCCCTCGTCCTGCACTACATCGACGCGCACCAGTACCAGCCGCCGGACGAGTTCATCAAGGCGGTGCTCGACTGCCCGCCGACGCGGTCGAAGGAATACCAGTCGGCCGTCGAGGCCAACGCGCCGAAGGGTCTCTTCGCATGAGCGCGCCGGCGACGATCAGCCCCGAGGAGCTCGCCGCAAAGCGCGCGGCGGGCCCTGTCGCGCTGATCGACGTCCGCACGCCCGCGGAATACCGCAGCGTCCACGCCGACGGAGCCACGCTGCTGCCGCTCGACCGGCTCGACGCGAAAGCGGTCGATGCGACGAAACCCGTCTACCTGATCTGCGAATGCGGTCCGCGTGCCGTCCTGGGCGCGGAGAAGCTGCGCGCGGCGGGCGTCGCCGACGTGGTCGTCGTCGACGGCGGCATGACGCGATGGGCGGAGGCGGGTCTGCCGGTCGTGCGCGGGCGGAAGACCTGGTCGATGTTCCGCCAGGTCCGCTTCGTCGCGGGGGTCCTGGTGCTGATCGGGGTCGGACTCGGCTGGTTCGCGCATCCGGCCTTCTACGGGCTGGCCGCCTTCGTGGGCGCGGGCCTGACCTTTTCCGGCCTCACCGACTTCTGCGGCATGGCGCTGATCCTCGCCCGCATGCCCTGGAACCAATCCGCGAAGTAGCCGCCTTTTAAGACATATTTTTGAGACAGCGTCCCTCCCGCTCTACCCCTCTCCTCGCCCATTGCCGGGGTCTTCGCGGCTCCGCTATCATCCTGCTCTCGCGTTGAACCGCATCGAGAAAGGGAGGGTTATCCATGGCCGAGGCGACTGAGACACGGCGGGCGTTGGGCGACCGCGCCGCCCGGAACCTGGCAAACACCACCAAGACACCGCCGCAGTGGTCGGCGATCACGCCGCGCTGGCTTGTCCAACTGCTCCCTTGGACGCCGGTCGAGTCCGGCACCTACCGCGTCAACAAGGTGAAGAACGCCGAACCGGTCGAGGTCGTCTGCGGCCAGAAGGACGAGCGCGCGCTGCCGGAGACCTTCATCGACTACGAGGAAAAGCCCCGCGAGCACACGCTGAGCGTCATCTCGACGGTGCTGGACGTGCACACGCGCGTCTCCGATCTCTACAGCCACCCCTTCGACCAGGTCCGCGAACAGCTGCGGCTGACGATCGAAAGCGTGAAGGAGCGGCAGGAAAGCGAGCTCCTCAACAATCCGGACTACGGGCTTCTGAACAACGTCACGGCGGGACAGAAGGTGCAGACCCGCTCGGGTCCGCCGACGCCGGACGACCTGGACGAGCTGATCGCCAAGGTCTGGAAGGAGCCGGCGTTCTTCCTGGCGCATCCCCGCGCCATCGCCGCGTTCGGCCGCGAGTGCACCCGGCGCGGCGTCCCGCCTCCCACGGTCACCCTGTTCGGCTCGCCCTTCCTCACCTGGCGCGGACTGCCCCTCGTCCCCAGCGACAAGATCGGCATCGACACCAAGGGGAAAGGCGCCCACGCTCCCGGCTGGAGCAGCATCCTCCTGCTGCGAACCGGCGTCCAGAAGCAGGGAGTGACAGGGCTCTTCCAGCCGGGCCTTCCCGGCGAGCAGACGCCGGGGCTCTCCGTCCGCTTCATGGGCATCGACAAGAGTTCCATCGCGTCCTACCTGATCTCGCTCTACTGCTCCGCCGCGATCCACACGGAGGATGCGATCGGCGTGCTCGAGAATGTCGAAGTCGGCCACTACCATGAGTACAAGTAGCCTCGGAGGAAACGGACTGCCCGATCCGACGTCCGATCCGCTCGCCGCATCCCGAACCTTCATCCCCGACGTCGCGACGCTCGCGCGCCTGGCGAACGAGTTCTTCACCCTGTCCCCGGGTGATCCGGGCGCCAGGATCACGTCGCTGAGCCCGGCGGCACCCGTGCCGCCGTCCAGCGCCCTGCCGCCCCCCTCACCCGCCGTCCCGCAGACGCCGGCGAGCTTGGGAATACCGATCCCGTCCGAAACCGACCTCCTGATCTCCCCGGACTCGTCGCTCGACCTAGGCTTGTTTCCCGCCGGGAGAGCGGCTCCTGGAGAGTCCGACGGGTCGACGTACTACTTTCTCGACGCTCCTCGAAACGCGTCCCGCCTGGAGGCTCCGTCCCAGGCAGAACCTCGCAAGGCTAATCCTCCGGCCTCGTCAACGCGGCCTTCGGCGACGACGGAACCCACGGTGCCGGCCACCGCGCCCGGATCGTCGTACTACTTCCTCGACGAGGCGTTCGCTCTTTCCCGGATCCCGGCGACTCCCCGCCAGGACAACCCGGACGCCGGACCGGGCCCCGTGCCGGATCTCAAGCTTCCTCGCAAACAGTTCGACGTCTACTTCATCCGGCGCGACTTCCCCATCCTCCGGGAAAAGGTCCACGGGAAGCCGCTGATCTGGCTCGATAACGCCGCGACCACCCAGAAGCCGCTGGCCGTCATCGACCGGATCTCCGACTTCTACAAGCACGAGTACTCCAACATCCACCGCGCCGCCCACGCGATGGCCGCCCGAGCGACGGACGCCTATGAGGCGGCCCGGGAAAAGGTCCGCCGCTTCCTCAACGCCGGCTCGACGCGGGAGATCATCTTCGTCCGCGGCGCGACGGAGGGCATCAACCTGGTCGCCCAGAGCTGGGGGCGCCGCAACGTCGGAAAGGACGACGAGATCGTCGTCACCTGGATCGAGCACCATTCGAACATCGTTCCCTGGCAGATGCTCGCCGCGGAGAAGGGCGCGAAGCTCCGGGTCGCGCCGGTCGACGACGACGGGCAGATCCGCCTCGACGAGTACGAGAAGCTCCTCAATCCGCGCACGAAGATCGTCGCGTTCACCCAGGTGTCCAACGCCCTGGGCACGGTCACCCCGGCGAAGGAAATGATCGAGATGGCCCACCGCCATGGGGCGAAGGTCCTGCTCGACGGCGCGCAGGCGGTCTCCCACCTCAAGGTGGACGTGCAGACGCTCGACCCGGACTTCTACGTCTTCTCCGGCCATAAGGTGTTCGGGCCGACCGGCATCGGCGTCGTTCGAGGCAAGGAGGATCTGCTCAACGCCGCGCCTCCCTGGCAGGGCGGCGGAAACATGATCGCCGACGTCACTTTCGAGAAGACGGTGTACAACCCCGCCCCCGGACGCTTTGAGGCCGGAACGGGAAACATCGCGGACGCCGTCGGCCTGGGCGCGGCGCTCGACTACCTCGAACAAGTGGGCCTCGCAAACGTCTCCCGCCACGAACACGAGCTCATGGTCTACGCGACCGGGGAGCTGCGGCGGATCCCGGGGCTCCGTCTCCTCGGCACCGCGAAGGAGAAGGCCGGTGTCCTCTCGTTCGTTCTCGAAGGCTTCCGTTCCGAGGAGGTGGGCGCGGCGCTGGATCGCAAAGGGATCGCGGTCCGTTCCGGCCACCACTGCGCACAGCCGGCGCTTCGGCGCTTCGGCGTCGAGACGTCCGTCCGGCCGTCGCTCGCCCTGTACAATACGTGCGAGGACATCGACGCACTCATCGGCGCGCTCTGCCGCCTGGCGAACGCTTGACGGCTCAGCCTTTCAGCAGGATCGCCGCCGCGGGCACGGCGTTCACCGCCATATGCAGCACGGTGGACGCGACGATGCTGCCGCTGCGCAGGCGGGCCCATCCGAAGACCCAGCCATAGACGAAGATCACCACCATCATGGGTCCGTCGCGCAGATGGAGAAGCGCGAAAAGGAGCGAACTCCAGAAGAGCCCCGCGAGCGGCCCCCATTGCGACGCCAGCCGCGGCAGCAGGTATCCCCGGAAGAGCGCCTCTTCCGCCAGCGGGCCCACGATCACGAGGGCGACGAAGAGCATCGTTCCGCCCGTCACGCCGAAGTGCGTCTCGGCGAGCCGGATCACGACCGGGTCGCCTATCGGGGCGTCGGGGAACATGAGCGCCGCCGCCGCGAAGAGGATCAGGAGGCGCATCATCGCCGTGAGGATATAGAAGAGCCCCTGAAGCCCCGCGCGCAGAGGCGACAGGAGCGGCGACCGCTCCGGCGCGGGAGGCCGCCCGCGCTGGTTCACGACCCACGCCAGGCCCAGCATCGCCCCGGTTTGAAGCAGCAGCGACATCAGGAAGTGGCCGAGCGACAGCCCCCCGGCGCGCGAACGCGCGAGCGCCAGGGTGCCGAGCGACGCCCCCATCGATCCCACGAGCACGATCAGGAAGCCGGGCCAGACGGAGGCCGGCGGGAGCGGCCGAAGTTTCGCCCACGCCGCGAGGACGCCGATCAGGGCCAGCGCCGGGAGCAGGTTGAGAAGGACCTCGTCGGCCAGCCGGAAGTCGCCCGTTTTCTCGACCTCGAAGAGCCCCTTCTCCGGTCCCCGCTTCGGTGCCTCCGGAACGATCGGGATCTCCTCGGTGGCGTCGTCGCGCACGACGCCGAGCGTCCGGGTCTCCCCGGGCTTTCCGGCCTGAAGCTCGTCGACCAGAGCCTTGCGGGTCGCCACGTCCTTGCCGTCGATCCTCACGACGACGTCGCCGGGCCGCAGTCCGGCGCGCGCACCCGGCAGATCGGGCTGGACCTCCTCGACGCGCAGGAAGTCCGGGTCGAACCGGACGCCGATCACGACGCGGGGCTGCGAGGCCGCTTCGGCCTTTTGCTGGATCTCCTCCACGTGGCCGCTCATCCAGAGCAGCCCGGCGAAGACCACCGCGTCGACGGCCACGAGAGCGACCAGCAGCCGCGTCCACGCCTGCTGCGCCCGGGTGCGATGCCCCCGGACGACATTGAGGATGGCCAGGGTCCATCCGGCGATGACGCCGAACGGGACAAAGATTAGGGCGAGGGCGAGATGGAAATGGGCGCGCGCGGGAACCGGATCCTCGGGAGGCCGGGATTGATTTTCCATTCGAAGGGCCATGATATAATCGCCCGCTCGGGAGGGACAGACCATGCCGAAGAAAGCCGCCGGCGTGCCGAAGAAGCCGCGCGCCTCGAAGAAAAAAACAGCGCCGGGATCCCGCGGGCTCAGTCCCGCCGAATGCAGGGACGCCTCGCTGCCCGAGCTCGCGTCGAAGATCGAGGCCTCGGGCGGCGCCGTGCTCGCCACCTACAAAGAGCCGCTCGGCGGACAGCCGACGATCATCGCGATCCTGCCGATCGAGAAGGTCAAGCCCACGCCGTTCCAGCGCGACCTCTCCGAGACGCACGCGAAGCGGCTGTCGGACACGATCGGGAAGATCGGCCGCTACCTCGACCCGATCATCGCGGTCAGCGTCGGCGAGGAATTCTGGACCCCGAACGGCCGGCACCGCCTGGAGTCGATGATCCGCCTCGGGGCCAAGTCGGTGACGGCGCTCGTGCTGCCCGACCCGGAGATTCAGTACAAGATCCTGGCGCTGAACATCGAGAAGGCGCACAACCTGCGCGAAAAGTCGCTCGAGGTGATCCGCATGTACCGGGCGATGGCCGACTCCGGCGAGGAAGGGCTCGAGAGCGCGCGGGGGCTGGAGTTCGAGGAGCCGGCCTTCGCCACGCTGGGGATCGGCTACGAGAAGAACGGACGCTTCAGCGGCGGCGCGTACCAGTCGATCCTGAGACGCGTCGACGGCTGGTTCGAGGACCCGCTCAAGGCGGCGCTGAAGAAGCGCGAGGCGCGGGCGGCGAAGATCGAGCGTCTCGACGCGCGCGTGACGGAGGTCATCAAGGCGCTGCAGGAGAAGGGCTTCAAGAGCCCGTACCTGCGCGCGTTCGTCGTGGCGCGGGTCAACCCGCTGCGCTTCATGAAAGTGCTGCCGCCCTTCGACGAGGCGCTGGACGACATCATCAAGCGCGCCGACAGGTTCAACGTCGGCAACGTCAAGCAGGAGGACATCGCGGCGACGGCAGGCGTGGCTGCCGAGGGCGAATAGGCGGACTACTCGGCCTTGGAGCGGACCCAGTCGTGGTCCGGCGATTCCCGCATCGCCGCCCAGCCGTCCGGCATGTCCGCGAGCAGCGCGAGGGTGGGATCGAGATCGAGCAGCTGGGCCAGCGGCACGTCGTGAAGGGCGTCGGCCGTATCGTTCTCCCCGCCGCAAAGGGCCAGGACCTCCCCGTTCATCTCCCGGGACAGGAGGAGGATGGGCTTGTCCTCTTCCGCGACGTGGGCGCAGGCCTGGGCTCCAAACAGGCGCTTGCGGTCGGAGACGGCCCGGATGTCGGTGAACGCCATGTACGTGAACCCGTCCGGGCTGGGACACTTGTAGGCGCCCTTCGCCTCGACCAGCTTTCCGGTCATGGCCGTCATCTCCCAGGCGTCGGATTCCTTCGCCGCCCACCGGGGCTGGATCAGCCGGATGATCCCGCGCTCCGACCCGAACTGCTGGGCCTTGAGCGCCGCCTGCTTGACGGAGGACAGATAGGAGGAATTCGCCCAGGCCCAGACCCAGACGTTCGATTTGGTCGAGTGGTTTCCGACGATCTGGATGCGGGCGACGACCTTGGGAGTGCCGCCGCTGGAGAAGACCAGCTCGCCCCGCCACTGGTCCCAGTCGAAGCGGTGATAGCTCTCGAGCTGGAACGCCTTGCGGTTCTCGTCGATCTGGCCGCGCATGGCCCAGTTGGCCTGGCGGAGGTGGTCCTGGAACTCCTGCTCGGACATCGGATTCATGGGCAACCGCGTCTCTGACGCGGGTTCTATCTTATCCGATAGAGGTGCACTTCGTAGGGCTTGAATTCGTCGTCGAACCTGCCGGCTTTCACGGGGAGGGAGCGGCTCTCGCCGAGCACCTCCGCGGCGCCCTTTGCGGCCTTCACCTCGAAGGACGCCTTCGTCCCCTTTTCGCGCATCGCCACCGCGAAGAGCCATAAGGAGTCGCCCTGCTTCTTGAGCAGGAGGTCGACCGGGGCGTCCGCGCCGGACGTCGTCACCGTCGCGCCGCCGTCGACGGTCGGGCTGTTCAGCGCGGGGGCGGCCTCCCGGATCTGCCGGTTGATCGCCGTCACGCCCGCGAGCAGGTCGGCGTCCTGCAGCAGCGACGCCTCGATAAACTTCGGTTTGAACTGGTGGACGAAGTAGATGAGGCCGGTCGAGCCGTGGATCAGCGACATCCACGCTTCGCAGCGGATCTGCGGGGCGGTCGGTTTGACGCTCTCGTTGCTGATGCGGCTCGCCTCGATGCAGTTCCACACGATCTTCTTCCCGTCGCCCCACTTGCGCAGGCGGTCGACGCCTTCCGACACCTTATAGAGCTTCCCGACGATATCCGCGTGATCGTGGACGACGGGGTAGATGTCGAACGAGACGATGTCGCTCCCCTTCATGTACTCGGCGTAGTCCTCCGGATGATTCGTGCGCACGCCGCGGCCGACGTACTTGTCCCACGCGACGCCCTGGCCCAGGTTGAGGAGGACGGGACGTGACGGATCGGCGTCGTGGACCTTCTTGTAGTCGGCGACGATCTTCTCCGTCGCGATGGGCGCACCGTAGCCGCCGCCCTTCTTCTCCTGCGCGTTGTCCGGCTCGTCGCCGTGCATCCACGCGATGATCGTGGAGTCGTCCTTATGGGCGAGGCCGAATTCGTTCTGATGGCAGACCAGCTTCATGCCGGCGGCTTTGAGGACGTCGAACTGCACCTGCGTCGGCCCCTGCCAGAGCGCGACGTAGGTGTTGATGCCCGCCTCTTTGTACTTCGCGACGTTTCGCGTGTCCTGCAGCCAGACGGCCACCGGGAAGAAGGAGGGGTCGGTCGGCGGGCCGTGGGTCCAGGAGGAATAAGGGCTCATCGTCTCCTGCGGCAGCAGGAGCAGCGCCAGAAGGCAGAGGCTGCGCATCATCGGGCGGTCTCCGGATGGCCCTTCGGCACCGGCGAGCCCTCGCGGATCAGGGCGACGCGCGCCCCTTCCGGCTTCTTGCTGATCATGATGTTCGCCAGTCGCGCGCCGTTGCCGTTCGCCGGCGTGTGATACGAGCCTCCGTAGACGAGATGGTCCCCCGTCGACAGATCCCCGTATCCCCCGGTCGACCCGACCCAGAGCCAGTGCCAGCGGTTGCCGATCACGTCGTAGAGCCCCCACGCGTTCGGTTTCTTCTGCGCCACGGGATGCATCCTGTTGTCCGAGTTCGCCTTCACCCACGCGTAGTCGTTGGCGTCGGCCTCCGTATTGCCGCCCGGATTCATCCCGGGATTGCCCGCGCGGCACGCATACTCCAGCCGGGCGCGGTCGGGGAGGATCGGCTTCCAGCCCTTGGGCGCGACCTTGGCGAGCGCGGGCAGCACCTTGTCCATGACGTCGCGATAGGGCAGCGCGGCCGGCAGCTTCGGATCGGCGTCCGCCGCCGTCTCGGGCGGATCGGCCTTCAACAGCTCGCGGTACTGCTCGATCGTGAGCTGGGTCTCGAGCATATAGAAGGCTTCGGCGATCGTCTCGGACCGCAGGTTCTCGTCGCCCTCGTGGCCGTTCTCCGTCTTGGGGCTGCCGAGCTCGAACTTGCCGCCGGGGATGAGCTTGAACGTCAGCGTCCCGACCTTCAGCGACTCCGGCGTGTTCAGCGCTTTCGCGGTCTCGGCCTGACGCTTCGACGCCTCGGTCGCGTCGAACGGCCACGCGTCGTAGACCTTGTCTTGAGCGGACAGAGCCACCATCGGGAGCAGCAGGAGGAAGAGCGTTCTCATGCTCCTCTTACGCCGGCGGGATCGGTTTACGACAGAATCTCTTTGATCACCTTCGCGTCGACGGTGATCGTCGTCAGCCTTTGCTCCAGGCTGTTGTGGCGGAACGTCAGCTTCTTGTCGTCCAGGCCCATCAGGTGCAGGATCGTCGCGTGCAGGTCGTGGACGCTGACGCGGTTCTCCACCGCCTTGAAGCCGACCTCGTCCGTCGCGCCATAGGAGACGCCGCCCTTCACGCCGCCGCCCGCCATCCAGGTCGTGAACGCGTGCGGGTTGTGGTCGCGGCCGGGCTTGCCGCCCTTCTGCGCGATCGGCAGCCGGCCGAACTCGCCGCCCCAGATGATGAGCGTGTCGTCGAGCAGGCCGCGCTGGGCCAGGTCGGAGATCAGCGCCGCGACCGGCTGGTCCGTTTCATCCGCGAACCCGCGGTGGTTGCCCTCGATGTCCTTGTGGCCGTCCCAGCTCAGCTGGTTCTCCATGCCGCCGGAGTAGATCTGGACGAAGCGGACGCCGCGCTCGACCATGCGCCGCGCGATCAGGCATTGCTTCGCGAAGTGCAGGCACTTCTTGTTGTCGAGGCCATAGAGCTTCCGGACATGCTCCGGTTCTTTGTCCAGCTCGAACGCCTCGGGCGCGGCCGACTGCATCCGATACGCAAGCTCGAAGCTCTCGATGCGAGCCGCGAGCTCCTTCTCGGCGGGATCGGACTCGCGGGTTCCATTCAGGTCGCGAAGCAGGTCGAGCTGGCGGCGCTGGCGCTCCCCCGCCAGCTCGGCGGGCGGCGCCATGTTGTCGATCGGTGCGCCCGACGGCTTGAGATACGTGCCCTGGTAGACGCTCGGCAGGAAGCCGGCGCCCCAGTTCTGCGCGCTGCCCTTCGGCAGGCCTCGGCCCAGCGGGTCGGACATCACCACGAATGACGGCAGGTTGCGGCTCTCCGATCCCAGGCCATACGTGACCCAGGACCCGACGCACGGGTGGCCCATCCGCGTCTCGCCGCTGTTCATCATGAACAGCGCGGGGCTGTGGTTGTTCGACTCCGTCCATCCCGAGTGGATGAACGCCATGCGGTCGACGTGCTTCCCCAGGTTCGGGAAGATCTCCGAGACCCTCTTTCCGCATCGACCCTGGGGCGCGAACTTGAACGGCGACTTCATGAGGCCGCCGACTTCGTTCGCGAAGAAGCCGGTGAACTTGTTGAACCCCGGCAGCTCCTGCCCGTCGCGCTTCTCGAGCTCCGGCTTGTAGTCCCACGTGTCGACGTGGCTCGGGCCGCCGTTGACGAAGATCCAGATGACCGCCTTGGCGCGCGCCTTGAAGTGCGGGGCGCGCGGGGCCAGCGGATCGCGCGGCTCGTCGTTCGCCAGCAGCCCTTCCTGTCGCAGCAGGCTTGCCAGTGCGACAAGACCGAAGCCGTTGCCGGCCTTCGCCAGCAGTTCCCGGCGGGAGCAGCCTTCATTCGACATAGACAAACTCGTTCAAGCAGAGGATGGCCTGGCAGAAATCCACGCGCGCGGCGCGGCCGGGATCCGCGGTCCCGGAGCCCTTATAGCTCTTCTCCTGCGCCGACAGGAACTCGGAGGCCCGCTTCAGCTCGCGCTCGGTGGCCGGCCGTCCCAGGGCGCGACGGTAGATCGCCCCGGGATCGGGTTCCTTCGCCAGTCCTGCGGCGCAGCGGCGCACGAGCGGGCTGTTCATGAAGAGCAGCGCCTGGGGCGCGATCGTCGTCGTCGGACGCGATCCCTGGCTCACGAGCGGCTCGGGAGCGTCGAAGACCATCATCATCGGGATGAGCCGGCTGCGCTTGATGAAGAAGTAGATGCTCCGCCGCGTCATCGCTTCGTCGAGCGTGCCCGGACCATACATCTTCCGGTCCAGCAGGCCGCCCACGTCCAGCAGAGTGTCCCGGATCGCCTCGGCCTCGAGCCGCTGCGGATTGCGGCGCCAGTAGAGGCGGTTGTCCGGGTCCTTCTTCGCGCTGTCCGCGACCACGTCCGCCGACTCCTGGTAGGCCTGGCTCGTCATCATCCGCCGGTGCATCGCCTTCAGCGACCATCCGCTCCCGATGAGCTCGGCCGCCAGCGACTCCAGCAGCTCCGGGTGCGACGGCGGCTCGCCCTGGACGCCGAAGTCGTTGACCGTCGCGACGAGGCCGCGCCCGAAGTGGCGGGCCCAGAGGCGGTTGACCACGACGCGCGCCGCCAGAACGCCGGCGCCGGCGTCGACGTCCGTCAGCCACGCGGCGAGCGCGCTGCGGCGGCCGGGAGTGCGCGAACCGGCGGGCGGCGCCGGGATCCAGCGGCTCTCGTCGGCGCCGCGCTCTAGCACCTGGATGAAGCCCTGCGTCGCGACGCCCTGCTTCTTGTTCACGTCGCCGCGCGCGAGGACATAGGTCTCCTTGTAGAAGTGGGGGAAGCCGCGCTCGTCGGCGTGGTGTTTGAGCGGCTTGAGGCCCTCGGTGGTGACGAGGATCTTCGTCAGCTTCGGCGCGGGCTTCGCCGCGAGGTGCTCGTCCACGGCCTTGCGCAGGCGGATGCCTTCGTCGTCGAGGCGCGCATAGACGGCGATCGCCCCCTCGTACGGCTTCCCCTCGCGGAGCGCCTCGCAGAGCTCGACGACGGGCTGGGCCTTCGACTCGCCGTCGAAGCCGACCGGCGCTGGCCGCGTCGTCACCGACAGTCGCGGCCGCCCGATCGAATGATGAGTATTGTTGTTGTACTCGAAGTCAAAAGTCAGTTCCGTTCCTTCGGGGAACTCGACCGGCGCCACGATCTCAAAGACGGCCGCGTGGTCCTTTCCGAATTGGGGATCCACCGCCCAGCCGCCGCCCTTGTCGTCATCAACCGAGGACGCCGCGGACAGGGTGGTCTGGTTCTGTTCGAAGGTGACCGCTCCAGCGGAAAGCTTCACTTGAAACGGAATGCCGCCGGAGCTGGATCGAAGGAGCAGTCGGAAATCGCTCAGGGAGAAATTGCCATTGTCCGCACGCCCCGGTCCCCCTTTCTTGAGCGACGCGTCCTTGAGGGCCTCGAGCCGCACGGCGGTGATCCGTTTCAGCGTCGTCCGCGCCTTGAAGCGCCAGCGGTCATTCCTCGGATTTTCGCCCGTTGCGAGCACCGAGCCGTCCCCTTGGGGCACGAACTTCGCTCCCTGGAGGGATGTGGTCTCGATCAGGTCGAGCACCGTCCAGACGGGCGCCTGCTTCTCCCAGGGGCGGCCGTCCGCCCAGTGCTTATAGCGCCCCGGCAGTTCTTCCTTCTCGAACTTCTCGAGGGCCGCGACGAGCGGCGGATGCTCGGCCTCCCACTTGGCGAGCGCGGCCTTGTCGCCCTCGGGATCCATCTGCAGCTCGGCCATGCTGCGGATCGCGGTGGTGAACGTCGACGCGAGGCGGTAATAGTCGCGCGAGGGGAACGGGTCGAACTTGTGATCGTGGCAGCGGGCGCAGCCGAGGCTGAGCCCGAGGAAGGCCGAGGTGGTGGTCGAGGTCATGCTGTCCAGCTCGTCGTAGCGGGCCGACTCGAACTCGGCCTCGGTGAGCTGGGTGGGGAACGCGCCGGCGCCGAGGAAGCCGGTGGCCATCCACGCGAGCGGTTCCACGGGGGCCAGTTCGTCGCCCGCGATCTGCCACCGGACGAAGCGGTCGTAGGGCAGGTCGCGGTTGAACGCCTGGATCAGGAAGTCCCGGTAGTGATAGGCGTTCTCGCGGTCATAGTCCTGCTCGAAGCCGTGGCTCTCCGCAAAGCGGGCGACGTCGAGCCAGTGCCGCGCTTGGCGCTCGCCGTACTCGGGCCGCGCCAGCAGCCGGTCGATCAGCGCCGCGAAGGCGTCCGGAGACGGATCGGCAACGAACGCGTCGATCTCCGCCGGCGTGGGGGGCAGCCCGAGGAGGTCGAAGGTCGCGCGGCGGATCAGCGTGCGGCGGTCCGCCGGACCGTTGGGCTTGACGCCGGCGGCGTCGAGCGGGGCGCGGATCAGCCCGTCGATCGTCGCCCCCGCCGGCGGGTGCAGCGGCTGGAAGGCCCAGTACTTCTTCCCCGCCTCGACGTCGATGCCCTTCTTCGCGGCGGCGGCGCCCTTCCCGCGCGGGTCCGGAGCGCCGCGCTTCACCCACGCGGCAAAGTCCTCAACGACTTCCTTCGACAGCCTCCCCTTCGGCGGCATCTTGAGGTCGTCGGTGTAGCGCAGCGCCTTCACGAGGAGGCTCTTGTCGGGGTCGCCCGGCACGACCGACGGCCCGGTCTCCCCGCCCTTGAGGAGGCCGTCGCGCGAATCGACGCGGAGCTCTCCCTTGAGCTTCTTCGCCTCGGCGCTGTGGCACGAATAGCAGCGGTCGACCAGGACCGGCCGGATCTTCTTCTCGAAGAACTCGATGCCTTCGGGATCCGGCGCCTGCGCGGCTTCCTGGGGGGCGGCGCCGGGCGCGAGGAGGATCAGGACCGCGGCAAGTCGCTTCATGTGCAGTTAGGTTACCCTCAGGCCCAGCTGCCGGGTGATCGTGGCCGCACATTCCCGCACGGCGGCCCGGATCGCCGCGGGCGGCTTCGGTTTTCCGATGATGACGAGCGATGGGACGCAGACCGCGGCCGCGACGCCCACCCGGGGATTCCCCACCAGGGCGGCCACGTCGCGGATCCCGTGGGTCAGATCGCTCTTCCCCTGATAGACCCCGTCGCGCCGGAGCTTGAGCAGATCGGAGAGAAAGCGCTCGCGGACGGCCGCGCCGAGCTTCGCCCAGTCCTCGTCGCGCGCGAGGAAGGTCCGCAGCTCCTCCTGGGGCAGGTGGGCCAGGAGGACGCGGCCCGAGGCGGTGAGGACGACGGGGAAGCGTCCGCCGATTTCGACGGAGACGCGGGTCCGGTTCTGGCTCTCGACCTGGGAGAGGACGAGCAGCTTGCCGCCGGAGAGGACGCTCAGGTGCACCGATTCGCGGATGCCCGCGGCCAGATCGCGCATCGGCCCCTCCGCGGCCCGGAGCAGCTGGTCGACGGGCGTGTGCGTGTGGGCGAGTTCGTAGAGGCGCAGCGTCAGCCGATAGCGCCCGGAGGCGGCATCCTTCACGATGTAGCCGCGGCGCTCGAGGCAGTTGAGCATGCGGAAGATCTCGCTCGGGCTGCGGCCGAGGTCGCGCGCGAGGTCGGCCTGGGAGCGGTCCCCGGGCCGCGCCGCGAGGGCCTCGAGGAGGTCGAGGCCCTTCTCCAGGGCCGGGACGGCGTAGCTCGGGACCCGGGCGGCGGCGGCGCGCATGGGCGACATGTTTACCAATAAAACACTCGTTCTTCCATGAAAATACCACGAATCTCGGGCGGCTCCGGCCGCGCGGCGTATATCTCCTGTTGCCTGGAGCGGAGGGAGCCGCTATATTGGGCGGCCTCAAAGGAGAATTTTCGATGCTGCAGCTCTTCATCGCGACTCTGCTGACCGTGGCCGCCGATGGACCGTCGTACGCCGACGCCAAGGCCGACCCCGCCAAGCGCATCCCCCACCTGAAAGCCAACCTCGACCCGCTCGTCTTCGACAAGGACAAGAACCCCAAGGGCCTGATCAAGGCCTGGTACTACGTCGCCGATGAGAAGCAGATGGCCGAGGCCCAGGAGGCCATCAAGGAGGTCTTCAAGAAGGAGGGCCGCGAGTTCTTCTTCGCGAAGGAAGTGAAGAACATCTTCGCGCCCCTGGAGTCACCCGTCCGCCGCGCGACGCCCTGGTACAGCGACCGCGTCGCGGCCGGCGCCGGGACCAAGTCGGGCATCCTCCTGGTCGGCGACGTCTTCGCGCTGGCGAGCGAGGACGAGGCCCGCAGCGTGATCGAGGATTACGCGGTCGCCCTCATCAAGATGCGCGAGGACGGCCTCAAGGTCGGCGAGCTGGAGCTCGACGCCAATATCCCCGCCCTCAAGCTCGTCAGCAACAAGAGCCTCCTGACGCTCTGGGCCCAGTCGTCCCAGCTGGAGGCGGTCGCCAAGGACAAGCGCAAGGTGTCCGACGGGTTCAAGGCCGAGCTGCAGAAGCAGTACCTCGGCACGCTCACGCTCTTCTCCCGCGCCTTCGCCCAGGAGAGGAAGGTCTACGACGACAACAACGAAAACACGCTGCAGAAGGAGATCGTGGAGTTCCTCACCGAGTGCTGGAAGGCCGACCACGCCCGCGTCGAGGGCCTCGGCTACAAGTACACGGTGGTGAACAAGGAGGACCACGTCTACTCGCTGAGCAAGTAGTCTTCCCGTCCACAATGGACACGCTGTGATTGGTGGGTGTTCAGGCGAGCAGGTCGCGGATGACGTGGCCGTGCACGTCGGTGAGACGGCGGTCGGCCCCGTTGTGGCGAACGGTCAGCTTCTCGTGGTCGATCCCGAGCAGGTGCAGGATCGTCGCGTTCAGGTCGTACCCCATCACCGGATCCTTCGCGGCCTTCCACGCCCACTCGTCGCTCTCGCCGTAGGCGATCCCGGGCTTCACGCCCGCACCGGCCAGCCAGGACGTGAAGACGCCGCCGTTGTGGTCGCGGCCCACCGTGCCCTGCGAGAACGGCATGCGGCCGAACTCCGTGGTCCAGACGATGAGCGTATCCTCGAGGAGACCGCGCCGCTTCAGGTCGGTCAGCAGCCCGGCGATGGGCTTGTCGACCGCCATTGCAATGAAGGTCAGTTCCTTCGAAATGTCGGCGTGGTTGTCCCAGTTGCCGGTCGCTCCTGCGGTCCCGCTCCAGAGCTGGACGAAGCGGACGCCGCCCTCCAGAAGCCGCCGCGCCGTCAGGCAGTTGGTGCCGAAGTCGGCCGTCGGCTTCGCATCCAGGCCATAGAGCTTCCTCGTCTCCTCGCTCTCCTTCGACAGGTCGAGCGCATCGGGGGCCGACAGCTGCATGCGCGCGGCCATTTCGTAGGACGCGATTCGGCCCTCGAGCCGGCTGTCCTCGGGGCGGGAGGCGAGGTGCTCGCGATTCAGGCGGTTCAGCAGCGCCAAGCCATCCGCCTCGCCCTCGGGGGTGATGCCCGGCGATTTCGGCGGGAAGAGGTCCGCGAGCGGCTCGGGCGCCGTCGGCCGCAGCAGCGTCGCCTGGTGAACGGCCGGCAGGAACCCCGACCCGAAGCTGCCCTTCGAGTTATAGGGGAGGCCGCGCGAGTCCGGGATCACGACAAAGGCCGGCAGATTGTCGCTCAGGCGCCCCAGCGCGTAGGAGACCCACGACCCCATGCACGGGAATCCCGGCAGGACGAAGCCGGTGTTCTGGAGGTAGACGCCCGGCCCGTGCACGTTCGTCTTCGACTGCATCGAGTGGACGAACGCGAGGTCGTCCACGCGCTCCGCGACGTGCGGAAACACGCTCGAGACCCAGCGGCCGCACTGGCCGTATTGCTTCCACGCATAGGGACTCTTCAGAACCGCGCCGGGCGTGCTCGTGGCGGCTTCGACCCGGACGCCCGCGCCCGGATCGAACTTCTGCCCGTGCCGCTTCTCGAGTTCGGGCTTGTAGTCGAAGGTGTCCATCGGACTCGCGCCGCCGTTCATGAACAGGTGGATGACGCGCTTCGCCCTGGCGCGGTGATGGACGCCGCCGTTCAGGTCGGCCTTCGCCTCCTGCCCCAGGAGGCCGGCGCTGCCGAGGAGCTGCGCCAGCGCGACCGCGCCCACCCCCGACGCGCCGCAGCCCAGGAATTCCCGCCGGTTCATCATCGCTCTAGTCCAGGAACATGAACTCGTTGCTGTTCAGAAGCACGCGCACGGCGTTCGCCGCGCCGCGCTTCTCCATATAGTCCCCCACCGCCGCCGACTCGGCCGCCGTCGGCGCCCGCTGCAGGATCAGCCGATACGCGGCCGCGACGCGGTCCGGCCCGGCCAGCCTCGCGGCGAGGTGCTCGCTCTGACGAACGACGAAGCGGTCGTTCAGCACGGCCATCGCCTGGAGCGGCGTGACGCTGACGTTCCGCGCGCCCGTCAGCAGGGAGGCGTCCGGGCAGTCGAGCGTCTCCATGAAGGGATCGGGCAGCGTCCGGAAGATCCAGCGGTAGATCGCGCGGCGGAAGTTGTCCGGGTGGTCGACGTTATAGCGCCCGTAGTCCACCTTCGGAGTCACCTCGGGATTGGGATCCTCATAGTGGAACTGCTTCACCGCCGGGCCGCCCAGGGTGAGATCGATCTTGCCGCTCAGCTGCAGGATCGAATCACGGACCTGCTCGGCGTCCAGCCGCAGGCGGTTCATCCTCCAGAGGAGGAGATTGGAGGCGTCGGTCTTCGCGAAGTCCGCGCGGCCGGCGGAGGACTGCTGATAGACCGCGCTCGTCACGATCAACCGGTGCAGCTTCTTCAGCGAGCCGCCGCCGTCGCGGAACTCGACCGCCAGCCAGTCCAACAGCTCCGGGTGCGTCGGCGCGGCACCCATGCGGCCCAGGTCGTTCGGAGAGTCCGCGATGCCGCGGCCGAAATGGTGGTGCCAGACGCGGTTCACGATCGAGCGCCAGGAGAGCACGTTCCGGGGATCCGTGATCCAGGCGGCCAGCGCCGCGCGGCGCGCGCCCTCATCGCCCGGGTCCGCGAGACGGAATGCCGCCTCGAGGCCCGGCACGCAGGACAAGCCCCCGGGGCGGATCTCCTCGCCGGGTTTGGTGACGTCGCCGCGCTTCAACAGATAGATGGGCCTCGGGGTCCGTGCCGGCGTGAACTTGGCGATGGGCGGGAAGTCGCTGGCGGCCGCGTAGACCTGCCGGGGCGCCGGCAGCGCGTCCAGCTCCTTCCGGATCCGAAGATCCAGGACCCAGGCCGCCAGTTCGATCTTCTGCTCGCGCGACCGCTTCGCCGCGTCGACGGCGGCGATCTGCGCGACGTTCGCCGGCAGCGGCTCGATCCGGAACGGCGGAGGCATCGACGTCGCCGAAAGCCTCGGGCGCGCGATCAGCCGGTGCCTGCCCTGGAGCTGCTCGAGGACGAAGACCAGCGACTCCCCTTCGGCAACCTCGATCGGCACGCGCAGCTCGAAGATCGCATAGTGGCTTTTGCCGACCTCGGGATAGATCGCCCACGCCGTCTCCGGCTTGCCGTCGAGCGCCTGCGCGACGCCCCAGCCGTTCTGGTTGAAGTCGGCGGCGGGATTGCAGAGCTCGACCGGCGAGGGAGGGCCCTCGGCGCGCGAGCGCAGGAGCCGGAACTCCGAGAGATGGAAGTTGCCGTTGTCCTCGCGGCCCGGCCCCTTATAGGGATGGTCCTCGACCGTCAGCGCCTCCAACCGCAGCGCCGTGATCCGGCGCAGGGACGGACGCGCGGTGATCGTATAGACGTCGACGTCGGGCGCCAGGCCGCTTGAGACGATCGAGCCGTCGACCTGCCGGGTCAGCGTCGCGCCGTGCTTCGATTCCGCCGCGTCCGCGTCGATCACCATCCAGACGCCGGGCGAATCGGAGCGGCCCTTCTCCCACGCGGCGACGTCGCGCTCGGCGTCCGCGTCCAGAAACGGTTCGGGCCGCGCCTTTTTCCGGACGGCCAGGTCGGTCCGGCGCCGCAGCAACTCCTGGCGCCTGCGGTTCAGCGCGGGGTCGTCGTCGAACGGCCGGTTGGCGCGGTCGACCCCCGCGAAGCAGGCCTGCAGCGCGTAGTACTCCGCCTGCGGGATCGGATCGAACTTGTGGTTGTGGCAGCGCGCGCACTGCACCGTCGCGCCGACGAACGTCGACATGGTCGCGGTCAGCATGTCGTCGCGGTCGAGATTCTGTGCGATCTTCTTGTCCACCGTGTCGGCCATGATGTGCATCTGGGAGCTCTCGTCCCAGGGACCGGCGGCGATGAAGCCGGTGGCGACGAGGGCCTGCGGGTCGCCGGGCCGGAGCACGTCGCCCGCCAGCTGGTCCTGGACGAACTGCGCGTAGGGCTTGTCCTCGTTGAAGGCGCGGACGACGTAGTCGCGATACGGCCACGCGTTCGGACGCGGCCGGTCCTGGTCGTGGCCGTGCGTGTCGGCATAGTGGACCGCGTCGAGCCAGTGGCGGGCCCAGCGCTCTCCGTGCCGCGGCGACGCGAGCAGGCGGTCGACGACCTTCTCGTAGGCGTCGGGCGCGGGGTCCGACAGGAACGCGTCCGTTTCCTCCGGCGTCGGCGGGAGTCCGATGAGGTCGTAGGTCACGCGACGCAGCAGGGAGCGGCGGTCGGCCTCGGGCGACGGCTCGAAGCCCTTCTCCTTCAGTTTCGCGGCGATGAAGGCGTCGATCGGCGTGCGTCCCCAGGAGGACGGCGGGACCGCGGGCCGCGCCAGCGGTCGCAGCGACCAGTGCAGTTGTTCCCCTCCATGATCGTCCTCCGGCCAGCGCACGCCTTCGTCGATCCAGCGGCGGATCAGCTCGATCTGCGCTGTAGACAGCCGCGGGGCCTTCTGGGGCATGCGCGCGTCGTCGTCGGGATCGACCAGCAGCTTATAGAGAGGGCTGTCCGCGGACTTGCCTGGGATGATGGCCTGGCCGCCGGCGCCGCCGCGGAACGCGGCCGCCCGGAGGTCCAGGCGGAGTTGTCCCTTCGGCTTGCCTTCGGCCCCATGACACTTGAGGCAGGAGGCCTTGAGGATCGGGCGGATGTCGCGGTCGAAATCGACCGGCGCCTGAGGTCGGGGCGCGGCGAGGAGCAGGACGAGCAGCCAGGCCCGCGTCATGGCGTCCTCAGCCGATCGGTGATGACGCTGCAGGCGCGCCGCACCTGGACCCCGGCCTCCGCGAAGGACGCGCGCGGAAGACGGCGCGACGGCGCCGAGATCCACAGCGCGGCGATCGCCTCGCCCCGCGCGTCCAGGATCGGCCCCGCGACGCAGTGGATCCCCTCGTCGGCTTCGGCGAAGTCGACCGAATACCCCTGCTCGCGGATCCGGGCGCACTCGCGGGCCAGTTCGTGGCGGTCGATGAGGGTCCTCGGAGTCGACGCCGTCATCGGGATTCGGCGCAGCGCCGCAACGCGGGCGGCTTCCGGCATGAACGCGAGGAGCAGCTTGCCCGGCGCGTTGTTGTGGAGCGGGAAGCGGAGGCCGGGGTCGACGGAGATGCGCAGCGGATGCAACCCCTCCACCTGCTCGAGGATGACGCCTTCATCGCCGAAGCGGCGGCCGATCTGCACGGTCTCGCGGCACTCGTCCCGCAGCGCCCGCAGGGCGTCCATCGAGACCTCGATCAGCCCCTTCCGCTCCACGCGGGGCTGGCTGACGCGGAGCAGCTTCTCGGTGAGCCGGAAGCGCAGCGTCTTCTC
>DASQOM010000265.1:0-3876 GCA_035644495.1 Planctomycetota bacterium | reverse complement strand
TGGCGAGGAGAAGAAGATCATCGAAGCCGCCCTGGCTGAGACTGGCGGCAAGGTCGCGGGGCCATCTGGCGCGGCGGTCACGCTGGGAATGCCTCCAACGACGCTCTACTCGAAGATCAAGAGCATGAAGATCGACAAGCGCCGCTTCAAGCCGTCCTGAGACGCTGGCACGGTCGTTGCTGCGACCGAGGCGACATGTTCAAGATCCGGAGGTCCTCTGCGGGGCGATCGGTCTTCGTGAGTGGCCGGGTCGACGGAGAGGCGGTGTCCGAGTTGCAGCGCCTGTTGGGCCCGGAATCGGCAGGGAGCAGGCTGACTCTGGATCTCAAGGGAGTTCGACTCGTGGATGCGGAGGGAGTCGAATTCTTCGCGCGTTGCGAGGACGCGGGGAGCAGACTTCGGAATTGCCCCGCTTACGTCCGCGAGTGGATCACCAGCCGCCGGCGTCAAGCCGGATTACGAATTTCGGCGATCTCAACGGACGACATCTCGTAATTCGAGGGCCCGCGCTGCTCCCAGGCCCTGGTGCTCTGTCCAGAGGCGCTGGCCCGGTTCGTGAATACGACTCAGTTGCATGGTCGTGGCTACGAACGGGACAGTTGCGGCGCGGGTTGCGGGCCAGCGCGCGCGGACCCGCGTGGCGTGCCTCATCATCCCGTTCGCGCTGGCGACTCCCGCGCATGCGCTCGACCCGCGGAGATCGAACACGCAGTTCACTCACACAGCCTGGTCCGCGAAAGACGGCATCCCCGGTCCGGTCCGGGCCATCGCCCAATCGGGGGACGGGTACTTGTGGCTCGGGACGGAAGCCGGCCTGTACCGGTTCGACGGCCTTCGCTTCGTCCCGTACGACCCCAGCCGCAGCGAGCATCCCCACGGGCCCGCCGTCCTCTCGCTCCTTGCTGCTCGAGACGGGAGCTTGTGGATGGGATTCGGCTCCGGCGGAATCGGCCGGCTTCGCGACGGCCAGGTCACCCACTTTCCGCCCGGGCAGGGCGTTCCCGAGGGTGGAATCCTCTCCATCGTGGAAGACGACGCTGGCTCGATCTGGGCCGCGGGACAGTACGGTTTTGCCAGCTTCGACAACGGCAAGTGGCGTCGGGTCGGAGCGGAGAGCGGCTATGCCGCCCCAGGAGCGCAGGCGCTATTGGTTGACCATGCGGGCACGCTCTGGGTCGCAACGGACGGATTGAATTTCCGCTTGAGCAAGCACCCGATTCGCGCGAACACGATCCTGACTCTCGCCAGGGACGCGACGCGCTTCTCCGCGACCGGCGAGTCGGTCGGCATGATCTGGAGCTTGACCGAGGCGCCCGACGGGGCCGTCTGGGTCGCGGACACGACCTTCAAGAAGGCGCGACGGATTGACCGGCGCGGAGCGGCTTCGCCCGCGGTCGCCGTCGATGGAGAGCCGATGTGCCTGATCTTCGGCGGCGACGGGAGCCTGTGGGTCGGCCTGATCGCCGGCGGTCTGCGCCGCGCGCGGGAGATCGGCCGGGACGCGCCGCCCGATCGGTTTCGCGTCGAGGACCACCTTTCGGGCAGCCTCGTGTATGCGGCGATGAAGGATCGGGAAGGCAACCTCTGGTTCGGGACGGCCGGCGGCTTGGATCGGTTTCGCGAGAACAAGATGACTGCCTTCTCGGAGAGCGAAGGCCTGGGTCCGGACCAGAAGATCGCGCTGACATCCACGCCGGACGGGAGCGTGTGGCTGGCCAGCTATGCCTTGGACGAGGTCCGCCGCTTTCGCGATGGAGCGTTCGTCATCTCGACGCTTGCGCCTTACAGCCCATCCGACTCGAGCCGGATCCTGGCCCTGTACGCGACTCCTGCCGGTCAGGTCTGGGTGGGAGGAAGCTTCAAGCTGGCGCGGGAGAGTCGCGGGACGTTCTCGTACCTCGACATCCCGGGCGTGATCGGTCCGTCATCCGTCGAGGCGGTGGCCGAGGACAAGGGCGGCGCTCTATGGGTGACGCTGACGAGCCCCGGCGGGATCAGACGAATCTTGCGGCGGCGCGACGGCAAGTGGACGGAGCCGCGCGCCCGCGCCGATTTCCCGCCGTACCGTTGCCGGGTGCTGCATGCGGATGCGGTGGGCCGCATGTGGCTGGGCTTCGAGAACGGCGACGTGGTCGTCTTCGAAGGCGACGCGTCTCGCCTGTACTCGGCGAAGGACGGCCTGCGCAGCGGCCGGGTCCTCGTGATCGCGGAGGACCGCGAGGGCCACGTCTGGATCGGGGGCGAGAGCGGCTTGAGCCGATTTGCTCAAGATCGCTTCATCACGCTGACGCAGGACAACGGCCTTCCGGGCAGCTCCGTGTCGGGAATCCTGGAGGACGACGACGGCAACTTGTGGCTCGCTGGGGCGCTCGGGATCCTCCGGGTGAAGCCGCAGGAGCTGGACAGGGCACTCGCGTCTGCGTCTTATCGGGTCGAGGGGGTGACCTTCGACGCCACGGACGGGTTGGGCGGTCTTCCGCGGCAGCGGGAGCCATTTCCGACCGCCACGCGGGCGGCCGACGGGCGGCTCTGGTTCGCCACCACCGGCGGTGTCGCCGTGATCGATCCGCGCCGGTGGCCTCGAAACGAGATGGCACCGCCGGTCAAGATCGAGAGAGCCATCGCGGACGATCGCAACCTGGAGGTGTCCAACGGACTGCGCCTGCCGCCAAACACGAAGAATCTCGAGCTCCAGTACGCGGCCTTGAGCCTGACCGCCCCCGAACGCGTCCGATTTCGTTACAAGCTCGACGGGTACGACGCCGACTGGCGGGGGCCGCTCAGCGCCCGGAGCGCGACCTATACGAACCTCCCGCCCCGGGACTACCGGTTTCACGTCATCGCCAGCAACAACGACGGCGTCTGGAACGAGGAGGGAGCGGCGCTCGAGTTCACGATCGTTCCGGCCTTTCACCAGACGCGAGCATTCCTTCTTCTCTGCACCGCGGCCGCCGGGTGCCTCGCCTGGGCGGGCTATCGTTGGCGGATCCGGCAGGTCAGGTCCCGGCTGCAGCTTCAGTTCCGGGAACGGCTGGCGGAGCGAACGCGCATCGCGCAGGAGCTGCACGACACGCTGCTCCAGGGCTTCCTCAGCGCGTCGATGCAGCTCCATGTCGCGGTGAACCATGTGCCGGCGGAAACGGCGGACAAGCGGCGCTTGAATCGGGTGCTGGAGCTGATGAGGAGCGTGATCGAAGAAGGACGCAACGCCGTCAAAGGGCTGCGTTCTTCGCCGGGCAGCCATGACGATCTCGAAGAGGCGTTCTCTCGGGTCCGCGAGGAATTGGACGCGAAGGAGGACATCGACTTCTTCGTGATCGGTGAAGGCCAGGCGCGCCCGCTGCACGCCATCATCCGGGACGAAGTCTACCGGATTGGTCGCGAAGCGCTGGTCAACGCGTTCCAACATTCGGGAGCGACCCGGATCGAGGTCGAGGTCGAGTTCGCCCCCAAGGGATTGCGGGTCACCGTGCGCGATGATGGCCGCGGGATCGATCCGCAGCTTCTCGAGTCCGGACGGGAGGGACACTGGGGACTCGCCGGCATGAGGGAACGGGCGAAGAACATTGGCGCGCGACTCAAGGTTTGGAGCCGGGCACTCGGCGGCACGGAAATCGAGCTGGCCGTTCCGAGCGGCATTGCTTTTCGGGCGCAGCGCCACCCGTGGCCGTGGGGCTGGCTGGCGCGGCTGTATCCGGGAAGGACAGGGGATCTCGACGGCAGGAAGCGAGCGGGCTGAATGGCTGGACACGACCCGATCCGTGTTCTCTGCGTCGACGACCATCCCGTGCTTCGAGAGGGGATCGCCGCCCTGGTCGAGAGTCAGCGAGACATGAAGCTGGTGGCCGAGGCGGGGAGTGGACGCCAGGCCCTTCT
>DASQOM010000264.1:0-14926 GCA_035644495.1 Planctomycetota bacterium | reverse complement strand
TGGAGTGTGGAGGGGGGAGGGGGGTTCGGGGGCGAGCGCCTTCAGCTTCGTGCCGAGCCGCTTCACCAGCCACTCCTCGATCGACACGTCCGACGGCTCCTTCAGCTCGCTCTGCACCCGGGACAGCTCCAGCTCTGCTCGAGCCATGGTCCGGTGGCCGCCCGCAGTTCCGTAGTCCAGGAAGAGCGCTTCCGCCATGTGGCCCGCGTGTTTGCGGAAGCCGTCCGAGCGGAACACGACGACGACGCGGTCCTTCGAGCGGCACGCCACCACCGCCCACGAGATGCCCGTCAGCTTGATGAAGAAGTCCGCCACGTGGACGCACATGTCGGCGTTGGGGATGTTCCCGAGGTAGGCGAACGCCACCTCCCGCCGGATCTTCTTGTTCGCGATCGCGATCGCGAAGTAGTCCAGCGTCTCCACCGGCAGCTGCGACAGCTCGATCGTCCGGACCATGTTCTCGTCCGTGCGCATGCGCAGGTAGCGGAACGCGGCCACGTCGGCGTCGCTCACGTTGCGGGTGAGGTTGCCCGTGTCCACCTTGAGGCCGTAGAAGAGCGCGGTCGCGATCTTCTTCGACATGCGGATGCCCGCCGCCTGGTAGTACTCGGTGAAGATCGTCGACGTCGACCCGTAGGTCGGCCGGACGTCCGAGAATTTCGGCTCGCCCAGGTCGCCGAGCGGGTGATGGTCGACAATGATGTCGAACTTCAGGCGGTCGTCGGCCTTGAAAAACGAGGGCTGCGCGTCGACGGTCGCGACCACGGTGTCGGACTTGAGCAGGTCCCAGGTGAACTTGCGCATCGGGATCTTGAGGACGTTGACCATCGCCGAGTTCTCGGGGCGCGTGAACTCCCCCATATAGGCGATGGTGGCCTCCGGGGCGAAGCCCTGGACGAGCTCCATCAGCGCGTAGGAGCTGGCGATCGCGTCCGGGTCCGGGTTGCCCCAGACCACGCAGAGAAAGGGGAATCCGCGGACCAGGTTCTGGATGGATTCCACCTTATGGAGGCCCGCGGCCTTGCGCTGGAGCTCGCGAAGCTCGTTCTTGTAGATCAGGCTCTCGTCCCGGAAGAGGAAGTCCGGATAGTCCCGGAGCAGCATCCGGCTGGGGACGGGGGTGAAGACCATGACCTTGGCCGGAAGCTCCTGGCGGGCGAGGTTGTCCAAGGTCACCCTCAGGGTCGCCTCCTCGAAATCCGTGACGATGATGAGGTCCTCGGGGAAGATGGGCCAGGCCGGCGCCCCGAACTTGATGATGTCGCGGTCGTGGTCGATGAGCTGGGCGCTCAGCCGGGACAAGCCGAGGGCATCCCGGATCTGTTCCAGGCGATGTCCCCGCCCCATGAGGTATATTTTCATCGTGCTCGCGCGGCCCATATTATAAGCTCGCTATTCCAAATGGACAAGGCGGTTGTGGTCGGGGCCGGGGGAGGCTTGGGCAAGGCCTTGATGGCCCGCCTACCCAGAACGTTCGACACCGTCGGCCTCACCCGCCGGGAGCTCGACATTTCCCGCCGCAATGAGGTCGTCACCTGCATCGCGGATCTCAAGCCCGACGTCGTCTTCAACGCCGCCGGATTCGCCGACGTCGACCAGTGCGAAAGCGACCGCTGGCAGGCCTACCTGGTGAACCGGGACGGGGCCAAGCACCTGGCCCAGGCGGCCTTCGATACGGGCGCTCTCCTGGTGCTCCCCAGCAGCGACCTGGTCTTCGACGGGGCCAAAATGACCCCTTATGTCGAGGAGGATTCGCCGAACCCGCTGTCGATCTACGGCGACACCAAGCTGGGCGCGGAGCTGGCGGTGATGAACGGGGCGCCGCGGCACCTGATCGTCCGGACGGGCTGGCTCTTCGGGCCTTTCGGGAAGAGCTACCTGACGGAGCTGCTGGGGAAGTCCAAGGACGAGGAGGTCGTCTTCGGGTTCGACGACCAGCGCAGCCAGCCGACGTACCAGCTCGATTTCATCGACGCGGTCGTGGGTCTCATCAAGCAGCAGCAGACCGGGGTCTGGCACGTCGCGTCGTCGGGCGAAGCCAGCCATTTCGAGTTCGCCCGGGTGGCCTTCGAGCAGCTGGGGCGGAACCCGGCGGTCGTGAAGCCGCTGCGGCGCGGGGCGGGGGCAAGGTCGGCCCTGCGTCCGCGTTTTTCCGTGCTCGACTGCACCAAGCTCGCCAACACCGGCATCCGCCTGCGTCCCTGGATCGAAGCGCTCAAGGCCCACCTGGGCGCCGCCGCCAGGAAGCAGCCCTAACGGCGCAGGAACAGGTCCAGCAGCGCGCCGGCGAGGATCACCCCGCTCACCACCGCATTGACGTGGAAGAACGCCTGGTTCACGCGGCGGAGATCGTCCGGCTTGACGATGGCATGTTCGTAGACCAGGAGCAGCGAGATGGCGGCGACGGCGCCGAAGTAGCAGGGGCCGAGCTGCGCGGTGAGGCCGACGGCGACGAGGGCGCCGATGGCGACGACGTGGCAGGCGATGGAGATCCATAAGGCGGGCCGGATGCCGACGGCGACGGGAACGGAATGGAGGCGTTTGGCGCGGTCGAACTCGAAATCCTCGCAGGCGTAGAGGATATCCGCGCCGGCGATCCAGAACATGACGGCGGCGCCGAGGAGGTACGGGAGGGGGGCGCCGGCTTTGTCTGGCGCGATCGCGAGCCAGGCGCCGACGGGGGCGGCGGCGAGAGAAAGCCCGAGCACGAAGTGGCAGAGGGCGGTGAAGCGCTTGGTGAAGGAGTAGCCGAAGGTGACGGCGAGGGCGAGGGGGGAGAGTTTGAGGCACAGGGGGTTGAGCATGGCGGCGGCCAGGAGGAGGAGGCCGACCATGACGACGGCGAAGGCGAGGGTGAAGCCGACGGAGAGTCTGCCGGCGGGGATGGCGCGCATCCGGGTGCGGGGGTTGTCGGCATCGAAGCGCGCATCGACGGCGCGGTTGAACGCCATGGCGGCGCATCGGGCGGCGACCATGGCGAGGAGTACCCACCCGAGCTTGTCCCCGGGGGGGATGCCATGGGCGGCATAGAACGCGGCGACCAAGGCCCAGGGCAGGGCGAAGAGGGAGTGCTGGACCTTGATCATCTCCAGGACGGTGCCGACGCGGCCGAGCATCGGGCCATTCTATCGGGAGCCCGGTCGGTTGACTACTGCCGGTCGGGGATGGGGTATCCGGCGGAGCTGTCGACCAACTTCAGAATCAGAGCATCGCTTTTCGTCGGACTCCCTGGGCTGACCATGAACGACAACTATAGGAGTGCGACGAAGCCGGACATCCCGGTGGCCATCATCCGAACTTGGAAGATTAGCAGATGCCAGAAGCCCCCTGTTACACAAGCGTCCTGAGCAGCTCCGGTGCAGACTGCAGCGCCCGAGAACAAAAGGGTCATGAACGCGGCCGTTGTCGATGGGGCCAGACAGCTTCCTCCGGTCCCGCAAGTCGGATAGGCCTGCCTTCGGTCAACGCGGGCCGGCGGTTTTGGTCCCCCTGGGGGTCTACGCGGGCGAACCGGGATCGGCCGGCAGGTCGCGGACGTCCAGGGCGAGCAGGGCGCCTTCGAAGTGGCCCGCGTCGGCCCAGAGCGGCTCGTGGCCCCAGTAGCGGACCGCGACCCGGCGGCCCGCCGCCTGGCAGGCCGCGGCGATCGACAGGCCCTGGGCGCTCAGCGTCACGAAGCCTTTCACGCGGTCGCTGACATACAGATAAACCGTCGAATCCCAGGAGCGGCACAGCAGAACGTGCGCCTCGGCGGTCACCGCGTCGGGACGGCGCTGCGGCTCGAGACCGATCCGGAGCGATGCCTCGCGGGCGGCCTGGGCGACGGCGGCGCCCGGGGCGTCCGGCGCGGAAGGGGCGGCGGATGCGGGACCCGCTGCGGCGGCGGCGATTCCCGCGGCCCCGGCGGCCAGCGATACGAACGCGCGACGGCTTGAAAGTTCGGTCATGGCTATTTCCCCTTATTCTGGGCCTGAAGCGCCTTCAGTTCGTCGTCGAACTCTTTCTTGGCCAGCACCTGCGCCTGGGCGTAGATCTTCTTGAGGGCGTCCCTCGCCTTCTCCTCGGTCCACTCCGGACCGAACTTGGGGGTCTGGGAGAACATGCCGTCGGGATCGTTGGCCCGGTACTCCGACCACATGCCTTCTTCCTGGGTCTTCGGTCGGGGGGGGCAGGATCTCGTAGCCGATGGACTTGTACGCGAACGAGACCTCCTCGTATTCGTGCATCATCTCCGAGGCATTGATGTCGGGCATCACCGTGTTGATGCCGACGATCTTCGCCTGGCCGACGTGGATCGTGAAGTAGTGGAACTCGTTTCCGTCCCGGGGCATGTGGTAGAGCTTCAGGGTGAGGCTCAGCTCCGTTCCCGCCTGGTGGGCCTGGTGCAGGGCGGGAGTGGCGAAGTCGATGTTCTTGGAGACGACCAGCGGAAGATGGGTCCGCTTGTTGTTCGGCCTCCGGGTGACCGGGTCGAGGTCGGCCTTCACCTCGTGGGTGAACGCCACGACCGTGATGTTCCCCTTGCGTTCCGTCTGGATGTCCGTGCCCGTGATCCCGGACATCTGCATGGCTCCTGCGTTTGGCATGTCAGACCTTTCTAGTCCTTGTACTCGGCAGGAACCGGCGCCGCGGGATTGTCCTTATGGTATTGCGACCAGAGGGCCTTCTTTGCCTGAAGGATGATCTTCGGCATTCCGAGCACGTAGGCCTTGGCCTCTTCCTCGAACCAGTTCGTCTCGGGAAAGCACTCCTTGTCGCCGACGAAGTTCGCATTGCCTCCCGGCGACGGATCCTGGGGGTGCGGATTGAAGCCCCAGCTGATCGACTCGTACTGGAACGAGATCTCTTCGTATTCGTGGACCTGCGAGTTCGCCGGGACGCCGAGGTGGGGCATGGTCATCTTGTAGCCCACGACCCTGGCGTCGGTCAGCTTTACGCTGGCGTGGTCGAAGGAGGGCCCGTTGGACGGCATGTGGTTGTACTTCAGGATCCAGTCCGTGAAGGCGATGTTGTCCCGGAACGCCTGCATGATGAACGGCGAGGCGATGTCGATCTTCTTCACGATGGCGAACGTGGAGTGGACCCGGCCGCTCTTGGGCATGCCGGTCTCGAGGTCGACGTTCGACTTGATCTGGTGGTGCATCGACCGGACCGCGATCAGGTCCTTGAACTCATCATTGTCGCTCAAGACGGTGCCTTTGATCTTCTGGCCTCCGACGACCAGTTTGAGCATCGCGGTCAACGGCATGGGCGTCCCTCTTTGGATACCCGGCATCATGCCGGGAACGGCGTGCCTTCGTCAACTGATTGGAGAATCTCTTCGCGCGACCTTAGCGGAGGATCGGACGGATCCCCAGAGACTTGACCCGGGCCGCCGGGTTCTTCCGCTCACGGTTCGGCGACTGCGCGGCGCCGGGACCGTAGTCGAAGCTTCCCCCGCGGCAGACGCGGCCGTCTCCGTCGTCGGGGCCGACCGGGTCCGCAGTCGATTGCGTGCTGTAGTCGTGCTTGTACCAGTCCGCGCACCACTCCCAGACGTTCCCGTGGAGGTCGTACAGCCCCCAGGCGTTGGGCTTCTTCTTGGCCACGGGATGAGTCGCGCGTTCCGAGTTGCCTTCATACCAGCAGTACTCGTCGACCAGTTTGTCGTCGTCGCCGAAGCAGAACTTGCCCTTCTCGCCGGCGCGGCAGGCGTACTCCCATTCCGCCTCGGTGGGGAAGCCGGCCTGCACGCCCATGAGCTGGCCCTTGAGCTTCTCGTTGACGGTCTTGAAGAACGCCGTGCAGTCCTCCCACGAAACCGTCTCCACGGGGAGGTCGTCTCCCTTGAATTCCGACGGATCCGCTCCCGTGATCTTCTTCCACTGCGCCTGGGTGGTCTCGGTGGTCCGAATCCAGAAGTCCTTGCGGAGGGTGACTTCGTGCTCCGGCCGCTGTCCGGCTTCGTCCGCCCCCTCCTGAACTTCCCGGCCGTGATCCTGACGAACTCCATTTTCACGCCGTCGCCCAGATCCAGAACCTTCTTCTCGGGTCCGGCGGGCTTGGCCTGCGGAAGGACGTGGCCGAAGGACGGGACACCGATGAGCAGAGCGAGGAGTGCGACCGGGACGCGCATGGTGAGTCCTCCCTTAAGGAGCGCCGGAACGGTTCTGCGGAGTCTATCCCAGAATCGGGAAGCGTCCAGAGTTATCCTCCGCCCGGCGGAGCTCACTGCGCTAGAGGATGGCGCCGAGGCGGCGCCTCCAATAGGATGCAGGTTTTATGTTATTAGGTGTATAATTGATGCAATCGCGACCGGCGGACAATAGAGGAGGCTCTTGGTGGGGGTGATCAAAGGCGATCTCGACCTGCTCGGCATTGCCCAGCTCCTTCAGACTCTTTCCACCAGCGAATGCCGGGGCATCCTCACCATCTCCCGCGCAGAGGAGAAGAAGATCCTCGACTTCGGCCCGAAGGGCATCCGCCTGGTGGGCGGCGTCCGCCGGACCAATCCCCTCGGAGAGATCCTCGTCCGGACCGGCCGCATCACTCCGGAGGAGCTGGACGCCCTGCTCGTCGAACAGCGCGCGGCGGGCCGCCGCCTGGGCGAACTCGTCGTCGAGCGCGGCATCGTCGACCGGGACTCCCTCGACTATGCCCTCCGCGAACAGGTCGCCGAGGAAATCTATGACCTGTTCACCTGGACGGGTTCGGTCTTCGTCTTCGATACGGATCGCCGGGGGATCGAGGGATTGAAGGCGATGCCCCTGGCCGACGTGACCCTCGACCTGAACGTGGTCTCGCTGATGCTGGAGGCCGCGCGCCGGGTCGACGAGCTGAGGCAGATCCAGGCCGTGATCCCGGATCAGCGCCTCGTGGCGCAGCAGCTGGAACTGCCCGCCCGCCTGGACGACCCCTCGCTCGACCGCAGCGCCGTCGAAGAGGTATTGCCGCTGGTCGACGGCGTCCGGACGATCGGCGAGGTCATCGAATCGTCCTTCTATCCGCAATTCACCGTGCTCCGCACCCTCTATGGACTCAGTCGCCAGGGTGTCATCAAGATCCGCGACCAGGGCGATCAGCGGGGACCGATGACGATCATTCATCGGCCGTTGAATTCCGCCGGCGGCGCCGGATCGGGGAAGGACTGGACGGCGCTCGTGGTCAGCAGCCTCGACACCTTCCGCGCCGCGCTCGCCTTCTGCATGCGGAGCGCCCGCTGCCGCGCGGTCGAAGCCCGCGACCTCGAAGAGGTGCGCGCCGTCCTGTCGCGGCAGCCGGTCGACGTCCTCGTGGTCGATACGCCGCTCGATACCGACGACGGCCTCGCCATGGCCCGGGCGATCCGCGCCGAGACCCGGACGCCGATGATCCTGCTGTCGAACAACGGGACGAAGAAGGCGATCGTCAATGCCCTCCAGACGGGCGCGGAATACGTCCTCGTGAAGCCCTTCAAGGAGGACGTGCTGATGCGGCGGATCGAGCAGGTGCTCTCGGGCGAGACCTTCGGCGAAGAGCCGGCGGCGCCCGCCGTCGAGCAGGGTTCCTTCCTCGACCAGATCAGCGACGCGGGATGAGGATCAGCCCTCCCGCGTCAGCGGGTGGTAGAGCGACTGCCCGCCGTCGACGCTGAGGACCTGCCCGGTGACGTGCGCGGCCTCGTCGGACGCCAGCCAGAGGATCGTCGAGGCATGGTCCTCGGGCGTCGCCAGCCTGCCCGCGGGGATCAGGGCGGCATAATCCGCCGTCGTCGCGCCGCGGGCTTCTGTCGACTTTCGCAACATGTCGGAGTCCGTCATCCCGGGGCAGACGCAGTTCACCGTGATGCCGTGCGGCGCCGTCTCCACCGC
Organism: Planctomycetota bacterium; assembly: GCA_035644495.1. Taxonomy (GTDB): domain Bacteria; phylum Planctomycetota; class MHYJ01; order MHYJ01; family JACPRB01; genus JACQFK01. The sequence continues at coordinate 7,097 of DASQOM010000264.1, read as the reverse complement.
CAGGCAGCGCGCGAAATGGATCGCCGCGGCCTTCGCGGCGCAATACGCGATCTGCCGCGTCCGCACGATCCAGCCGGCGATCGAGGAGACGACGACGATCCGGCCGGCGCGGCGCGGGATCATCCCCCGCAGCGCCGCCTGCGAACAGAGGAACGCCGCCTTCACGTCGACGGCGAACTCGCGATCCCAGGCCTCCTCGGGGAAATCGACCGTCGGCGCGCTGTGGTAGGTGCCCGCATTGTTCACGAGCAGCCAGAGGGGGCCGAACTCCGCCTCCGCCCGGCCGATCATCGATGCGACGTCCGTCGCGCGCGTGACGTCGCCGGGGACGGGCACGCAGCGGTGGCCCTTCGATCGGAGCTCCTCCGCCGCCTGGCGGGCGCCGTCGGCGTTGACGTCGTTGAGGGCGACCGCCATCCCGCTGTCGCAGAGGCGGCGCGCAATCGCGAGGCCGATGCCGCGCGCGGCTCCGGTCACGACGGCGCAGCGTCCGGCCAGGCTCATCCGGCGCCCTCGGGATTCCGCGGCCGGTGCTCGCGGCCCTTGATCAGCTTCGTGAGCGCGTCGTTGCAGGGGGCCTTCAGGCCCAGCCGCGCGCTTTCCCGCGCGACATAGCCGTTCAGCGCGTCGATCTCCGTGCGCTGCCCGCGCAGCAGATGCTGCATCATCGACGGCCGGTGGAACTTGTGCGAGCAGTACTCCTTGATCGCGCGCACCGGGTCGGCCTCCGTGGGCTCGATCCCCTTGGCCCTCACCAGCGCCAGGGCCTCCTCGATGATGCCGGTCTGGAACGGGTCGAGCTCCGGCACTTCCCGGAGATGACCCGGACGCAGGCCCGTGATCGCGCAAAGGGCGTTGATCCCGCAGTTGTGGATGAACTTGGTCCAGAGGGTCCGCATCACGTCCTCGACCGGCTCGGGATTCATCCCGGCGGCCGCGAGGAGTTCGACGAGCACCGCCAGGCGGGGCGATCGCGACCGGTCGAGCTCCCCGATATAGGTGGCGCCGTTGTTCGTGTGGCGGACGTGGCCCGGACCGGCGATGTCGCCGCTCTGGAAGCTCAGGCCGGCGAGCACGCGGCCTTTGCCGAGGACGTCCTCCAGGATCTCGACGTTGCCGACGCCGTTCTGAAGCGTCAGGCAGCAGCCCTCCGGCTTGAGCGCGACGGCCGCGGCGCGGGCGGCATCGGCGGTCGCGTAGGTGTTCACGCAGATCAGGACCACGTCCGCCTTCGGCAGCGCGGCGGCGTCGGTCGACGCCTGCGGCCGGACCGTGAAGTCGCCCGTCAGGCCCTCCAGATGCAGCCCCTGGCGCGCGAGGACGTCGACGTGCTCCTTCCAGACGTCGACGAAGGCGACGCGCTGGCCGATGCGGGCCAGGTTGCCGCCGTAGACGCACCCCATGTTGCCCGCGCCGATCACGACGAACTGGAGGGTCTGCGTCATCGCAGACAGGATATCCGGCATTCTTACGCTACTCGGCGGCAATCCCGAACCTTGCGGGAAAACCGCATGCGGGTCCGCGGAAAAATGTGCCCGATCCGGTCGATTCGGCGCCCCGGCGATCCGCCGTCCGTCCTAAGATGGGCGAACTTCCGATGGCCGACCCGTCGCTGCTCGTCCTGCGCGGCATTCACAAGCGGTTCCCCGGGGTCCACGCCCTGAAGGGCGTCGACCTCGAGGTCCGCCGCGGCGAAATCCATGCGCTCGTCGGCGAGAACGGCGCGGGCAAGAGCACGCTGATGCAGATCCTCGCGGGGGTGCACCGGCCCGACGCGGGCCGCATCGACTTCGACGGCCGGGAGGACGCGGTCTTCCGCGACGAGCGTGCGTCGCAGGAGGCGGGCATCGCGCTGGTCTTCCAGGAGCGGAGCCTGTTCGGTCCGCTGAGCGTCGCCGACAACGTGTTCGCCGCGCGCCAGCCGGCGGACGGCTGGGGCCGCATCGACTATCCGCGCCTCCGCGAACAGACGCGGACGGCCGTGGCGGAGGTCGGGCTCGACGTCGATCCCGACCAGCCCGCCGCAAGTCTTTCGCCGGCGCAGCAGCAGCTTGTCGAGATCGCCAAGGCGCTGTCCCTGAAGCCCAGGCTCGTGATCTTCGACGAGCCCACGGCGGCGCTGGGCCCGGCGGATGCCGACCGGCTGTTCGGAACGCTCCGGCGGCTCCGCGCCGACGGTTGCGGCGTGGTCTATATCTCGCACCGGCTCGAGGAGATCTTCACGATCGCCGACCGCATCACGATCCTGAAGGACGGCGCGGGGCAGGGGACGTTCGCGGCGTCCGCGCTCACTCCCTCGGACCTCGTGTCGAAGATGGTCGGACGGGAACTCGCGGCGCGGGAGCGGCATCGCGAGGCGGTCCCCGCGGGCGGGGGCCCCCTGCTGGAGGTCGCCGGCCTGAGCGATCCCCCCGGGCGCCGGCCGCGGCTCCGCGACATCTCCTTCAGGGTCCGCGCGGGCGAGATCGTCGGGCTTGCAGGGCTCGTCGGGGCCGGACGCACCGAGCTGGCGCTGGCGCTCTTCGGGGCCCGGCCGGGGACGACGGGACAAATTCGGGTTGAGGGCCGGGAGCGCACGCTGCGGACGCCCGCCGACGCCATCGCCGCGGGGATCGGCTATCTGTCCGAGGACCGGAAGGAGAGCGCCCTCTTCCTCGACATGAGCCTCTCGGAAAATATGGCGGCCGTCGCCGCAGCGCGGCCGGGATCGTGGACCTACTCCGAGCGGCGCCATCGCTCCTCCGCGGAAGAGATGCGGCAGACGCTGCGCATCGCCTGCCGCGGCCCCGAGGAGGCTGTCCGGGTGCTGAGCGGCGGGAATCAGCAGAAGGTGGTCCTCGCCCGCTGGCTCCTCACGCGGCCGAAGGTCCTGATCGTCGACGAGCCGACCCGCGGCGTCGACGTCGGCGCGAAGGCGGAGATGCATGCCCTGATCGAGGACCTGGCCTGGAAGGGAGCCGCGGTCCTGGTCATCTCCTCCGACCTGCCGGAGGTCCTGTCGCTGTCGGACCGCCTGCTGGTGATGCGCGAGGGCCGCCTGACGGGAGAGCTGTCGCGGGCGGAAGCGACGGAGGACAAGGTCATGAAGCTCGCGTCGATGGGATAGGGCATGAATGCGACGCTGGTGTCCGGGGTTCCGACGTCGACCGCTCCGAGGACGCGGACGTGGTCGCGCGAAGTCGACCTGCTCATCGTCATCTACCTGACCGTCATCCTCCTGTCGATCCTGTATCCCTCGTCCTTTTTCTCCTGGGACAACGCGCGGGCCATCCTCCGGAACCTCGCCGTCGACGGCATGCTCGCGGTGGGGATGATGGCTCTCATGATCGCGGGCAGCTTCGATCTCTCGGTGGGCTCGATGATGTCTCTGACCGGCGTCCTGACCGGGTGGCTGATTGCGAAGCAGGGTTGGCCGGTGGTCCCGTCGATCGTCGCGGGCCTCGTTGCGGCCGCGCTGGGCGGGGCCCTGAACGGCGCGATCGTGGCCTGGGCGCGGGTCAACGCGCTGATCACGACGCTCGGGACGCTGAAGATCCTGAGCAGCCTGGCGCTGCTGCTCGGGGGGCCGGGCATCACGAACCTGCCGGAGAACTTCACCGCGATCGGACAGGGGGAGTTCCTGGGGGTGCAGCTGCCGGTATGGTTCCTGTTGATCCTGGCCGCCGGGGGGCACGAGCTGCTCCGCAATTCACGCCACTTCCGGCAGCTCTATTATGTCGGGGCGAACGCCCGGGCGGCCCGGCTGTCCGGCATCGGCGTGGAGCGGATCCAGCTGATGGCGTTCATGCTGATGGGGCTGATCGCCGGCGCCGCGGGGATCCTTTTCGCGGCGAGGGTGGGGACCGCGCTGTCCACCGCGGGCAGCGGCGCGGAGCTGCGGGTCATCACCGCCGTCATCCTCGGCGGGGCGAGCCTGACCGGCGGGAAGGGGAGCATCCCCGGCGCCCTCATCGGCGTGGTCTTCATCGCGCTGGTCAGCAATGCGATCATCCTCATCGGGATCCCGTCCGAGCTGCAGGACTTCGTGGTGGGGACGATCCTGGTGCTGGCCGTGGCCCTGGATTCCTGGCAGACCCGAGCGAGGGAATCATGAAACCGACAAGACGCGATCTGCTGGTGCTGGGCGGCGGGATGGCGGCGGGCGCCGCGGTCTCGACCTGGCTGAGCCCCGAGCGCCGGACTCGACGCGGCGCCGCCGGCGCGGCCGTCGTGTCGAGCGGTGACGAGGAGTATGTCTGGGTCTCGGCCAACGCCAATCTCGCCCTGTTCACGGGCCGGGACCATCCCGCGCTCTACAAGATCGGCAAGGAGCTGGGGGTCCAGGTGAGCATCGCGGGGCCCAATACGGTCGACATCCCCGGCCTCGTCGCAGCGATCGAGCAGACGGCGGCGCGCCGGCCCGCCGGCATGATGGTCGTCGGGTGGGACTCGCACGCGCTGATCCCGGCGATCAACAAGGCGATGGAGTCCGGCGTGCCGGTGGTCTGTGTCGACGCCGACGTTCCCGAGAGCAAACGGCTGTCGTTCATCGGGACCGACTGGACCGAGCTGGGCGTGCGGCAGGGCGAGGCGATGGTGAAGCAGCTTCAGGGGAGGCGCGGTGAAGTCGGTCTGCTGGGGATGGTCGAGCAGTCGATCGACCAGCAGGCGGTCGAGGGCTTCCGCTCGGTGGCGCTGAAGGCGGGGCTGACGGTGCTGGAACCGCAGCAGGATCACGGCAATCAGGCCGAGGCGACGCGCGTGGCCTCGGCGCTCCTGCAGGCGCGGCCGAACCTGGTCGGCCTGGCCGGGTTCGACTCCGAGAGCGGCCCGGGCATGGGGCTGGCAGTGCGGGAAGCGGGCCGGGCGGGGAAACTGGTGCTGACCTGCGTGGAGACGACCGATCAGCACCTGCGCCTGCTGAAGGAAGGCGTCCTCACCGCCTGCATCGGCCAGAAGCGGGAGCTCTTCACCTACTATGGCGTGAAGGCGCTCTACGAGTACGTGCACGCGTCGTTGCAGACGACCGCCGACGACCGCCGCGCCGGCGTGTCGCCGATCCCTGTGAACTACAGCACGGGAACGTATACTGTCACTCGCGACAACGTCGACTTCTTTCTGAAGGGGAAAGGCTGAGTGGCGGAACCGCTGCGCGTCGGTCTCGTGGGCGCCGGCTTCTGGGCCTCGTACCAGGCCGCGGCCTGGGGGGAGCTGGAAGGCGTCCGCTGCGTGGCGGTCTGCGACCAGGACCGCCCGAAGGCCGAGTCGCTGGCGAAGGAGCGCGGCATCAAGAAGGTCTATGCCGACGCGGCCGAACTCCTGAAGAAGGAGAAGCCCGACGTCCTGGACATCATCACCAACGCCGCGACGCACGCGCCGCTGGTCCGCCTGGCGGTCGAGAAGAAGACCCCGGTCATCTGCCAGAAGCCCATGTCGGCGTCGGCCTCCGAGTGCGAGGAGCTCGTGGGGCTTTGCAGCTCGAAGAAAGTGCCGTTCTCGATCCACGAGAACTGGCGCTGGCAGGCGCCGCTGCGGCGCGTGAAGGAGCTCCTCGCCGCGGGCGCGATCGGGACGCCGCTCCGCTGCCGCATCGACATGATCACGGCCTACGACGTGTTCGCAAACCAGCCGGGACTCCGCGACGAGGCGCGCTTCATCCTCGCCGACATGGGCTGCCACCTCTTCGACCTCGCGCGCTCCTGGTTCGGGGAGGCGGAGAGCCTCCACTGCCTCACGCGCCGGGTCCACGCCGACATCAAGGGCGAGGATCTGGCCACGGCGCTGATCGCGATGGGCGGGGTCGCCGTGACCGTGAACCTGTCCTACGCGGGCACGCCGGTGGAACGGGACTGCTTCCCCGAGACGCTGGCGTTCATCGAGGGGGAGAAGGGGTCGATCGAGCTGGTCCCGGGCTGCCGGCTCCGCGTGACGACGGCGAAGGGGACCGAAGAGCTCCAGGTCCCGCCGACGCCCTATGCGTGGATGAATCCGAAGTACGCGGTGGTGCAGTCCAGCATGGTGCCCTGCCTGAAGGACCTGCTGCGCGCGCTGAAGACGGGGTCGCGGGCGGAGACCGACGCCGCGGACAACCTTCAGACGATGCGGCTGGTCTTCGCGGCCTATCGTTCCGCGACGATGGGCCAGGCCATCCAGCTCTAGCCCGTTCCATTTCGCATTCGTTTTGAACATTTCGGTTGACACCCATAACGAAACCCTTATTCTGCATCAAGGGACGAGCCGCAAGGGGGCGAACGCGCCGGCGGCTTGGATCGCGACACCGACCTGCCCGCCGGGCCCGACGCCCACGACGACTTCTCCGATTGTCCGCTTCTCGAAGGTCGCGAGCCTCTCCTGAGAAGCCTGTGGGGTTCTTTTTCCGGCTCCTGAAGGAGGTGGCTCATGGTCCGAGGAATCCGCATCCTGTGGTGCGTCGTCCTGCTGGCCGCCGTCGGCTGCGCCGCGAAGGTCGTCCGCGAAGGCAATGGCTGGAGGGAAGTCGAGTCCAAGGAGGCCGGCAAGACCAATATCGAGGTCACGACCGGCGACCCGAAGGTTCTCGCCGAGATCGCCAAGACCCATCCCGACTCCCGCGTCCGCGGCGAGGCGCAGGCGCGGATCACCGATCCCGCCGCGCTTCCCGACATCGTCCGCGTCGAGAAGGATCCCGTGCTGCGCCGGAAGATGGTCGAGCGCCTGACCGACGAGTCCCTGCTCAAGAGCCTCGCGCAGAGCGACGCCGACGAGACCATCAAGAAGACCGCTGCCGGGCGCGCCGACATGCTCAGGACCGTCGACCCGAAGCACCCCGAGTTCGCGGGCTGGTCCTGCTGCAAGCCCGGAACCTGGGTGAAGTGGAAGGTCGAGGTCAAGACCGACGGCCAGAAGTCGCAGGTCGAAATCGTCCGCACGCTGCTCGAGTGCTGCCCCGAACGCGTCGTGCTGGAGCAGCGGCTGATCACGGGGAAGCCGCTACAGGGCGTGCCTCGGGAGTTTTTGACGCGCTTCGACGTGGCGTATGGCCGCAGGATCGAGGACCAGGGCGAGATGCAGCTGCAGGGTCGCACGCTGAAGACCAAGTGGGTCCGGCACAACTTCCAGCGCGGGGGCGACGTCGCCCA
>DASQOM010000263.1:0-9001 GCA_035644495.1 Planctomycetota bacterium | reverse complement strand
TCCCGCTAAGAAGCAAGGCCGCCTGACGCTCAGGCCAGGCGTCGCGCGGCGAGGATCGTGATGTCGTCCGACTGCTCCCAGCCGGAGCGGTGGACGTCGACCTCGTCGACGATATTGCCCACCATCACGCGCGAGTCCTTGTCGCGGTCCCGGATGAGCCGGCCCTGCAGGTGGCTGAAACCGAACTCCGCCTGCGACGGGGCCTTCGCCTCGTTGACGCCGTCGGTGAAGAGCAGGAGGCGGTCCCTCGGGGCGAGGCCGACGGTCTCTTCGACGATCTTCGACTCGTACTGCTTCGAGTTGAGGACGCCCAGGACGGGGGCGTGCCGGGTCCAGGACTCCACGCGGTTGTTGCTGGCCCGGTGGATCAGCATCGGCATGTGACCGCCGTTGGCGATCGTGACCTGATTCCGGGCGGGATCGAGGATGGCATAGAGGGCGGAGACGAAGACCCCGCGCCGGATGGTCCGCAGGAGCAGATGGTTGGCGATCTTCAGGAAGTGGGCGGGGCGCTCATAGCGGTCCTTGGGCAGGTTCCGGACGATGGAGCGGAACGTGGAGGCGAGCAGGGCGCCGCTGATGCCCTTGCCGCTGGCGTCGGAAACGAGGAGGCCGATGCGGCCGCGGGCGAGGGGAAAGCAGTCGAAGTAGTCCCCCGTGAGCAGGTGGGCGGCGCGGTGGAAGCTGAAGAGATCGTATCCGCGGACCTCCGGCAGCGTCGGGACCAGGGATCGCTGGTAGGCCGCGCCGAGCTCGAACTCCCGCAGCAGCGTCTGCAGGGTGATGGGCGGGATCGCGGTGGTGCGGTCGGTCCATTGAGAGGGCGAAGACAGAGCTGCAGCACCCATGATGATTCCCTCCTATACCGGCCGCTCGCCCATTTACTATACACCGCGGACACGGCGCATGGGTGTTCATTTGAGCGCGCTGTCCTCTGGCGGAAAGCGCCGTCTTTTGGCATCATCTCGCGGACAACAATGAAGCCCCAGAAGCTGGTCCGGCCCCTCGTGGAAGGGCTCCACGCGTACGTTCCCGGCGAGCAGCCGAAGATCCCCGGCCTCATCAAGCTCAATACCAACGAGAACCCGTATCCGCCGTCGCCGAAGGTGATCCGCGCGGTGAAGGCCGCCGTCGACGGCCGCCTCCGCCGCTATCCGCCCCCGACCGCGCAGGCCCTGCGCGAGCGGCTGGCGAAGCTCCACCGCTGCAGGCCTGAAAACGTCATCATCGGGAACGGCTCCGACGAGCTGCTCTCGATGGCCGTCCGCGCCTTCGTCGAGCCCGGCGGGCGCTGCCAGGGCTTTTCGCCGAGCTACTCGCTGTATCCCGTCATCGTGAAGCAGCACGGCGCGGTCTGGAGCAGCGCCCCGCTGAAGCCGGACTTCTCGCTCCCGTCGCCGTCGGGCTTGCGCGCCGACGCCGCCCTGACCTTCGTCACCACCCCCAACGCGCCGAGCGGAAGGGGATATGCGGTGAAGGACCTGGACGCGCTGTCTCGGTCGTTGCGCGGCGTCGTCATCCTCGACGAGGCCTATGTCGACTTCGCCTCGGCGGACGCGCTGGCCCTGGGTCTGCGTCGCCCGAACGTCCTGATCTCGCGGACCTTCTCGAAGGGGTACTCCCTCTGCTTCCAGCGTGTGGGGTACTTCGTCGGCCCGCGCGACCTGATCGGGGCGCTCGACAAGATCCGCGACAGCTACAACGTCAACGGTCTCGGCCAGGTGGCGGCGATCGCGACGCTCGACGACCTGCCGTACTACCGCCGCAACGTCCGTCGCGTGATCGAGACGCGCCGGCGTCTCACGGCCGGGCTGGGAGCCCTGGGGTTCGACGTGCTCCCGAGCGAGACGAACTTTCTCTTCGCGCGGCCACCCCGCTTTCCGGCGAAGGAATGGCTCTCCCGGCTGCGCGCGAGGAAGATCCTCGTCCGCTGGTTCGACGCGCCCGCCACCCGCGACTACCTGCGCATCACCGTGGGCACCGACCCCGAAGCGCGCGCCGTCCTCAAGGCGGCAAAGGCGATCCTGAAATGAAGCCGGGCTCGCGGCCCCCCGATTTCGACGCCGTCGACCTGACCGGCGCTCCGCGCCGGCTGCACGAGTTCCGCCGCCGCGGGCATGTCCTCGTCTTCTGGAAGCCCGAGGCGCCCGCGTCGGAGCGCGCGACCTGGACCGCGAGGCGCGTCGCCGAATCCCAGCGCTGGACCTGGCTCCAGCTCGAGGGACTCGTTCCCGCGCAGCCCCTGAACGACGCAGAACCCGGCCTCTACCTGATCAGCCGCTGGGGCCAGGTCGTGGCGGCTTATCCTCCTGGCGACTGGGATATGGACAGGATCGAACGCGACCTGCTCACCTTCGAGGCGCAGGACTGCTGCGACCTCAGCCAAGCGCCCTAAGAACAACACAGACATCCAGGACCACAACGCAGAGAGGCTCCGTCCGGAGGGAAGGGACCTTCTCTATGACCTTGGGTGTCTCTGTATGTTTCTTCGCCAGATTTCGCTCGGCCGATCAAACGGGGTCATAGGACCATCGGCCTGGGGAGGATGCATGGGCGTGTGGATGATCGTGCTGAGCCTGCTGGCGCAGACGGCGCCGGCCGCGAAGGAAGCCGGCTGGAAGAACGTCACCGCCGGCGTCGGCGGAGAGACCTGGGGCTATGCCGGCGTCACCCTGATGTCGGCCGTCCCGGACCGTGACGAGATCCTCGCCGGCGTCAGCGAGTCGGGGCTCTGGTCGAGCGCCGACGGCGGAGCGACCTGGAAAAAACTCGGGGCGAACGACAAGGAGCCCATCAAGAACCGGCCTCACCAGATCGTCTACGACCCGAAGAATCCCCGCACGTTCTGGATCAGCGGCAACTACGGCGCCGGGATCTTCCGCAGCGACGACGCGGGCGCGAGCTTCCACCGGCTGGGGCAGCTGCAGCACGTCGACGGGATCGCGGTGGACTTCGCCGATCCCGCCCGGCGCACCCTGCTCGCCGGCCTGCATGAGCAGACGCGCAGCCTCCATGTCTCCCGCGACGGCGGCCTGAAGTGGGAAAAGATCGGCGACAAATTTCCCGAGGACAGCAACTTCACGACGGATCCGCTCATCCTCGACTCGAAGACGTTCCTCGTGAACACCGCGGGCTGGGCCAAAGGGAAGACGCCGGGCATCTATCGCAGCACCGACGCGGGCATGACGTGGACCAAGGTGTTCGAAGGAGGTCCCGGGGGGCGGGGATTGGTGACGTCGGGAGGCGACGTCTTCTGGCAGGCCGTCTGGGGCGGGGGACTGCTGAAAGGCAGCGACAAGGGCGCATCGTGGACGAAGACGTCGGGCCCCGTGAAGACGAACGTCATCGAGATGGCCGGCGGGAAGATCGCCGGACTTTCCGACAATCAGCTGTATGTCTCCTCCGACGGCGGCTCAAGCTGGGAAAAGGTCGGCGACCCGCTGCCGCTCAAGGCGCAGGGCGTAGTCTACAGCGCCAAGCGCAAGGCCTTTTACGTCTGGAAGATGTCGGACAAGAAGGCGACCGACACCGTCTTCCGCTGGGACGCGGCGCCCTGATGGTCGGATCCTCCGACAAAAATGTCGGATCGGGGGCTCCCGCCGCCTGTAACCCTCTGGCATGAATCCTGCTCTGACTTCGCCGTCGCATCGACGATGGAGGAGAGTTGCATGAACACCCTGGTGATGATCGGAACGGTCATGGGGGGGATCTTCGGGATCCTGCTTCTCGTCGGATACCTCCTGAACTCGCCCCGCGCGCGGCGCTGGGACCGCCGGGCGGAGGAGGCGGGCTCCATCCACTGCGGCTCCTGCGGCGGCGTCGGCACCCTGGTGGCCCGGACCACGTCCAGCGGATATGCCTCCTCGTCCAACATGGTGCTCGCCTGCTCGAAGTGCGGCAGCCACGACTGGCGCGTGAAGGCGTAGGCGGCGCGGGCCTCGCCTTAAAGCTTCTTGGTCAGCAGCTCGCGGATCTCGCCGTCGCTGAACGCGCCGTCCAGCCCTTTCGCATAGGCGCATTCCATCGTCAGCACGCCGGCCTCGAACGCGAGCTTCTTGGCGGCCTTGTCCGTCACGTTCTTGAGCTTGATCGTCTTCAGACCGTCGCGGACCGCTTCCTTGCCCAGGTCGTCCTGGCAGATCATGCGCAGCGCCATATTGAGGCGGTGGCAAGAGACGTTGTCGAGGAAATTCAGGGCCTCGGCGTCGTCCGAAATGCTCGGCCAGTCGATCTCGTACGGGATGCCCTTGCCGCAGATCTCCTCGATCTCCTTCAGGCGGCCGGGAAGGATGGATTCCTGAAGCTCCTTGACCTTGCGCCGTTCGTTGAGGCCCATGTCGTGTTCTCCCTCTATTCCCGTCCAGCATAGCACGCCCGGGGCGGTTCCCGAAGCGGTGCAGGCGCGTTCACAGGGGCTGAACATGGACTTCACAAACGCTGAACCCCTCCTGCGATACCCTGAGCCCCCATGACGACACAGAAAATCGGAATCTTCAGGCACGCGGCCGACGTGCGCTCCTTCAAGGCCGGCGACACCGTCTTCAAGGAGGGCGACGCGGCCGACGTGATGTACGTCGTGCAGTCCGGCGATCTCGACGTGGTCTACCGCGGCGCCATTGTCGAGCGGATGTCGACCGGCGATCTGTTCGGCGAGATGTCCCTGATCAGCGACGAGCCCCGCTCGGCGACGGTGATCGCCCGCACCGAGGCCAGGCTGGTACCGATCGATCTCAAGGGCTTCATGTTCCTGGTCGAGGAGACCCCGTACTTCGCGGTCCAGGTGATGAAGATCATGTCCTCGCGGATCCGGCACCTCCTTCCGAAGCTCGATCTCCAGAAGGCGGCGCAGTAGCGGTTCAGCGGCCGAGCGCCGGAGGCAGAGGGTCCGAGTCGCCCGCGAGGGCCAGCAACGCCATCGCGGTTCCATACGTTCTCGAGCGTTCGAAGACCCGGTCGTTCCACGTCCCGTCTGCGTCCCGCGTCTGCAGCAGCGTCTTCAGGAGCCGCTCCCGCTCGGCCGCCCGGGACGCCTCCGGCAGCAGCCGGACGCCCTTCCGGATCAGGGCGGGGGCATCGTCCTGCGCCAGCAGCAACACCAGGCTCAATATCACAACCCCGTGACCTCTATATAGGGCGTACGGCAGGGCGGACCGGCCGCGTACAACATCCGCGCTTTCTGCCCGTCGTCGATCAGGATCGTCGAGGAGACGGTGCCGTAGCCGTCCCCATGCTTGCAGATGGGCCGTTCGCCCTCGTGCGAGGCCAGAAACGACTTGAGCGCGGCTTCGTCCGGCACCCCCGGATGATCGGCGACGAACGCGTCCAGGCAGCGCTTCTCGGGCATGGCGGGATCGTCGAGGTCGCGATCGGAGGAAACGACGTGGACGCCCGCCCCGAAGGGAGCCCGTCGCAGGGTGCCGTCGAAGTGCAGACAGAGCCCTTGGCCCTCGACGATCGTGACCAGGTTGAAGCCCGCAACGGGATGATCGCGCACGCGGCGCTCCACGATGCCCTCGACGCAGGGGAGCTTGCGGCAGTTGAGCGTCTCCAGCGCGAGCAGCCCGCGCGAGAGCGATTCGGGGATCCTGGCGGGGGCGTGGCGGTTCGTGACGGCGACAAAAAGGCCGTGCTTGTTGAGCCCCAGCCAGGTGCCGCCGCTCTGGAGGTCCTTCCCGGCGAGAATGCCCGGCTTGATCTCCGAAGGGGGCGCCGTCGGCCGCGCGTGCGCCTCGTCCCGGTTGGCCCCCACGACCAGCGGCCGGGCGAGATCCATCCCCAGCCAGACCGCGAGCACGCACATGGCTTCAGTATAGAAGCCGAGGCCCGAGTCGGGTAAACTATCCCCTGAAAAGAGGGATGCGATGCAGTTCGGGGATTTCATCATCCTGCTCCTGTGCTTCGTCCTGGCGGGAGGCCTGGGGATCCTGTCGCAGCGGATTCTTGGTTTCAAGACCGGGGGTCTGCTCGTCAGTATCTTTATAGGTTTTGTGGGCGCCCTGCTCGGCCGGGAGCTGCAGCGCCTGTTTCACAGCACCGACTGGATGGTTGTGACCGTCGGAGACCGGCAGTTTCCGGTGTTCTGGTGCCTTGCCGGCGCGCTGATCGCCACGGCCGTCGTGGGACTGATCGCCCGGAAGGGCGCAAAGAGGGAAAAGAGGAAGTAGTCATGACCGACACCATTCTGGACCCTGCTCCGAACCCGCAGGGGAACGACAAGAACGACCCCGGCACCATCAAGGCGCCCACGTCGTGGGTCGAGACCCGGAACGAGCCGTTGCCGCCCCAGACGGACGTCACCATGATCGCGGCCGCGTCGATCGAGGAGTTTCCCGAGGAAGTGCGCCCTTTCGTTCAGGATCCCAACCGGCAGATCAACCAGTACATCCTTTCCACCGTCCTCGGGAAGGGCGGCATGGGCGAAGTGTGGAAGGCCTGGGACCGAAAGCTATCGCGCTGGGCGGCCATCAAGTTCCTCTTGGGCCAGTCGCAGGAGGGCGTCGCGCGCTTCAAGCGCGAGGCCAAGATGGCCGCGCGGCTGACCCATCCCAACATCGCGCCCGTCCACGAGGTGGGCGAGGCGCCGTCGCGCCAGCCCGGCCAGCCGAGCTGCCACTTCCTCGCGATGGAATACATCGACGGCTGCACGCTCGGCAGCGCGAAGCTGTCGATGCGCGACCGCATCGACGTGTTCGCCAAGGTCGCGCAGGGCCTCGAGGCCGCGCACAAGGCCGGCATCGTTCACCGCGACATCAAGCCCGCCAACATCATGCTCACGAAGGAGAACTGGCCGTACCTGATGGACTTCGGCCTGGCGAAGTCGATCGACGGCGACAACAACCTCTCCGCGACGGGCGCCGTCATGGGCACGCCCGCGTTCATGCCGCCCGAGCAGGTCGAGGGCCTGGCCGACCAGATCGGGACCTGGAGCGACGTGTACTCGCTGGGCGCGACGATGTACGCCGTGTTCTGCGGCGTCCATCCGTTCACCGCCCAGACGACGCTGCAGCTGCTGCAGAAGGTGTGCAACGAGTCGCCCCAGCCGCCGCGCGCGAAGAACCCGGAGATCTCGACGGAGCTCGAGGCGATCATCCTCAAGGCGATGGCCAAGAAGAAGGACGACCGCTACCAGACCGCGGCGGCCGTCTCCGACGCGCTGAAGCGGGTGCTCCTCAGGATCGATTCGGGCGCCGCGGCTGCCGCCGAGGCTCCGCCGGTGGCGCCGCCCGTCTCCAAGGCAAAGCCGGCGTCGATCTGGCCCATCTTCCTCGTGCTCTTCCTCCTGGCAGGCGGCTCGGCCGCCGCCGGCACGGGGGTCTGGTGGTTCGTCTTCCGCAAGCCGCGCACCGATCTCGTCGTCGTCGATCCGAAGAAGAATCCGACGGTCGTGACGCCGATCAAGGTCGATCCGAAACCGGAAGTCAAACCCGAGCTGAAGCCCGAAGTGACGCCGGAGCTCATACCCGCGGTCAAGCCGGAGACGAAGCCCGAACTGAAGCCCGAGGTGAAGCCGGAACTGAAACCCCTGGTGGTCCCGGAGACCAGGCCCGAGGTGAAACCGGAGCTCAAGCCGGTCGTCGTCCCTGAGCTGAAGCCCGAAGTGAAGCCGGAACTGAAACCCGAGGCGACGCCCGAGGTCAAGCCGGAGCTGAAGCCGATCGTGGTTCCGGACGTGAAGCCGGTGGTGGTGCCGGACGATCCGGTCAAGCGCGGCTTCGACTACCTCGGCGGCCGGTATCGCAGCGCGGAGCTCGCGGCCGATTCGGATTACTGGGCGGCGCTCGCGGCGCTGCGGGCGAACCCCCCGCCGATCGCGCGCGGGAAAATCCTGACGTTTCTGAAGAGTGCGGCCTGGGAGCAGTCGGCGCGCACGACGACGTCCGCCGCGCTCCGCACGATCGGGCTGGCACTGTGCGGCGACCCCGAGGCGCGGGGGATGACGGCGCAGGGCGCCCACTATCTCGTCAATGCGCAGGGAAAGAACGGGCTGTGGGCCGACGGTCCCAAGGTCGCCATGGCGGCCTTCGAGCCCCTGATGGAGCCTGAAGGCGCGCTCCTGGTGTCGGGCGATCCCGCGCCGAGGCGCTTCATCATCGCGAAGGGATCCATCGACGGGCCCGACGGCGACCTCGCGGCGACGCCGCTGGCGCTGCTGGCGCTCTATGCCGCGCAGGCTTGCGGCCATCAGGTCCCGGCCGACACCTGGAAGCACGCGCTGGACGGCATCGAAGGGAAAGGCGGCAAGGACGCCACGTCTCTCTATCTGTGCCGGCTGGCGCTCGGGGATTCCAATCCCGGCCAGAACGCGGCCATCCAGGACGCCGTCAAAGCCCTGGTCGAGAGCAAGGATCGGTCGCTCGCGCCGTGGTCGGCGATCGAGCAGATCGGAAGCCTGCTGGCGACCCCGAGACTGGGCGACCTCGAATGGGCCGGTGCGGGAATGCAGGCGCTGACGGCAATGCAGCAACCCGACGGTTCGTGGCTGGACGACAACGATCCCGCGCGCGGCACCGGGAAAGCGCTGCTATTCCTGACGAAGTCGACTGCGGCGATCAAGGCCCTGTCCAAGCCGGGCGGGATGGGCCGGCTCGAGATGAAGTCGCTGGGCGGCTGCCCCAACATCATGTTTGTCCTGGATGCGTCGGGGCGCATGCGCCAGGAGCTGGGCGACAAGGAACGCTTCGACGTCGCCAAGGAGACGATCGCGCGAATCGTGGAGAAGCTCCCTGAGAATGCCATCGTCGGCCTGCGGGTCTTCGGAAACCGCTTCCTCGCGGTGGAGCCGGGGGCGGAGACGGACACGTTCCTGGTCGTGCCGCCCGGCCCGGTCAACAAGCGCCAGATGATCGGCCATATGACCGCGCTGAAGGTGAAGGGCCGCAGCCTGCTGACCTTCACGCTGATCCAGACGATGGAGGACCTGCGCCACCTGCCGGGCAACGACGAGATGGCGGTGGTGCTGATGATCGACGGCAACGACGCGGACCGCCGGGCCGACGCGGCG